>CAYFQW010000004.1:0-126738 GCA_964345475.1 uncultured Raoultibacter sp.
GAAAGTGCCTTATTTACTGGGCCTTTCGCACACTCTTCATTTTACCCTTGACATCCCTACCACGCACTCAACGTGATAGGTTTGTGGAAATAAGTCTATCGGTTGTACGTGCGTTAACCGATAGCCTCCCTCACGCAGTCGGGCAACATCTCGGGCTAAGGTAGCGGGATCGCAGCTCACGTATGCGATATCTCGCGGTTGCGCCGCAATAATGCCTGTAAGGGCATGCCGAGAAAGTCCTGCTCGAGGAGGATCTACCACCAGCGCATCCAGCCTTCCCAGATTTGCAAGTTCGCGGCCGCTGTCTCCTCCCCGCACATCGATAGTCGCGTGATTGAGGCTGGCATTACGTCTCAAGTCCTGCACGCTTGAAGAAGCAGCTTCAACGGCGATGACATGCTTGGTTTTTTTAGCGAGAGCCACTGAAAAAGTACCCCCACCCGCGTACAAGTCGGCAACACGAGAGCCTGCGTTCAAGGAGAGCCCCTCGACGACTGCGTCAACAAGGACTTCTGCTTGAGCAGTGTTGACCTGGAAGAAAGATGGTGCACTCGTTTTGAAGCGAGAACCAGCTAGCGACTCTTCCCAAAAACCCTTGCCCTGCAATACTTCTACTTGTTTTACCCGCCGCGCCTTCTCAGGTTCAGATACAACGCGGACCAGGCTCGTCGTTTGCAAGGCATCTGCACACGTCGAACTGATGGCTTTGCGTGGAAAACTTCCCGGTGTTGTCCATAAGGCAAGTTCGGTGTCGCGCGTCCGCATGCTATGGCGGATGCCGACCCTGAAGATTCCAAGATCTTGCTTTCCATGAAGATACCTAAGGGCTCCCCGTAAGGCCTTCGGCGATGTTTCAATGTGTTTTGCCGCAAGGAGGCATGCGTCGATTGGGATAATGTCGGGGGAGGCTTTTGCCCGAAACCCTAAGACAAAACCTTCTTCTGGTGAGAGAGACCCTTGAAGTTCGATTTTGTTGCGATAGCCGAATTCGCGCTTGCTCGGTTTTGTATGGGCAAGAATTTCCTCAACCTGGCCTTGATCGATTTTTGCAATCCTCGTGAGGGAGGAAAGAACTGTTTGCCGTTTTGCTTCGAGCTGCTTTTGATAGGAGACATGTTGCCATGGACAGCCTCCGCACACACCCGCATAGGGGCAGGGAGGGTGTACCCGTGAGGCACCTGGCTCGAGCAGTTCTTTTATCCGTGCTCGATTGAAATGCTTCTTTTCCTCAATGACATCTACTTTCACCCGATCGCCCGGAGCGGCTCCTTCTACAAAAACTGTTTTCCCGGCAGAAGACTTGCCGACACCTTCTGCTCCATAGGCCAATGCTTGAATAATGATTGTTTCATCCATGTATTACTGTGAATTCCTTACGCGTCTTTATTGTTATTTACCATGATAGCGTATAATCATGAGAGTTATGCCCTTGTAGCTCAGGGGATAGAGCGTCTGCCTCCGGAGCAGAAAGCCGCAGGTTCGAATCCTGCCAAGGGCGCCAGTGTACCAACTATACAATGAAGTTATAAAAAATGTAGCTTACAGTGAAAAGGAGTCTTGGTTTTATGGCTAACTACACCCCAGAATATCAGCCAAGTGGTAATGAGATTGCAGTTGTTACCACATCTAAAGGAAGCATACGCGTGCAATTGACAGGCAAGGATACTCCTATCCATGTCGGTAACTTTGTCGAGCTCGCCAATAAAGGGTTCTATGACAATCTTAAGTTTCATCGCTATGTGGCTGGTTTCGTTATCCAGGGCGGAGATCCTAACACCCGCGATTTGAGCACGGAAGAAGTGATCAAGAAGGCTGCGAGTCCTTTTGGGGGTCTGGGCACAGGTGGTCCCGGTCATACCATTAAAGAAGAGTACACTACGAATCCAAACAACAAGCATCTTGATGGCAGTCTGGCAATGGCTCGCTCGCAAGATCCAAATTCAGGCGGATCCCAGTTTTATTTCTGCTTAGGAGATCAGAGCTTCCTTGACCCGAACTATACCGTGTTTGGCCAGACTCTTGAAGGTCTTGACGTCATAGGGCAATTGCGGGTTGGCGATGTTATTGAAAGCATCAAGATTGAAAACCTTGAGGCCTGAACTAGGATCGACTAGTACGGCAGTGATGTAAAACAAAGGATTCCGATGAATAACGAGTTGTTTCAACAAGCGCGTTTTGCCTATGAAAACAAAGAGTATGGGGTTGCGCTTCAGGCATACACTGAATGCTTGCAAGATGAGCGCGAGCCACTCGCACCAGGAGAGACGGGTCTTTTGTATCATCAGATAGGAAACTGTCTGGTGAAAATGAAAGACTATCATGAGGCAATCCATGCCTACACTCAGGCTACTGCAGATTCTGCGTACGATCAGGCTGCTACCGTGAATACAAATCTCGGTACCTGCTACGCTGCGCTCAGTGATTACGAGAATGCTGTGCGACATTTCGAGATAGCTGTGTCGGATGCGAAGAGCAGCACCCCGTACAAGGCTCATATGGGTTTGGGGAATGCTCTTTTAAAATTAGGTAAGTCCGCCGAAGCAGGCGTTGCTTTTCGCCAAGCAGCTCTTGACGAGAGAAACCCCGACCCTACGAAGGCTCTCCTCAACCTAGGGGTTTGCTTTATGGCCCTCAATCGGCCCCTTGATGCAATATCTTCGTATGAAAGCGCTATTCCTTTCCGTATGGCTCCGGCAACAAAGAATAAATTGTTCGCCAACTTAGGCCAAGCCCATGTAGCTGCTGGTCAAATGCAGAATGCAGTACGCTCTTTTGAAACAGCCTTGGCTGATCAGACGTATCTTTTGAGTGACTCTGCCAGTGTCGACTATCAGCGTGCGGTTACAGCTGTCTCCAATCGAACAACTTCGGAGGCAACTGCAATCCTTGCTCCGGTAGACGCTGACATGTCGGGTCTTGATGTACATGCAGATGGTTTGCTTTCGTATCCCGATGATGACTATTACGGATATGACCAGGTCGAGTATTACGATGACGATCCCTATGCATTGGGGCACGGCAGCGCAGAAGCCGAGGATCGCTTTTTTAGTGCAAGTGATGAAGAGCTTGAGCAATGGTCTAAGGGGGTTGCAAGGCAACAAAGAAGACATCGAAATGTCGGATTAAAGATTCTTGTAGCCATATTAGTCCTAATCCTTATTCTCTTCGGAGTGAGCGCATTTGCGTATACACAGGGCTTTGGTTACCCAAGCCAAGAAACGGTGGCGCAAGAGCTCTTTGCTAATCCTGAGGCTGCTACCGATTCGCTTTTTGCAAAAGATGTAAGCTCTAAAGACGCCGCTAAGCTTGCTGCAGAGATACCGAGCGATCCAAATATAACTATAGCCGGTGTCAATAAGACGATGAGCGAGTCAAAGGTGTATGTCGTGGCAACGACTGAGCAGGGCGGAGAGCTTCAGTATGAAGTGAGTATGGTTCGTGACATGATAGGTTGGAAGGTGTCTGATGTCCAGTTCTATTTCTCGAGCCAAAACTAAGACTTTACGCCTGCTTATCTCAGAACCTTCGACTTCTGGTTAGAAACACGGCGTGTCAGTAGTAGTTGATGAGCCCAGAAAGAGCTTTTTGGGATGCATAGATATCAAATGTAATTATTTATGATGTGAGAAGGGAAGATGCATGGCATTTGAAAAAACGTACCTTATGATAAAACCAGACGGCGTACGGAATAAACACGTTGGCGAGATTATTAATCGTCTTGAGCGTGCTGGACTCAATCTTGATCGCCTTGAGCTCGGTGAAGTCAGCCTCGAGCAGGCTCAGGCGAACTATGCTGAACACGAAGGGAAGCCTTTCTATGAGGGGCTTATCAGTTATATCACTTCGGGGCCTGTGGTCAAGATGGTAGTCTCTGGCGAAGGAGCAGTTGCTAAGTGTCGCTCTCTTATGGGGGCCACCAATCCTGCGGATGCTGCGCCTGGTACAATTCGCGGCGACTTCGGTCTTGTCATGGACGAAAACGTAATCCACGGGTCTGATTCTCCAGAATCGGCGGAGCGTGAAATAGGCATCTTCTTTGCATAGTTTCGCGCATGTGTATTGTGAAGCGACGCTTAAGGTGGGGATCTGAAAATCGGATGTGTCAAAACTGTTGCACATGATGGCGCAAATGATTTTCAGCCCCACTTTTTCAAGTTGGCAGTGCGTATCGATTAAAGTCAGGGAATTCTCGGATGCGATGATGCTCACTGCGGTATATATAAACTGCCGTCTCACACAAAAAGCAGTTAAATTTCCGTTCTAAAATCTATTGTGGTACGACTTTCTTGGAAATAAGGAATTGTTTTCGAGATGCGCAGCATGCGCCTACACAGCATGAATGGACATGCTATAGTGCTGCAGGTATATAATCTACCCTTGTCGAGAGGGCTGGTGTTGGATAATTGAATACGCTGTTTGTCATTGCATAGATTTTTCATCTAGCTTCGTATCAAATACGGCAAACAGTTTACCATCCTGCATATTTCGATGGGCTTTGGTTGGCTTTTGTGGGTCAATCGTGTAGACGTGATCTAGGAAACGCAGTCCAAGTAAAGGCTGTAGGTGCGGAGAGCTCGTACGGATATATCATCTTTGTACAGATGAAGGTGGGATCAGCTGTCACCCTGAGGGATATCACTTCTGATGCATTTTTAACATGAAGCGTGTGTTGCACGTAAGAGGAAGAACGGAGGATGTATGCTAATTGGCATACCAAAAGAGCCATGTGAGGGACAGACCCTGGTTGCTGGTTCACCAGACACTGTCACCAAGCTTTTGAAGCTTGGGTATGAAGTGTGCGTTGAGTCAGGAGCAGGAGTGCTCTCCAGCTATTACGACGATCAGTATCGAGATGCTGGCGCTGCGATTGTCGATAGGGAGCATGCGTGGGGCTGCGATATCGTGATTTGTTTAGACACCCCGCCTGATGAAGAACTTAATCTTATCAAGAAGGGTGCTACGCTGATAACGCGTATAAATCCAGGAGCAAATGCGGATGTTGTGTCGAAGCTGGGAGAGAGGGGACTTACTGCTCTTGCCATGGATGCTGTCCCGCGCATTTCCCGTGCTCAAGCACTTGATGTTAGATCGTCAATGGCGAATATCGGAGGCTATAGAGCGGTAATTGAGGCTGCAAGTGCATTTGGTAGATTGTTCACAGGCCAGGTAACGGCTGCCGGTAAAATGCCTCCTGCCAAAGTATATGTTATTGGCGTTGGCGTGGCGGGTCTCGCAGCGATTGGCACTGCAAATTCAATGGGGGCTATCGTATCCGCGACTGACGTTCGCGCAGAAGTTGCCGACCAGGTAGAATCTCTCGGCGGCACGTTTGTCGAAATTCCTGTAAAGCAGGAGTCGTCGGATGGGTATGCTAAAGAAATGACTGAGGAGCAGAAGGAGCTTGTTCTCAAAGTTTATCAGGAACAGGCTGCCAATAATGACATAGTCATTACTACCGCTCAGATACCAGGGCGTCCCTCACCGCTCCTGTTAACAGAGGAAGCTGTTGCTGGTATGAAGCCAGGTTCTGTCATCGTTGATATGGGGGCTTCTGTTGAAGGAAGCAACTGTGCACTGACGAAACCGGGAGAGCTTATCCATACCGAAAACGGCGTTACCATCATCGGGTACAATGATTTACCGAGCCGTCTTCCCAGTCAAGCGTCGCAGCTGTATGGGCAGAATATTGTTAATTTCTTTAAATTAACTACTCCAGAAAAAGACGGTGAGCTGGTATTAGATCAAGCTGATGAGGTTGTTCGCGGGGTGACTGTTGCCTTGGACGGTGAGATCATGTGGCCTCCGCCACCCGTGAAGGTCTCTGCCGCACCTCAACAGGCTGTAGCTGCAGAATTGGATAAGCCTGCAATAGAAGAAGTCGAGAAGCCAGCTTGGAAGAAGTGGTGGTGGAAAATTGCGGCGGGTATTTTGGGTGTTCTGCTCGTGCTGGCTGCACCACCTGAAATGTCCGGACACTTCATTGTCTTTGAGCTGGCTGTCGTTGTCGGCTTTTACGTCATTACTAATGTGACGCACACCCTGCATACACCCCTCATGTCCGAGACGAATGCTATTTCCGGCATTATTATCGTTGGGGCGGTGCTATTAATAGGCTCAAGTAACCTGCTTGTCACCGTCCTGTCCTTCATTGCCATTGTCATTGCATCTATAAATATCTTTGGTGGCTTTCTTGTGACACATCGTATGCTCGGGATGTTTCAAAGGAGCTCTGAGGACTAATGGCTGATACTGTTTTAGATACAGGATTTGATGCTCCTATGGAAGTGTTCGGCCTGCTCACGCGATTTCAATCCCTTGCTTATATTTTAGCAGCCTTGCTTTTTATCCTTGCATTGGCTGGTCTTTCAAAACAAAAATCCGCGCTGAGAGGAAACATTCTTGGAATTGCGGGAATGACGATTGCTCTTGTTGCAACTATCGTTGTTGCGACATTCCAAGATGGTGAGGCGGCAGTTCATGCGCTTGTGTTAATACTTGTTGCCATTTTGATTGGTGCAAGTATTGGTATATGGAAAGCGCTGAGAGTCAAAATGACAGGCATGCCCGAACTTGTGGCCATGCTGCATTCCTTTGTTGGTGCTGCCGCAGTATTCGTAGGATTTAATTCCTTCGTAGAGACGCCTGGGGCTCCAGGTAGTGCAAATGCATTTCACATGGGAGAGGTGGGCCTGGCTATCTTCATAGGAGCTGTCACGCTTACTGGGTCAATCGTAGCCTATTTGAAGCTGTCTGCAAAGATTTCTGGTAAGCCACTTACCTTGCCAGGGAGAAACGGTATCAACCTAGCCATGGTCCTTGTGTCTGTTGCTATGATTGTTTGGCTTATCAATACTCGCGGTGTTCATGAGGGAATTGCGCCAATTGCTATTCTGACAGTAATTTCACTTATCCTCGGGGCGCACCTCGTGCTCGCTATTGGCGGAGGCGATATGCCCGTTGTTGTCTCGATGCTTAACTCATATTCTGGTTGGGCTGCAGCAATGGCAGGCTTTACCTTGGGGAATGATTTGCTCATTATCACAGGCGCACTGGTTGGTTCGTCTGGTGCATATCTATCCTATATTATGTGCAAAGGCATGAACCGCTCATTCATCTCTGTCATTCTCGGCGGATTCGGAGGTGCCAGCATTTCTGAGTCGAGTGACGGCGAAACAAAAGACTATGGCGACTATACGAGCATAACTGCTGAAGAAGTGAGCCAAATGCTGAAAGAGGCTCATCATGTGTTGATATCGCCAGGGTATGGAATGGCGGTTGCTCAAGCTCAATTTCCCGTCGCTGATCTCACACGAAGGCTCATTGATATGGGTGTAGATGTGAGTTTCGGGATTCATCCTGTTGCAGGTCGTATGCCTGGGCATATGAACGTTTTGCTTGCCGAAGCAAAAGTACCTTACGATAATGTTTTAGAGATGGATGAGGTGAATGACGATTTCGGCTCTATCGATGTAGTTCTAGTTATTGGGGCTAATGACACGGTGAACCCTTCTGCCGAAACTGAACCCGATTCACCTATAGCTGGTATGCCTGTAATGCGAGTATGGGAAGCTGAAAGGGTCGTTGTGTTCAAGCGCTCAATGAGAAATGCCGGGTATGCTGGCGTTCAAAATCCCTTGTTTTTCAACGATAACACCGATATGCTTCTAGGAGATGCTAAAGACTCAGTAGATGCTATCATAGCAAGTCTTTAAGGATGTTTATTTCAGGGGGATTCGCACGCTGTAGGATGTCTTAAAGAGGGTGTACTGCCTGTGAATTTTAAGATCTAGAGTATAGGGCTGTGTTAGAATTCTTGTTCGTATGTGCAACGAATTTAAAGGATAGCCTTTTATGTCATTATTTGATAGGTTTTCACGAGCCACAAGGCAAATGTCAAACGATATGGCAATTGACCTAGGAACAGCAAATACGCTGGTGGCTATAGCAGGAGAGGGTATCGTTATAAACGAGCCCTCTGTTGTGGCTATCGAAAAAAGCACCTATAGGGTTTTAGCAGTGGGCCATGAGGCAAAAAATATGATCAATCATACGCCTGAGGCTTTTTCTGCCGAGCACCCTTTAAAAAGCGGAGTGATAGCAGATTATGATATTACTGAAGCAATGCTTTCAGCATTTATAAATAAAGCCTCCCCTAAGCGGTATCCCTGGCAGGCAAAACCGCGTATCGTCATCTGTATTCCCTGTGGCGCTACTTCGGTAGAAAAACGAGCCGTGTTTGAAGCGGCCATCCAAGCAGGAGCACGGCAGGCATATCTCATCGAAGAGCCTATGGCAGCTGCTATGGGCGCCGATCTGCCTGTTACCGAGCCTACTGGTTCAATGGTAGTTGATATTGGCGGCGGAAGCACTGAGGTTGCGGTCATTTCTCTTGGAGGAATTGTCACATCCTCCTCCCTGCGCTTGGCTGGTAACCGGATGGATGAGGCGATCGCAGTGCACCTACGCGATCTCTTAGGAATAAAAATCGGGGAGCGTACTGCTGAAGTCATCAAAATAAAAATCGGATCGATACTGCCCTTCGAAGATGGGCGTGAGCGAGATATGGTTATTTCTGGCCAGGACGTTCTGACCGAGCAGCCAAAAGAGGTTACCATTCAATCAGAGGATGTTCGCGAAGCTCTGCAACAGCCTGTGGGCGAAATGGTTATCCATATAAAAGAAACATTCAAGAAAACGAATCCTGATTTAGCTAGTGATATTATCCAAAATGGTATCCTCCTTACGGGAGGCGGCGGTCTTTTGTCAGGCCTCGATAGATATTTGACTGAAAAGCTTGAAATTCCTGTTTGGACGAGCGAAACCGCTCTTACCAATGTCGTTGTCGGCTGTCTGAAAGTGTTGGAAACGCCAACTGCTTTGAAGCAGACTCTGATGCGATCGAAGTAAAGGGACTGTCTTTTCCCATGCCTGCTCCGCATCAAAAAGTTACCAGCCTCATTATTGGGCGTATTTTGTGCTTGCTATTTCTTGTATCTTCATTCGCGATGATAACGGTGTATTTTAACGAGGGCGAGTCAGGTCCTCTCCATATGGCGCAAGCCCAGGTTTCGGGACTATTTGCACCTTTGAAGTTTATGGGAGGTGCGATCGATTCAGGTACAAATGCAATCGGCGACTCCCTCGAGAATAAGATGGCTTCCGAAACGAGCATAGAATCCCTGCAGAATTACAATGCTGAGCTGATAAACGAAATTGCCCAGTTGGAAGAGTATCGCCAAGAGGCCCAACGAACACAAGCGCTCCTTGGTTTGAAGGATAGCTACAATCTTGAAACAATAGGTGCCCGTGTGATATCGAGAAGCTCGAATGCCTGGGATCAAGTGGTAACTATCGATAGAGGCTCTGAAGACGGTGTTCTCATAGGGCTTCCTGTTGTAGGGCCAGGAGGTTTGGCTGGAAGGATAGTATCGGTCGGCTTGAATACTTCCGATATTCGTCTCTTGACGGATCCTCTAAGCGGGGTTGCTGTTATGATTCAGTCGAATCGTGCTGAAGGTGTTGTATACGGTTCGCACGAAGGCTTGTTGTATCTTGAAAATATCGACGACGATGTAGACGTTGAAATAGGCGATGTTATTATTACTTCGGGATTAGGCGGTAACTTTCAACGCGGGCTTACTGTCGGCCTTGTAGTTAAAATCGATGAAACTCAGAGCGGCTTCTCTCGAAAGATTGTGGTCTCGCCAAACGAAGGCTTGCGATCGCTCGAGGAGGTCCTCGTAGTCACGGGTCTGTCCGATACCGAAGTAGAACTCAGTGAAGCAGAAGATATCAACGCAGAAGGGAGTACTGATGCGGAATAAAACTGCTCTAGCTGTTATTGGCGCGGCGCTGGCGCTTATCGTCCAGCTCGTTATTGCCCCCAATATTGCTTTGGGTCATGTGGTACCCAATCTGCTCATCGTCTTCACAGTGTTCTTGTCCATCATGAGGCCTCAGTATATCTCGACGCTCGTTATCGCTTTTAGCCTCGGTCTCTTGTACGATTTTTTAGGGCATGGACCTGTAGGGGCTATGGCCCTCTTGAGTGTTCTTGCCTACATTGGGATTTATTACATCTTTAAAGTTATTGACAATGAGTCCGTGTCTATGCCGCTGATAGTATTCTTTGTTGCAGTGCTTTTTGTCGAATTTCTGTATGCCGTGTTCATGATTCTACTGGGCGTTTCAATTGGGATATTAGAGGCTTTCGTATTTACGGCACTCCCGTGTGCCTTGTATGACTTTGTTTTCGGGGTCTTGCTTATCATATTTGGAGGGAAGCTCTTCATGGGATCAGAGACGAGACTCAGCGACTCTTCCAATCGCGAAGGGGGAGCAGTGCAAGTTTCAGCACATATGCCGCCTAAGACAAGTCCTCTCTTAAGGTCGAAGGCCACAAAGCGAAAAACTCCACGGTTTTAGGGCTTCCGATGACACTCGCTCTCATTGCCATCCTTGTTTCCCTCGCTGTCTTAGGCTCCATTGCGCTTGTCCTCTATCACGTTTGGGATAAAAAGAAGTCATCCCGTGTGAAGCGCAGTGGACGGACAAACCCTCGTACAGTAAGCCTGACTACTGCATCAGCGGAAGGAAAAAAGGGAAATTCATATGTGTCAGCTATTCAGGTAAAACCTGGCCATTCGCCAGAAAAGGGATCGGTAATGGATTCTCTGCAGCCGCGTTTTGCTGTTGTAGGCCTTTCAGCAGCCGCTATATTTGCCTCGCTTGGAACAAGACTCTGGCAAATGCAGGGGCTTTCCAGTGAGGAATACAAAAAAAAGGCGGAGAGCAATACCTACGTAAGTCTCTCTTCGATTGCGCCGCGCGGTGTTATCTATGATGCCGATGGTGTGGCACTTGTCAAAAACAAGACCTCGCTTACTGTTCTGGCTGATGCTGATGTTGCTAATGATCGTACTTTGATCCAAAGACTGTCTGTACTTTTGGGCTTGCCTCACAATGTCGTGAAAATGCGGATTTTAGACTCATCAAGCGGTGCGCAGAGTCAACGCGTAGTTGCAAGCGGTGTCAATTTGAGGGATGTTGCATTTATAGCTGAGCACGCGGAGGCCTTCCCTGGCATTTCCACTGAGGAACGAAGTACACGAGAATACCCCTACGGAGCACTTGCTGCGCATCTTCTCGGCTATACCGGTGTGATCAGCGAAGAAGAATTGGGGTTGGAAAAGGAAGGTGTCGTGTATGAGAGTGGCGACATCATAGGAAAAAGCGGTATAGAAAAAACTTACGACTCGGTAATTGCTGGAACACGTGGACAAAGAGTGGTTATAACAGATGCTGATGGTAGCGTACGGCAGGTAATAAGCGAGACGGATCCCACTAAGGGAAACGATGTGTATCTTACTATACGTGCGTCCGTTCAGCATGTGGCAGACCGCGCGCTTGCTGAACTCATAGCTCCAAACGGGATTATAGGTGAGCATATTGGAAGTGCAGCTTCTCTTGTCTGCATGGATGTTACCGATGGCTCTATCATAGCTATGTCCAGCTACCCAACGTATACACCTGAGAGCTTTATCGGTGGAATCTCGCAAGAAACTTGGGATTTGTTCATATCCGAAGAGTCTCATTATCCACTTCTGAACAGAGCTATTGAAGGAACATATCCTGCCGCATCCACCTTTAAGGCATTTACAGGGATGGCAGGTCTCGAGTACGGATTTGCAGACTCTGAACGCACCTGGAACTGTGAGGGAACGTGGGTTGGTTTTGGTGACGAGTATCCTCAAAATTGCCATCTCCTTACCGGTCACGGTCATATTAACTTTCGCTACGGTGTCGTGGAATCTTGTGACGTGGTGTTTTACGAGATAGCAAAAAGCTTCTACTCCTCCCGGGGCGAAATCGGCGACACTGCCATGCAAGATTTTATTACATCGTATGGCTTTGGGAAGACCACCGGCATCGATCTTGGCGGTGAACAGGCTGGCGTTATTCCAACTCCCGACTGGAAAAAACAATATTTCGCAGACGCTCCTGAAGAGGCGGAATGGCGTCCTGGCGATATGTCAAATATGGCAATAGGGCAGGGATATGTGAAAGTGACTCCTTTGCAGATGGCGGTAGCGTACGCATCGTTGGCTACCGGGGATATTATGCGCCCCCATCTTTTACGTGAAGTTAAGAATTCTGAAGGCGACACCGTGATAAAGCACGAATCGGAAGTGGTTTCCAGCCCTGAGGTAAAACCTGAGACGCTTGAGGTAATGAGAGAGGCTCTCAGGGCGGTTGCTACTGACAACGCAGGCATTCGAAACGCGCTCGAACAACACAGTGTCTACGATGCGATAGCGAAAACAGGAACTGCCGAGGTCTCAGGGAAACAACACCTGGGCTGGTTCGCAGCTTATGCCCCCTATGACAATCCGAAGTATGTGGTCGTCTGCACGGTAGAAGAGGGCGGCTCTGGTGTCACATCGGCTGAGCCGGTAAGCGCCGAAGTATTGCGTGCCGCATTCTTGGCAGATGAAGGAAGCCTAGACGAAGAACTGACACCGATTTCGGGATCTACCGGTCAATCAGTAAAGATTGCACCTGCAGATTACGGGAGGGAGGACTAGGGTCCAGTATGTCGCAACTGCCTGAAATACAATCTATACGAACGGACGCTGTCTTGCCTCAACCGGCCAGAAAACGTAGTTTGACAAAGCATATAAATCTACCTCTACTCATAACGACTGTTTTACTTTGCTCCTACGGTCTCCTGATTGTGTATTCTGCTATCGTTGACAACCCCGATTACAGTTTCATGCGTCAATTGCAGGGGGTCGTTATCGGACTTGTGGCAATGTATTTTGTTGCACGATTTGACTACCGCGCTCTTTCCGACTATACCTGGTTGTTGCTCGCGATTAATGTAATCCTCATCCTTTCGCCTTTCATTCCGGGACTTGGAGTGGAAGTGAATGGCGCGATGTCTTGGATAAAGATAGGCAGTATACAGATTCAGCCAGGAGAGTTTGCCAAACTGACCGTTATTCTCCTTTCCGCAAGCATGGTAGCACGCTATAACGGCAAGCTTGACGATCCGATAGAGTACCTTAAAGCGCTCGGCGTCTTACTTGTCCCCTTTGTCTGTGCTATTACCCATGACCTCGGGACAGGGCTTGTCTATTTATTTATAGCCATCACGGCCTTGGTCGTCGGAGGGGCGAAATGGAAATATCTGTTGATAAGCCTTATTGTTGGTATTGCGCTTATAGCAGGTCTTCTCGTAATAGATGAAATGATTTTTAGTGCAGCGGGCGAGTATAAAATCTTAAAATACTATCAGCGTGCCCGCCTTCTTGTGTTTATCGACCAGAGCTATGCCCAATCGACTGTCGGATACAATTTGGAGCAGGCGAAAATTGCTATCGGGTCTGGAGGCTTGTTTGGTAAGGGTCTTTTCAATGCATCTCAGACGGCGCTCGGATTTTTACCTGAGGCTCCAACAGACTTTATATTTTGCGTGCTTGCAGAGCAGCTCGGGTTTTTCGGTGTGCTGCTTTTGCTGGGTCTTTACATAGCTTTGGTTCTGATATGCTTCCATATAGCACGAAGGTCGAGCGACTTATTCGGTGCCCTTATAGTTATGAGCATTGTTGGGATGTGGCTTTTCCAGATTTTAGAGAATATTGGTATGACATGCGGCCTTATGCCCATTACAGGAATCCCGCTTCCCTTCATGAGTTACGGCTCGTCTTTTATGCTCGTGAATTTTGTGCTTTTGGGGCTTATACACTCAGTATGGGCTCGAACTTCAAACTAGGAAAGAGGGGTTCTTATGCGACTTCCTATCGATGTTAAGGCAGTATTAGATGAGGCCGTCTCTCTTGACAAGGCACTCGCAATGCCCTTGTCTGTCAGTATTTATATGGACGAATCGTCACCCGGCGATATCCAGGCTTTTGTGCGACGTTCATTTGCAAGCGCAGCATCTAACACTCGCGTTTCAACCATGTACTTCCCGAGCTTCCCCGTTGTCGTCTCTCCCGAGGCAGATATGGCGGTAATCGTAGCGGGGGTCAATGAGGATGTCGGATCGTATGCAGCAGAAATTCGACAATCGGGTGTTCCTGTCATGGTGGTGTCGAGTATGCCTGGGATAGCATACGGGCTTTCCCAACAAAGCAGCCACCTTCTTTTAAAAGAAGATCTCATAGGTCCTGGAACCGGGGTGGACGAACGGGCTTTAACGGAAATAAGCGGACTCGAAAAAGAACCGTATGCCCTTACGCCAGCCATAGAGCAGGAGCTTCACACAAAAATGGGTGAATGGATTATAGAAACTTGTAAGGAAAAAAGGCTTGCCTTTGCCTTGGCCTTCGGCTTTGTCCGGCGGCCTCTTTCGGTTGAAGCTGTGAAAGCAACCTCTCTGCAAAATGCAGGCGTTGGGCTGGTTCTTGTCATTCCCGGTGCAGATATGCCTGTCATGACGCTCAACCAGGCAAAAATGCTCTTACAGATTGCTGCTGCATACGGACAGCCTATGAACATGGAGCGCGTTAAAGAGCTGGCTGCAGTAGTTGGCGGAGGCTTCGCTTTCCGTTCAATTGCCCGCCAAGCAATAGGAGTAGTTCCTGCCTTAGGATGGGCCATAAAAGCTGCTGTAGGTTATTCGGGGACGTACGCCATGGGGCATGCAGCTATTGAGTATTTCGAAAAAGGCGGCGATATGGACGGTGTTGCTGCGGTAGCATCGAAGGCACGCGAGGCTGCTGCGAAGGCTGTATCCGCTGTACCAAAACATGCACGAATACAAAAAATAAGTTCTCGCGCAGTTCAAAAAATCAAGGGGGACTTGTGACAGATCTCTGGCCGCAACTGCTGCGTATACTACCTCAGGCAGAACGTCCAGTACGATATATAAATCACGAATGGGGCGCTACCAACAAATGTGACACCTCGTATCGGTTTTGTATGGTATATCCTGACACCTACGAGCTAGGCCAGGCCAACCAGGCAGTTCGCATACTTTGCAACGCTGTCAATGCCTGCGAAGATCTTGCTGCAGAACGGGCATTTCTACCTGCCCCTGATTTTTGCGATGTTATGAGGGACGAAGGCCTTCCGCTTTTTTCCTTGGAGAGCTGCGCGCCTCTTTCGGAGTTTGATGCACTGGGTATTACTCTCTCTCATGAGATGGCGGCAAGCAACATTCTCGAAGTCTTAGATTTGGCACATATAGCACTTCATGCAGTCGACAGAAGGGAGGATGAGCCTTTAGTCCTTGCAGGCGGGCCCTGCACGTATAATCCTGAACCATATCACGCGTTTTTTGACCTTATTTGTCTTGGGGAAGGGGAGGAGCTTGTTCCCGAACTTTTGAGTGCTCATCGGAAACTGAAAGGGCAGGGTAAGACAAGGAAGCAGGTAGTGCGAGCACTTTCAAATATAGACGGTGTGTACGCACCCTCTTTGTATGAATGGAACACGAAAGAGGACGCACAATCGCAGGAAACCTGGCTCAAGCCCCAAGATCCTGCTGCCCCACAGTCATTTAAACGCCGTCTTTTCAAAGGGTTTTCTGAGAGTGATGCCTGGGAGCCTTGTATTGTGCCATTTACTGAGGTGGTCCACGATCGTCTGAATGTCGAGCTACTTCGCGGGTGTACCCGCGGTTGCAGATTTTGCCAAGCGGGAGTTTTATATAGGCCTGTCAGGGAGCGCTCGGCTGATAATATCGTAGAGGCTGTTTTAAAAGGCCTTAAGGAGACAGGTTACGACGAAGTAAGCCTCACGTCTCTTTCAACAACGGATCATTCCCAAATAACGGAAATCCTAACTCGCCTAAACAAAGCTTTGGCTGGAAAGGGAGTGAGGGTGTCCATTCCTTCGCAGAGGCTCGACTCCTTCGGTGTGGAGACGGCGCGACTTGTCGCAGGACGAAAAAAAGGAGGTCTCACCTTTGCGCCCGAGGCAGGTACGCAGCGTCTTCGGGATGTTATTAACAAAAACGTGACTCAGGAAGATCTTTTGGGTGCTATAGAGGCGGCTTTCGCTGCTGGTTGGAGGCGTTGCAAGCTGTATTTCATGATTGGGCTTCCTACGGAGACTGACGAAGATGTCGTCGCCATTGCCGATATGGCGCAAGCTGCGTATGATTGTGCGAAAAAAACGGTGGCACCGGAACAAAGAGGGAGTATCAAGATAGGTATATCCGTGGCTCTTTTTGTGCCAAAGCCCCATACACCCTTTCAATGGGATGCGCAAATTAGCACGCAAGAAGCTTCGAGACGTGTTTCTTTGTTGCGTTCATCTTTACGGTCTAGAGCTATAGATCTCACCTGGCACGAACCTAAAACATCCTGCATCGAAGCCTTACTATCCCGAGGCGGAAGAGAATGCTGCGAATGGATTGAGGGGGCGTGGAAGAAGGGCGCTCGATTCGATGCGTGGTCAGAGCATTTTGAGGCGGAGCCTTGGCGTGAATCAGCCGAGGAGCTCGGCTTTGACTATGAGGCGAGGGCGCAGGAGCCTTACTCTTTCGACGATATCTTACCTTGGTCGCATATAGACTCGGGGGTATCCCTCGAGTTTTTACAACAGGAGCGAGAACGTGCCACGAAGGGGTGCACCACGCCCGACTGTTCATTTGACACCTGCTCAAACTGTGGTGTCTGCCCGAGCTTTACGACAAGGGTGGAAGTGCAGGAGCCTCGCCATGGCTAATACACCAAACTTCCGCATGCGCGTGTTTTTCAAGAAAACAGGCCGTCTGTCTATGCTTTCGCATTTAGAAGTTGCCCGCACGCTTGAAAGGATAGTGCGCAGGGCAGGACTTCCCTATGCAATATCGCAAGGTTTTTCACCCCATATGAAAATTAGCTTCGGCTCTGCACTCCCCGTGGGGGTTGGAAGCGAATGCGAGTGCTTTGATCTACAATTAACCGAGTATGTGCAGCCTGAAAAAGCACGTGAGGCTTTAAGGGCCATGTGTGTGGATGATCTCATGGTGTATGCCTGCGAGCACCTAGGCGAGCGAGAGCCTGCCTCTTCGGTAGCCTTCCCCATTTCAGTGTATCGGGCGCAACTAAGTTCCGTTCCCGCTAGCCCTCTGTGTGTCCCAGACAGCATCGTGCTTGTACGAAAACGAAAAGAACGAGTATTGAGACCGCGCGACTTTCTTATAGGCGAGATTGTTCAAAATGAGGATATCCTAGAATTCACTTTGCAGGCTAAGCCTGAAGGAAGTTTGAGCTCAAGCGTATTGCTAACAGAAATACTCAAACAGGAACCACCTATACATGTTCTTTCCATCACGCGTATCGCGCAGCGTGTTGTGTGAGGGTGAGGATTATTTGGTGAAGCTGGCAGCGTCGGACGATAAAGTCGCCTTTGAATATGTAGACGGGGAGGGTGTATTCTCCCTGAGTTTTTTAGCGTTCAGTACCATAGTTACGGTGCAGGGGTATTTCCATGAAAGCACCGCAACCGACACCTCCATAGGCTCTCATACATTTCCATCTCAAACGCACTACAAAAGCGTAGCTTCAAATGCCGAGCTCCATGCTACAGAACTTCGCTTAAAAGCCAAGGAGGCGGCAGAGGGTATTATTGCTCAGTGTCGCGAGCTTGAGCGCATTCTTTCTCGAACACGTGCGGACAGTGAAATCAGTCGTATTAACAGGGCGTCGAAAGAGGCGATTGAGGTCTCCTCTCTCACCTGGCACGCGCTTGCTCAGGGTTTGTCATATAGCGCAAAAAGCGAAGGCCTGTTCGATGTCACAATGGGGATAGTGACACAGCTCTGGGATTTCAGTAAGGGTATAAAACCATCTGAGGCAGATGTAGCTGAAGCTGTACGTCATGTGGATTATCGCGCTGTCACACTTCATGCCTCCGAAAAGGGAGGGGAGGAACGTTATTTTGTTCAAAAAACCGATAGCAAAACTTCCATTGACCTAGGGGGAACAGCCAAGGGTTTTATTGCGGATAGATTATGTGAATACCTGAAGACAGAAGGCGTCGGGGGTGCCTTTGTCAATTTGGGCGGCAATGTAGCTGTATTTGGCAGTAAGCGTAACGGTGATGCCTGGCGTATTGGAGTAAAAGATCCTTTTGACAAAAACAGTCTCTGCGGAAGGCTTGTCTTGCATGAAGGGTCTGTAGTAACGAGTGGTCTATACGAGCGGTGTTTTAGCCACGAGGGCCATCTGTATCATCACATTCTTGATTGCAAAACAGGCTATCCTGTCGAAACAGATATAGCGGGTGTCACCGTTCTGGCGTCTACCTCAGCTGATGCTGATGGTTATTCTACTACCCTATTTTCTCGGGGCTCGTCGAGGGCCATAGATTTTCTCAACAAGACACCAGGACTTGAGGGTCTCATCGTCACAAAAGAGGGCGTCCTCATAACTTCTCGGGGACTTTGCAACTTCGAACGGGAATAACTTGTTCAGGAGGCCTCTTTCTCTTTCTATGCGGCCAGCTCAAGCGCCCTAAACCAGACTCGTAGTAAGCAGAGGAGCATCAGTCTCCCTGCAGACGCAAGGCGTTCGTAGGCTGCGCGCTGAAGGAGCTTTCGGGAGCAGGTTTTGCTGAGAGTCTTTGTGTGTGGAGGAGATTAAGAAGGATCTGTCGTAGTTAGGTGTTGGAACTATGAAAACAGCGTACAAAAGAAAAGGAAGTCTTAAAAACATGATATTCTTCTCTTCGTTATTTAGAGGCGAAAGGAAATATCATGACAAACATCATGAAAAAAACTGCTGCTAGCATTACTGCGATGTTGCTGTTGGCAGCATTAGCTTTTGCCACCGTAGGATGCGGTGGAGGTTCAGGCGCTGAGGGCAAATATACTGCAGGAACCTATACAGGTTCTGGAAAAGGTATGGGCTCGATTGAAGTTACACTTACCGTCGACAGCGATTCCATCACGGCTGCTGAAGTAAATGGCCCAGGTGAAACAAAGGGCATTGGCGGACTTGAAGCCATCGAAGACGGAACCTTTGTAAGCCAGATCATGGATGCCCAGAGTGCCGAGATTGACGGCGTATCCGGTGCTACCATTACGAGCGACGGAGTAAGGTCTGCTCTTGAGGATGCCTTGGCGCAAGCCACCGGTGAAGCTGCATAGTAAATCTTAAAAGATATACGAGATTAGAATTCCCCCGGCAGACATCCGTCGGGGGAATTTTTATTATGTGTTTTCTATGCATGCCCCTAGTCTAAGGTACACTTGCCTCCAATTTCATAACACAAATGCGATGACGAGAAAAGTAGGGACGAATCCATTTTAAGAGAGTCGGCGGATGCTGCGAGCCGATAGTGGACGGCCTGAAAGCCAGCTCTGAGCAGTTTGGCATGAAACCCCGCCCGTTTAGTTCGAACGACCTTCGAAAGCAGGTGGGGGAAGTAAGCTAAACCGGTGACATCCGTTAATGGTCTTACAGGGGCGACTTGAGTCTTATCCTGTCTTTATCCAATGGTCCTGGTGCAGCTTGCGCTAGGATTTTTTTATTGCAAGATAAGGAGCGTGGATGCTATGACTCTCAAGAGCAGTAAAATCAAAGAAGGTGTGGTCCGGGCACCGCATCGTAGCTTGTTAAAGGCTGATGGCATTACGGACGAGGAGCTTAAAAAACCTTTCGTTGCGGTAATCAACTCTCGTACTGACATTATTCCAGGTCATCTTAATCTCGATAAAATTGCGGATGCGGTTAAAGCTGGTATTTATATGGCGGGTGGGGTTCCTTTTGAGATTTCGACTATCGGAGTATGCGATGGTATAGCGATGAACCATAAAGGGATGCATTACTCTCTTGTTTCACGGGAAATAATTGCTGACTCGGTTGAATGTGTGCTTCAAGCGCACAGTTTCGACGCTGTTGTATGTATCCCCAACTGCGACAAGGTGGTTCCCGGCATGTTGATGGGCGCCTTACGGGTCAATTTACCGACAGTGTTTTGTTCAGGGGGACCCATGCTTGCGGGTAGACAAGCACCGGGCAGTGCGGAACAAACAGACCTCAATACTCTTTTTGACGGAGCCGCGAAAGTTGCCGTAGGGACTATGACAGAAGAAGAGCTCAAGTATCATGAAGACACAGCTTGCCCGACGTGTGGCAGCTGCTCGGGCATGTTTACCGCCAATTCGATGAACTGCCTCTGCGAGGCCTTAGGGATAGCCCTTCCTGGAAACGGTACCATCCCTGCTGTGTACTCGGAACGTATCCGTCTGGCTAAGCACGCCGGCATGAAGGTTATGGATTTGCTTGCCGATAATATATGCATGCGCGATATTGTCAATTCTGCCTCTATCCATAATGCCATGGTATGCGATATGGCTTTTGGAGGATCGACAAATACTGTCTTGCATTTGACCGCTATTTCTCAGGAAGCGGCTTGTCCTATACATCTTGATGATTGGAAGGCGGTAAGCGAAAAGACGCCCCACTTGGTGAAAATCCAACCATCAGGGCCACGTCCGCTGAGCGATTTGGACGAGGTTGGGGGAGTCTCCAGCGTCATGCATGAACTCGATCAGCTTAACTTGCTCGACAGAAGCGCCTTGAGCTGTGTTGGCAGCTTCAATTCATATATAGCACAAACAAAAGCTGCTGATGGCGATGTTTGCCGCCGACATACGAACCCTTTTTCAGCAGAAGGATCCTTGCGGATTTTACGAGGCAATATAGCGCCTGACGGAGCTGTTGTTAAGAAAAGCGCTGTCCATGAATCCATGATGAGGCATAGGGGTCCTGCGCGCGTATTTGATAGCGAGGAAGAGGCCTGTGAGGCTATACATTCAGGAAGCATACACGAAAAAGATGTTGTTGTTATACGCTACGAAGGTCCGAGGGGCTCTCCGGGAATGCGCGAAATGCTTGCTCCCACGTCCTCTCTGTCTGGTCGAGGGCTCTCCACGTCAGTCGCCTTGATAACCGATGGTCGATTCTCTGGCGCAAGCAAGGGTCTTGCCATAGGACATATAAGTCCTGAAGCAGCGGCAGGCGGCCCTATTGCCCTGATAGAAGAAGGAGACATCATTCAGATTAGTATCGAGGAAGGCTTAATCGAAGTTCTCGTGGATAAGCATGTATGGGAGGCAAGAAAAAATACTTGGAGCCCGATTCTTCCAAACGTTGAATCAGGTGTGCTTGCCCGCTATGTCCAGATGGTTTCCTCGGCTGATAAAGGAGCTGTTCTAGTATGATAAAAAAGGTAAGAGAGAAGGAGGGTCGCGGTATGGAGTCTAGGGGAGACGATGAAAAAAAGGATACGAAGCCAGAAGGATTAAGAACCATAACGGGCGCTCAGGCCGTTGTAGCATCCCTTGAAGCAGAAGGTGTGCGCAAAGTTTTCGGATATCCTGGCGGACAGGCTATCCGCCTGTACGATGCCCTCTATGATTCAAAAAGTATTTCTCATATCCTAGCCCGTCACGAACAGGCAGCGGTGCACGAGGCAGATGGCTATGCCCGTGCAAGTGGTGAGGTAGGGGTCGTCATGGTCACAAGCGGGCCGGGCGCAACTAATACAGTCACGGGTATTGCCACTGCGTATATGGATTCCGTCCCTTTGCTTATTATGACTGGCCAGGTACCTCGTGCCGTCATAGGTACCGATGCGTTCCAGGAGTCAGATATCGTAGGCATTACGATGCCCGTTGTGAAGCATAGCTACCTTGTGCAGGACATCAAAGATATTCCAAGAATTTTTCGAGAAGCCTTTCACATAGCAAAAACAGGACGTCCCGGTCCGGTTTTAATCGACATCCCCAGCGATGTAGCGGCAGAAAGCCTTGTCTTTGAATATCCGAAGAAAATCAATCTCCCTTCATATAGGCCGACGTACAAAGGGAACGCCAGGCAGGTTAAACAGGCTGTAGCACGTATCGAGCAGGCGAACCGTCCTCTGATTTATGCGGGCGGCGGGGTTATCTCTTCGGGTGCAAGCGCCGAGCTCATTGCCTTTGCGGAGGCTCTGCAAATTCCCGTTGTAACGAGCCTTATGGGCAAGGATGCCTTTCCCAATTCACATCCCCTTAATTTCGGCGGAGTGGGTATGCATGGCTCAAAATATGCGAACATGCTCATTACGGAAAGCGACTTGATCATAGCGATAGGAGCTCGGTTCTCGGATAGGGTAACGGGGAGGCTCAGCGGCTTTGCGCCTCATGCAGACTTGATTCATATCGATATAGATCCAGCTGAAATCGGTAAGATACGAGAAGCTCAGATACCTATCGTCGGCGATGCTCAGCGGGTCTTGACTTCAATTCTGGAAATTATTCAAAAACATGCTCCGAACATACAGACCCATGATTGGATTAAGCAGGCAAACGAATGGAAGAAGCGCTGGCCTATATACCATGCAGATATCGGCGAAGATCCGCACAGCATCGTGCCCGAACAGGCCCTTTCCATTCTTTCAGATATGCTTGATCCTGAAAAGAGTATTGTCGTAACCGAAGTTGGGCAACACCAAATGTGGGCAGCCCAAGTTATTAAACGGGAACGCGCGAGAAGCTTTCTTACCAGTGGAGGACTCGGCACGATGGGCTTTGGTTTTCCGGCTGCAATAGGGGCGGCTTTCGCCTGTCCCGACAAGACTGTCGTCTGCGTGGCGGGCGATGGTTCGTTCCAAATGAATTCCCAAGAGTTGGCTACGGCAGCCATTAACAATATTCCCCTTAAAGTGCTCATAATGGACAACCGTTGCCTCGGGATGGTAAGGCAGTGGCAGAAGCTCTTTTATGACGAACGGTATTCGCAGACCCTGCTTTGTGTCGAAATACCTGATTTTGTCAAACTTGCCCAAGCCTACAGTTGGGAAGCGGAGCAGGTGACAGATCCAGCAGACCTCACAGATGCTTACAAGCGTATGCTTTCTTCTGAGAAGCCCTATCTGCTTGATGTGATACTGCCGCAAGACCAAAACGTTTATCCCATGGTGTCTCCTGGCAGTTCAATAGATAACTCAATAGGGGAAATCGATGTGGAGGAAGGCACCCAGCGCTTTTTTGGATCAGAACAAGAACAAATTGGAGGTGCACGATGACCAGGCATGTTCTTTCAATCTTAGTAGAGAATAAACCAGGAGTGCTCGGGCGCGTGACGGGACTTATTTCACGGAGAGGCTTCAATATCGAATCCCTTACGGTAGGCCCTACAGAAGATCCTACCATGTCTCGGATAACTATCGTCTTGTTTGCGGAGAAGGAGGTGTATGAGCAAATTACTAAACAGCTTCATAAATTGATTTCTGTCTACAAAATAAACGATCTTTCCGATGGGGTTGCGATAGAGCGTGAGCTTGTATTGTTCAAAGTGAAGGTGCAGCCAGAAAAACGTAATGAAGTAATAGAGATTGCCAATATATTCCGAGCAAGGATCGTTGACGTAGGTGGTTGCTCGCTCACTATCGAGGCCACGGGGGATGAAATGAAACTTAAGGGTATGGAAGACCTATTTCGTGCCTACGGCATTATAGAAATAATTCGTACAGGAAAAATTGCGATGTCACGCAGTAGTAAAGAATCATCTTAACTCGAGGGAGTACTCATGACTGTAACAATCTATCACGAAAAAGACACTAATCAACATTTGATAAAAACCAAAAAAATCGCTGTTATCGGCTATGGCTCGCAAGGACATGCCCATGCACGTAACCTTCAGGATTCCGGTGCTGACGTACGGGTAGGGTTGCGTGAAGGATCTCATTCGTGGGCAGAGGCTGAAGCCGCAGGACTTAAGGTCTTACCTGTTGCAGAGGCGGTTAAGGAAGCAAATCTTACCATGGTGCTTGTGCCTGACGAACAGCAGAGCTGCTTGTATACAGAGCATATCGAGCCTTATCTTGAGGAGGGCGACACCCTCGCGTTTGCCCATGGCTTCAACATCCACTACGAATATATTAAAGCCCCATCATATGTCGACGTTATTATGATTGCTCCTAAGGGTCCCGGACACATGGTGCGCCGAGAGTACCAAGACGGGTTTGGGGTCCCTTGTCTTGTTTGTGTCCACCAAGACTACACTGGCCACGCGCTTGAGTTGGCCTTGTCGTATGCATGGGGTATCGGCGGAGCACGTTCCGGCATCGTCGAAACTACCTTCAAAGACGAAACTGAGACCGATTTATTTGGTGAGCAGGCAGTATTGTGTGGTGGTGTGACCTCCCTTATCCAGGCCGGTTTTGAGACCTTGGTAGAAGCAGGGTATCCGCCCGAGATGGCATACTTCGAGTGTTTTCATGAGATGAAGCTTATTGTCGATCTTATGTTTGAAGGCGGTATGTCTGCTATGCGGTCCTCTATTTCAAATACGGCAGAATATGGCGACTACCACGCTGGCCCCTTAGTTATTACTGACGAGACACGTGAAGCGATGAAGGATATTTTGCTCAATATCCAAAATGGAAGCTTCGCACAGCAATATATGGATGACTGCAAACAAGGATCTCCCTGGTTAAAAGAACAGCGAAACCTGCACAACAAACATCAGGTTGAAGAAGTTGGAAAAGAAATCCGATCGATGTTTTCACGCTTATAGGACGGTGGGTTTCGAAACCATCTTATTGGCGGCCTGTACGTAGGCGAGCCCGCGTAAAGGTTCTGATTTGCCCATGTTCGAGACAGATACCGGTACAACTCGGCACCTTTTTAGAGGTTTAGGAAAAAGGGGCAGGTTACAAGGGAGGAAAGTTCAGGTTTCGTGATGAAGGAGTGGCTGCTGCAAATAATATCCCTCTGCAGAGCCTTATAGTATTATAATGCATTGCATGCTTTGAACCCAATTTGAGGTTGCATGCTTCGATAACGATACAGGGAGTGAAAGATATGAGCAGAGTGTATAATTTTTCTGCAGGACCAGCTGTTCTGCCTGAAGATGTACTGCGTGAGGCGGCGGATGAAATGATGGACTACCGAGGTTGTGGCATGTCTGTCATGGAGATGAGCCATCGCTCGAAGCCCTTCGAAGAGATTATTGAAACGGCTGAAAGCGACTTGCGCACTCTCATAGGTATTCCTGATAACTATAAAGTACTGTTCCTCCAAGGTGGGGCGTCGCAGCAATTTGCCGCCATTCCCCTGAATTTAATGAAGCATAGAGTTGCCGATTATATCATTACAGGCTCATGGGCAAAAAAAGCTTGGAAAGAAGCGCAAATCTTTGGCGATGCGCGAGTGGTTGCCTCAAGTGAAGACAAGACCTTCACCTACATACCCGACTGCTCAGATTTGCCTCTCTCGGAAGAAGCCGACTATCTGTATATTTGCGAGAACAATACCATTTACGGGACGAAGTTTCATGAACTGCCAAACACTAAGGGGAAAGATCTCGTGAGCGATGTTTCTTCCTGCTTCCTCTCGGAGCCGGTAGATATTACTCAGTATGGAGTTATGTACGGTGGTGTGCAGAAAAATATCGGTCCTGCAGGCCTCGTTGTTTCCATCATACGCGAAGATCTCATTCGTGATGATGTCTTAGACGGAACGCCGACCATGCTCAAATGGAAAACACAGGCTGACGCACACTCCTTGTACAATACACCGCCTGCATACGGTATCTATATTTGTGGAAAAGTGTTTCGATGGCTCCTTGACCAAGGGGGTCTGGAGGCTATGAAGCTCCGCAATGAAGAGAAGGCCGCTGTGTTGTATGATTATCTTGACGCGAGCAAGCTGTTTGAGGGCACCGTCCGCAAGGAAGACCGCTCTTTGATGAACGTACCGTTTGTAACCGGTTCAAAAGAGCTTGATGCTCAGTTTGTTGAAGAGGCTGCGAAGTTCGATCTCGTAAACCTCAAGGGTCATCGCAGCGTAGGCGGCATGCGTGCGAGCATCTACAACGCGATGCCACGGGCAGGCGTTGAGCGACTTGTTGAGTTTATGGCTGACTTTGAGGCAAAGAACGTATAAGCCCTCGCTTGTGTTGTATAGTATCGCTCATCATGCATGCAGCATATATGAGTATTTTAATAGAGACTTCCCAGGGAAGGAAAAGGAGTTTTCGTTATGGCGAAAAAAGTGCTGGTAAGTGAAAAGCTTGTCGCAGAAGGCGTCCAGCTGCTAGAAAAGCGCGGCTTTGAAGTCGACATGTTGCTCAATAAGACACCCGAAGAACTCTTGGAGATTATTCCTGCTTATGATGCTTTGATAGTGCGAAGCGCAACACAGGTAACCCGCGAGCTTATCGAGGCCGGTGTTAATCTTCGTGTGATCGGACGTGCCGGTGTTGGCGTTGACAATGTCGATGTCGAAGCTGCTACCGAGCGTGGCATTATCGTCTGTAACGCCCCCTTCTCTAACATTGTTTCAGCAGCAGAGCAGACCATTTGCCTGATGCTTGCTTGTGCCCGTCATACGGTGCAGGCTTCAAACTCTATGCACGAAGGTAAGTGGGAGCGTTCTGAATTCGTTGGAGTTGAACTGTACGGGAAAACGCTGGCAATTTTTGGCCTTGGACGTATCGGTGGTTTAGTTGCTGATAGGGCGCGGGCCCTTGGCATGAAGTTAATCGGGTACGATCCCTACTGTTCGCCTGAGCGTGCAAAAGAAATGGGTGTAGAGCTGTATGACAATATAGACGAAATCTTGCCTTTGGCAGACTTTATTACGGTTCATCTTCCCAAAACTAAAGAAACGATGGGCATGTTTGGCCCAAAGCAATATGCCGAAATGAAAACGGGAGTAATTCTTATCAACGTTGCTCGTGGCGGTATCTACGATATCGAAAGTCTTGCAGACTTTATTGCTTCGGGAAAAGTGGCCGCTGCAGGTATCGATGTTTGGGAAAAAGAACCTTGCACAGACAGCCCCCTTCACGGGCTTGACAACGTGGTTCTCACGCCCCATCTAGGGGCATCGACCAAAGAAGCGCAGGTACGTGCTGGCACGCAAATCGCAGAGTATGTATCATCTGGCCTTGAGGGCTCTATAGTTCCTACTGCGCTTAACATGGCTCCTGTTCCTCCTGAAGTGATGGAAATGGTAGGCCCTTATGTGCCTGCATGCAAAATGATGGGAACCTTGCTTTCCCAGCTGAGCGATGATCTCCCCCAGTATCTAAAGCTGACCGCAGCGGGTACGCTCGCAGGTGTCGATCTTTCAATACTCAGCGCGGCAGCCTTGGGTGGTATTTTGGCACAAAGAGATATGACAGCAGTAACCCCAGTCAACGCCGATGCTGTCGCTCGCGGAAGCGGTATCAGGGTCAAGACGGCATTTTCGACCGACGCCCAAGAATATACCTCGACGGTAAGTTTAAACGCCGATGGGGAAGAGATTGCCTGCACCTTATCAGGTGAGTCACGGACTCCCCGTATTGTATCTTTACTGGGCTACAGCATTGACGTTGTTCCCAGCCAACAATCCCTCATTTTTGAATACGAGGATAGGCCAGGTAGAATAGGTGCTATAGGCACGATCTTAGGTAATGCAGATATCAACATAAGCACTATGCAGGTCGGCTTGAAGGAGCATGAGAAGCACGCCCTCGTGTTCATCAATGTTGAGGGTGATGTCAGTGAGGATATTCTTGCTCAGATGCGCGATGCCATTGATTTGAAAAATCTATGGCTAATCAAGCTGTGATCGCATCAGTGGTAAGGTGATTTCTCTGTAAGCCAATATCCACAAACGATGCGATTGCAGCTTAAACGATACCGGCGAACTTTGCCGGTATCTTCATTTTCTACCCAGTTTATTGTTCGCGCGCCCTGTGAATTTTATTGAGAAAGGCTTACACCGATGACTCGAAAAATAACTATATTTGATACGACGCTGAGGGATGGGGAGCAGTCCCCAGGAGCGTCTATGAACACTGAAGAAAAATTAATCGTTGCCCGTCAGCTGCTACGTCTCAATGTTGATGTGATAGAAGCAGGATTCCCCGTTTCGAGCCCAGGAGATTTTGAAAGCGTGCGCCGTATTGCCGATTTGGTGGGCGATGACGCTATCGTCTGTGCGCTAACCCGAGCAGTAGAGAAGGATATTGAGGCGGCGGCTGATGCTTTAAAATATGCAAAGCGACCCCGTATACACACAGGGATTGGTGTTTCTCCGAGTCATATGAGAGATAAGCTTCGCATAAGCGAGGATGAATGCGTTGAACGTGCTGTGAATTGCGTGAGATATGCAAGAAAGTACGTAGACGACGTGCAGTTTTATGCAGAGGATGCAGGACGTTCCGACTATGCTTTTTTGGTACGTGTTATACAGGCGGTAGTTGATGCAGGTGCCCACGTTGTAAACATCCCTGATACAACAGGCTATTCTCTCCCAGAAGAGTTTGGTGCACGCATTGCGTATCTTGTTGAACACGTTTCAGGTATCGAGGATGTTGATATTGCAGTTCACTGTCATAATGATCTCGGAATGGCAACTGCTTTAGCTTTGGCCGGAGTTAAACAGGGAGCCACTCAAGTGGAGTGCACAATAAATGGCCTCGGGGAACGCGCTGGCAACACTGCGATGGAAGAAGTTGTCATGTCCATCAAGATGCATGGACAGGAATTATGCGCTCACACGGATATAGATACACGCGAGTTTGTGAAAGCAAGCAAGCTTGTGTCTTCAATCACAGGAATGGGTGTGCAGGCTAACAAGGCTATAGTTGGAGCAAATGCGTTCGCCCACTCGTCTGGAATTCACCAAGACGGTATATTGAAACAACGGGACACCTATGAAATTATTGATCCTGCTGATGTTGGGGCTAGCACGAGCAAAATTGTACTCACGGCTCGCAGCGGGCATGCCGCCCTCAATCATCGCTTAGTAGAGCTCGGTTTCGAGCTTAAAAAAGAAAATCTTGAGGAAGTATATAAGGCCTTTCTTGACTTGGCTGATAAAAAGAAAGAAGTGTATGACGAGGACCTGGAGAGCCTTGTACATGAAATAGATCGTAATACGAGTGCGATATACATACTCGAGAGCGTTCAGATTAGCTGCGGTTTCCCGTTGAAACCGACAGCTACCTTAACCTTGCGCCACGCAGACAGTGGCGAAGTACGTACGGAATGCGCATTTGGAACCGGGCCCATAGATGCGGTGTATAAGGCTGTTAATAAAATTGTCCAAGTCGAAAATGATCTGAAAGAGTTTTCGGTACAATCGGTAACGCGGGGAATTGACGCACTTGGAGAGGTGACGATACGAGTCATGGCCTCTGATGGTCGCCTGTACACGGGAAGGGGAGCTGATGGTGATATTATCGTGTCTTCAACGAAAGCCTATCTCAACGCGCTTAACCGCCTCTTAAATGATCGTCGGATGTAGGGTAAATTTCATGATGATGCCTGCATATTTCCTGTACGGTGCCTCACAGGAAATATGCAGGGGCTTCTCGGATCGACAAATATCCGAGCCTTAAAAGAGGCCGGATGTCTAGAGCCCCGGATATTCCAAGGCTATAACTCCTCGAACCCGCACCTGTACCCCGGACGGAATCGTACAGATAGGCCAACATGCTGGTTCATTTTGTTTTTTTGGCAATTGTGGTAATGTTCTCCTAAGCCTAGTAAATAATCTGCAAATATGTTTAAATCATATACGTTCAAGAGATTTCGAACGAGTAATTGAAGATCCCGTCATTTTGAGGAAGTGGGTTTATCCCGCTTTCTTTTTATCTGAGGAGGTGGCTTGCATGCCAACGCAAAAAGAGCAGTCGCTTATTGATGCCCTGGAAGAGCAGGCTGCTTTGCGCGGTGTTGAGATAGTATCGCTTGAAATAGTGGGTACAAGAAAGGCTCCTACTATTAAAGTGTATATCGATACTGAAGCTGGTGTCGGTTTTGATGAACTGACATCTTCCCAAGTATGGATAAACGAGGTGATGGATGCTGTTGATCCTTTCCCCGGATCCTACACTTTGGAGGTATCATCCCCCGGAATCGACCGCCCCTTGAGAACTGTCGATCACTTTAAACGGTTTGCAGGAGAAACGGCTGTCATCCAGACATCTGTCGCACTTGACGACAGAAGGAAGTGGACGGGCGAGCTTGTTGGTATCGAAGACGACAAGGTGGTTTTACAGGTTGATGGCTCCTTGATCAAGATCCCTTTTGCGGACATATCGCGTGCTCGCCTTAAGGGCAAAATATGTTTCAACTCTTAAAGGTGCTCCAGAAAGGAAAGAGTAGTGGCTAGTTCAGAACTTATCGAGGCTTTGCAGGCTTTGGCTCATGAAAAAAAGATTGATGAACTCTATCTGATTGAGCGTCTAGAGGCCTCCTTAGCTAAAAGTTATCAAAACATCCTCGATCTTGAATGGGATGCACGCGTGACCATTGACCGGTCGACGGGGCATATATATGTATACGAGCTTGTACCCGTGGGGGAACCCGATGAGGAGACAGGCGAGTATGCTGAGTTTGAGGAACATGATGTTACGCCTGAAGACGTTAGTCGTATAGCTGCGCAAAATGCAAAAAGTGTCATTGCCTCGATAGTGAGGGAAGCAGGCCGCCAGAGTATTTATGAGGAATTTTCAGGGCGTATCGGCGATCTGGTGACAGGGACTGTTTTGCAAGGAACGCCTGATTTTACGATTATAAAAATTCGTGACGGCGTAGAGGCCGAGTTGCCGCACTATGATGTAAAGCGCTTCGCTAATGAACGCAACGAGCGTCCTGCAAATGAGCGATATCGCCATAACCAACGTTTGAAGCTTATAATCATCGAGGTTCGGGATCCTTCTTCGGATGCGCCCAAGGCGCGAGGCGATCAGGCTCGCCCATCCATTGTTGTTTCAAGGACCCATCCGGATCTGATTCGTCGGTTATTCGAAATTGAAGTCCCTGAGATTTACGATGGAATGGTCGAGATAAAGTCCATAGCTCGAGAGCCTGGGGCACGGTCTAAGATTGCTGTTTCTTCTCGTGAACCGAACCTCGATCCTGTTGGAGCTTGTGTGGGGCCAAAAGGCTCGCGCGTCCGCATGGTGGTCGAAGAGCTCCGCAACGAGCGTGTTGATGTAATCCAATGGAGCGAAGATCCGGCAGTATATGTTGCGAGTGCCTTATCTCCAGCTAAGGTAACAAGGGTTATCATCGATGAGGAAAATCACTATGCGACAGTAGTTGTTCCTGACGATCAGCTTTCCTTAGCCATTGGCAAGGAGGGTCAAAATGCTCGTTTAGCAGCTCGCTTGACAGGATGGCATATAGATATCAAAAGTGCATCATTTGCTGGCGAACCTATCCAGTCCGACAATATTCTTATTGATGACAGTGAGCTCGCGGATGAAGAAGCTGGCCTGTGTGCCCATGTGAGCGACGAAGGCGTTCGTTGCCGCAACCATGCACGGCCAGGAAGTCGATTCTGCGGTGTTCATGCAGACGAGTAGATAGTAAATATTCCTTTTGGGATGACTTCAAGAAGGCATATGAATAGTTTGATAAGTATGGTGTATAGAAAGTAGTAGATAGTAAAGCGTGGAAAAAGAAAAAAAACAGCGGACTTGCATCGCTTGCGGTGTTCAAAAGCAGAAAAAAGATCTGTTTAGGATTGTGCGTAACAAACAGGGTGAAGTTTCGCTGGATTTGTATGGTAAGGCAGCTGGTCGGGGGGCATACGTTTGCTCTATAAATTGTCTAGAAAAGGCTGCAGCCACAAAAGGTTTTGATAGGGCTTTGAGAACCAGGCTTGATTCTGAGACGATGTCGCGCATCGTCTTGCAATTGAATGAAGCGATGCGCGAAGCATAGTACGTAGAAGATGAGGAGTTGCTTATGGCCAGCATGCGTGTATATGAGTTGGCGAAAGAATTCGATATGAGTAGCAAAGAACTGCTCGAGCGTTTGCAGGCTATGAAGATACCTGCAAAAAGCCATGCGAGTGTTTTGGCGGATGCGTATGTCGAAAAAATTAAAAAGAGCATCGAGCCTGAGATCAAGCAAAGGGCAGGACAGCTTGAGACTGAAGAGGCCAAAAAGCTTGAGGAGCAGCAAAGACTTGCTGCTGAAAAAGAACTTGCAGAAAAGGAGGCACGCCGGGCTGCGGTTAAGGAAGAGCGTAAACGTCGTGAAGCTGAGCGTGCAAAACGTGCTAAAAGAACTAAAGTCCTTGAGGACGAAGAGGTCGAGGCGGATGCTGATACATCTTCCGATGCAGAGCTTCGAACCGAAGAGGCTCAGCCGCTTGTGCAGGTACCCAAGAAGCAGACATCCTCTTTTGCCGACTTGGCAACTCAGATAGAAAATGAAAAAGAGCGAGTCGCTCGTGAAGCGGCTGAGGCAAAAGCTCGAGCTAAGGCTGAGGCTGCCGCTCGTGAAATTGCGAAAAAGCAAGCAGTTGAAAAAGCTCTTAATGCACAACGCGCGGGGAAAAAAGCATCAAAGACTCTCGTTGCTCAGGATCTTCCTGTAGAAAAAGCTCATGCAGCGAAGACTCCCTCGACACGTAAAGCGAAAAGCTCTTCGTATGGCGATTTGCTGTCTCAGATTGAAAGTGAAGAAAAGAGAATGCAAAGCCGGGATCTGAAAAGCACGGAAACGCCTACCCGTGCTAAGGCAAAGCCAAAAGTGAAGACTCAAGCGAAAGATCACGATAAAAAAGAACAGAGTAAAGAGGAGAGGGCTAGCAAGCAGGAAACTGTGCAGCAGGCACCTAAGCAGCCTAAAGAGAAAAAACGCCATAAGAAGGCGGAGTCCGTTCGCACCTTCGTACCGGAAACAACCGAGTTGCATGACGATCTGGACGGTGAGGACCGCTACGCACAAATGGCAGTGCAGGCAGAAAAGCTTCAACGAGATAAGGTATTAGCCGAAGCCCGCGCAGCCGTTGAGGCGGCCTCTCAAGAAGATGGGGGACGTCGTAAAAAGAGAAAAGAAAAACGTGAAGCTGAAGCTCGCGAACGTGCTGAGCTTGAAGCTATAGAAAAAGGACTTGATCCAGAATTAGTTTTGGATGAATCGGTTATAGAACTTGTTCAGGGTGTTACTGTATCAAAGTTTGCCGAGCAGCTCGATGTTGCCCCCAACGACGTTGTCAAGCGACTCTTCATGCTGGGGCAAGTGCTTACACTCACTCAGTCTATGAGCGATGATCTTATTGAGCTTATCGCTGATGATTTGGGCAGGAAGGTACGTATCGTCTCTCCTGAGGAAGAATTCTCAGCGGTGTATCACGACCGCGAAGAGGATCTAGTGCCCCGGCCACCAGTTGTAACCGTTATGGGGCACGTAGACCATGGCAAAACATCATTGCTCGATGCTATACGAAACACAGGTGTGGTGGAAAGCGAAGCCGGCGGTATCACCCAACACATTGGTGCTTCAGTCGTCAACATCAACGGTAGGCAAATTTCCTTCGTTGATACACCTGGCCATGAGGCATTCACTGCTATGCGCGCTCGTGGTGCGCAAGTTACTGATGTTATCGTTCTGGTTGTTGCTGCCGATGATGGTGTTATGCCTCAAACAATCGAGGCTGTCAATCACGCAAAGGCCGCAAACGTACCTATAGTGGTAGCTGTAAACAAAATTGATAAATCGACTGCTAACCCTGAGAGGGTCCGCCAGGAGCTCACCGAACATGGTGTCATACCCGAAGAATGGGGCGGTAGCAATATGTTCGTGGAGGTTTCAGCGAAGAAGCGCCTTCATATCGACGACCTTCTCGAGACGATCCTCTTGCAAGCTGATGTCCTTGAGCTTCGGGCAAACGTTGATGCTGAAGCCTCGGGTTTTGTTATAGAGGCTAACCTCGATAAGGGAAGGGGACCCGTTGCAACGGTGCTCGTCCAACGAGGAACACTTCATCCAGGTGATGCTGTCGTTGCAGGGAAAAGCTACGGAAGGGTTCGTGCTCTATTAAATCCTCGCGGCAAGCAGGTTGACAGCGCTCGTCCAGCAGATCCCGTTGAGATACTGGGTCTTAATTCTGTTCCTGTCGCGGGCGATGAATTCCGAGTTTTCGAAGACGAAAGGGATGCTCGGAAACTTGCCGAAGAACGGGCCCTCAGAGCTCGTCTGGCCGATCGTGAAACGAAATCGCACTTTAGCCTCGAAGATTTGTTTAACCGCATTGAAGAAGGCAAGCAGACCGATCTGAACCTTATAGTAAAGGCAGATGTGCAGGGGTCGATCGAGGCTTTGGTCGACGCCTTCGATAAGATGGATCAGACAGAAGTGCGTACGAACATAGTACACTCCGCCGTTGGCGGCATTACTGAAACCGACGTTACCCTCGCTGCAGCCAGCGATGCAATAATCATTGGCTTCAACGTACGTCCAACGGGGAAATCGAAATTACAGGCAGAAAAAGAAAAAGTCGATATCAGGCTTTACAGGGTTATTTATCAGGCAATAGAGGACATCAATGCAGCGCGAGTCGGACTGCTGTCTCCCGATATCGTTGAGAAGGACACGGGTACCGCCGAGGTTCGAGAAACATTTAAAGTACCAAAGATCGGAACGGTTGCAGGTTGTTACGTGACCGACGGCGAGATTTCAAGAGATGATAAGGTACGTGTTGTCCGTGACGGTACGGTTGTTTATGAAGGAGAAATTCAGAGCTTGCGTCGTTTCAAGGATGATGTTAAGTCGGTACGCAGTGGGTATGAGTGCGGCATCGGAATAGAAAATTATCAAGATATTAAAATTGGTGACATTATTGAAGGATATCAAATAATCGAAGTAGAGCGTACTGAGTAAGGTTTAGCATTGAGCAAGTGTATGGACAGGGCAAATGTGCCTGTAGGTACTGCTGCACCGCGTCAGATACTTTGCTTACAACTCTGTTTCCTTAAGAAATATTCTTTATGAAGCATGGTATGAGGAAAGTTGAAACAATATGAAACAAAGCAGTGGGAATAGGAAAGTAAATGAACAGGCACGTGAGGTTATAGCAGAGATTCTTCTCTTTGAAATAGCCGATCCACGTTTAGATATGGTTACCATCGTTGCTTGTGAAGTCAGCTTCGATCGTAGTGTTTGCAAGGTATATTATTCCGCTGAACCGGAAAAATACGATGAGGTGTCTGCTGCCTTTGATGCTGCAATAGGTCGGATCAGATCATTAATGGCTAAAAAACTCTCGTGGCGGGTTGCCCCCGAACTACGCTTCTTCCTCGACACGACGGTTGATGAGGCTGAGCGAATTGCGGCTGCTATCAAAAGGGATGCGAAAAGGAATCAGCCTTGATAACACCGCAGACAAACATTGATCTCAAGGGAATAGCAGAGCAATTTACCCGTCTAGATAATTTTGTGATTTGTGGGCACGTAAGCCCTGATGGAGATTGTATTGGTTCGCAGCTGGCATTATTCCATGCTCTGAAGGCGCTTGGAAAGAAGGTGGACTGTATTCTAGCGAGAAAGGATACCGTCGACGAGCAGCTTTCCTTTCTTCCCGGGGTGGAATTAATGATTCCTGCTGCTGACTACTCTCAGGATGCAAGAACCTTTGTTGCCTGTGATGTCCCAACGCCTGACCGTCTCGGGGATGGGAGAGAACTGCAGGCTGCAAGTGAATTTACCTTCACCATCGATCATCACGCCTGCGAGAAATCCATGTCACAATTCAACTATGTCGATCCTGAGGCTGCCTCCACGAGCATACTTGTTTGGGAGCTCATTAAACTCCTGGGCGTCGAGCTTAGCTATGAGATAGCCTTATGCTCTTATGTAGGCCTTATTACCGACACGGGCAACTTTCAGTTTCAAAATACTAACAGAGAAGCTTTTGTTGCAGCCGGAGAAATGACCTCCTGTGGTATACGTCCCTCAGATATTGCTGCCCGTATATTCCAAAGCAGAACCTTGCCATCATTACGTCTCGAGCAGCTTGTTTTAGAGCGTATGGAGGTGTCGGAGGAAAACTCGTATGTTGTAAGTTATTTGCTGAAGGAAGACTTCAAGCGATTTTCTGCAAGTAAGGAAGATGCTGAGCCTATCATCAATGTGTTGCGTACGCTGAAGGGCGTACAAGTCGCCTGTCTTCTACGTGAACAAGAGATAGGTGTCAGGGGTAGTATACGCGCCAAGGGTGATATCGATGTACGGGTTATCGCACAAAGCTTTAAGGGCGGTGGACATAAGGCAGCAGCAGGTTTTACGGTGTTTTCGCCCATGGATGAAGCTCTGTGCAAGGTAGGCCGCGCGCTTGAGAAAAATCTCAACAAAAGCCCTGCACGAGAAGAGTCGGTTAGTCAAAACCGTCATCAATAGGATAAGGATTTTTACTTTGAAACGCGGCTCTTCAGGTTTATCTTTCTTGCTGGGCATTGATAAGGCCCCGAATATGAGCTCCCATGATGTGGTTAATAGGATACGTGGCATATACCAAGAAAAAAGAGTAGGGCATACGGGCACGCTTGATCCTCTGGCAAGTGGGGCCCTTTTGATATGTGTAGGGCCAGCAACACGCCTTAACCCATACCTAAGCCTTGATGATAAAAGGTATGCATTCCGCGTGAGCTTTGGTGCTTCTACTGACACCGATGATGCAGAGGGGCGGATAATCCGACAATCTTCCGTGCCTGCGGATATACACGACCCAGCGTATGCAACACTCCATGTCGCCGACATGAAAGGGCCGCAACAACAAATACCGCCTATTTTTTCAGCGATAAAGGTGGGAGGGCGAAGATCGTATAAGGCTGCGCGCGAGGGAGCGCCCCTAGAACTTAAACCACGAGGTGTGGAAGTATTCGAGGCCTCACTCCTCGGACTGGGGGTCTCAGATGAAGATACGGTATTTGAATCTGCTCGCGGAAAGCCCTTTTGGGACGTAGAGGTGCACGTTTCAAAAGGAACCTACATTCGTTCCCTTGCGCGAGATTTAGGCGAGAGGCTTGGGGTGCCTGCACACGTTTCTATGCTGCGCCGTCTGACCCTGGGGTCTTTAGACGTTCGTGATTGCCTCACTCTAGAAGATATCTCTGCTCAACGAGAGGGTATTTTTCTTGATCCTCTTGTATTGCTCGGGTTTCGCACGGTTGTCCTGGACGCATCTGTGGCTCTAGATGTTGCTTCGGGCAAGCCCCTCTCTCCCCAGGGATTAGCAGTTTTTAACCCATGTCTTCCTGAGGTACATAAAAAAAATTTCTCGTCTCCTCTTCATATGGAAGAAAGTGACAAGGCCCTGCAGACGGGAGAAACTGTCTCCCTTGTTTATAAGAACACTTTGCAGGCCCTATATCAGTTCGATGAGCAGTCAAGGCTTCTCAAGCCACACTGCGTATTTTCAACGGGGGTGTCTTGTGGTAGAGATTATTCCAATCGATGCTAACTTCGACCATTCAGTATTCAAAGACTCTTCATGCGCATTTGGAGTATTTGACGGTGTCCATAGAGGTCATCAATATTTATTAGGATGTGCTCAAGAAACCGCTCGGGAGCAGGGGGGTAAAAGCTTTGCGCTTACCTTTGATATTGATCCTGATGAAAGGTTTCACCCTGGTCGCCTAAAAAAACTCATGACAAATGAAGACCGTATTGCAACACTTGCTGAAACAGGTGTCGACGGCGTCATAGTGCTCCCGTTTACGGAAGCTTTTTCAAAGCTTTCGCCCCAAGACTTTCTTTTGATGACATTCAACAATACCCCACTTCAGGCTTTGCATGTGGGTTCTGATTTTAGATTTGGGGCACGGGCACAAGGAACGATACGCGAATTAGAAGAGTGGGGTCAAAAGTTCAATACCAATATCTGTGCACATGAGATACAGAGTGCGGATGGAATTCCTATTTCTTCTACAAGAATTAGAAAGCTTCTCGGGGCAACCAAGATTGAAGAAGCCAATGAGCTGCTCGCAAGACCGTACTTCGTACGCGCACCCATTCACCAGGGTCGAGGTGAGGGGGGGAGTTTTGGATTTCACACAGCTAATTTGATATTGGATACACAGATGCAAGCTCTTGGTGATGGTGTATATGCTGCATATGTTGAAGTGGGTGATAAGCGATACAAAGCCGCTGTCTCAGTAGGCGTTTCTCCTATGTTTGAAAAAGAAACACGGGCGAGCTGCGAAGTGCACATCCTTGACTTCTCTGAGGCTATTTACGGTACGAGCATCAAAGTCGAGTTCCTTCATTTTCTCCGTCCTATGATAAAGTTCGAATCAAAAGAAGAGCTCATTAGCACAGTTATGGGCAATATTGATTGGGTTCGCACGAACCTTGAGCTTTAGATAGAGGGCCGGCACAGCTTTAGTACGGTTCTTCTACGGCGCCTTGCAAAAGCAAGCATCTTGTATCTGCGAATGCGAGTGAGGCAGATCCGAGCTTATTCTTTTACCTGGGGAAGATCGTCACAATAGTTTTGAGAGAGCATCCGTTTAGAGCTCTGTGGGAACAGGTGCTCGTAGAGTGAAATGAAGTAAGAATCGGTCATCGATGCCATGTAGTCAACGACGATTTGATTCGCTTCCGTTTTCAGATAGCATTCGGCTGTGATGCTTCTCGAATTTTTCACCAAATTGCTGACATGGTGGAGGAAGAGGGGCGAATCCTCTCGTTTTTCAAGGCAGTCCTTAAGAAGCTTTTCATACATATCCGCGAACATGCTTTCGACAATATTTCCTGTGCCGAGCACAATCCCTTCGTTGAAATAAATATATTCGTAATTTTGAGCCTTTGCAAGCTTGAGGTCTTTAAAGACATCCTCGCTCATAGCAATATAGTTACGTCCGTAGCTGTTGTTGACGATATCAATGGTTAAATTATGAATGATGCTTGTGTTTACCGCGCCTATGACCTCACTGTCGAACAAGGTATAATCTTTGAGTATCCCCATATCAATTGCGTCTTGTCTATCTTTGCCGAGGTAGGCTACCATATCGCTGACGCGTACAACGCATCCTTCAAGCGTCGAAGGTCGAAGATGTTGAATTTGGGATTCATCGATATAGCACTGCTCGAGCAAGGCATCCAAGGCCTCGAATGTAAAAGTCTCGCCTTGCCGCAGAACTTGTTGCTCAAATTCTCCATTATGACACAGCACCCCGTCAAGCGTCTGAAGGCTTATATTACGCCGAAACAGCTTGTCGAGCACGCGCACGGAATGAACATTGTGATTGAAGTACCGTCCTGTATTATGATGGTATAAGGTATTGAGAAATTTCTCGCCCGCATGTCCAAAAGGGGTATGCCCGAGATCATGGCCGAGTGCGATAGCTTCAATAAGATCGACGTTAAGTCCGAGCACGCGGCCTATATTACGGGCGATTCGCGAGACTAATTGTACATGTAGACCCCTTCTGCAAATATCATCATTCTGAACATGTGAAAATACCTGGGTTTTATCTGCGTAGCGGTTATAGGCCGGCACGTTGATTATTTTCTCAACGTCGCGGATAAAAGCTGGTCGTGTGAGGCTTGCCGCATCTTGGGGCTTGTCTTCTCTCCTGAGTACCTTGCTATCTGCAAAATAATACGGATTCTTTTGCATCGAAACCGTGTCTGTCAGAATGCGCTTTTCTATGTCAGGGTCGAGCTCAAGATAGCTAGGCTTCTCGCCGTCATTGTATCGTTCTGCTTTGGGAGTGTTCATACATACGCCTCATCTTGTACCTTAGGTATTTGTTGGCTCGCCAATATTGTAACTCAAGACTGGCGGGTCACTCAAACCAGGCAGAGTATTAGTTGCCAAGAAGTGTATGCAATAGAAAAATGACAGCGATTTAATCCGCTTTGATGTCTGCTAGCAGGCTCTTTGTAGGATATTCGTTTTTGTGAGAAAACTCTCAGGGAGATCGTCTAAGCTATGTTGAGGTTTGAATATGTTTACAGGGTATGCATTCCGTGGGCTATGCACGGAATTTAAAAGACAAGGGCGTTTGTGCGGAAGTTGCATATGGAAAAAAAAGAGCCAAATACCTATTGGGTATATATAGTTTTATGTTCTGATGGAAGCCTCTATACAGGAAGCACCAATAATGTTGAACGTCGAGTTGAGGCACATAATGAAGGAGTCGGTGCAAAATATACGCGTAGCCGCAGGCCCGTCAAGCTCGTATACCTGGAAGAGTGCGAAAATAAATCACTCGCCCTGAAAAGAGAAATTGTGATAAAAAAATTAACGAGAAAACAAAAAGAAGATCTTCTCACCGCGACTGGAGTCTTCAACATTTGAAGCCTGTTCGAGAAGGTATCTTTTTGCAAGATTTGAGCTGTGGTAGAGTGTAGGTGCAGAAGCTGTCACGAGTTTTAAAAGGAAGGGGTTGTCCGTGGCTGGTATCAGCGATGAAGATATCGCTCGTGTGCGTGCTGCGAGCGATATAGTCTCAGTTTTCAGCGATCGAGTCCCTGTTCGTCAACGTGGGCGTGATTTCTGGTGCTGCTGTCCTTTCCATGATGAAAAAACTCCGTCTTGCAAACTTGATCCAGCCTCACAACTTTGGCATTGCTTCGGCTGCCATGCGGGAGGAGATGTTTTCAGTTTCGTGATGCAGGCAGACGATCTCAACTTTCCTGAAGCTGTTCGCAAACTTGCTGAAAGGGCGAATATCCACATCACCGAAGACGAAGATCGTTCCGGCCTTGCCAAGGGCAGAAAAACACGACTGATCGAGGTCTGCAAAGAAGCCTCTGTCTTCTATCACCTTCAGCTTATGCGCAGCAGTGGTGCTCAGGCTCATGCTGCAAGAGAGTACTTATCGCAAAGAGGTCTTGGGGGAGATATCCCCAAGGTATGGCAGCTTGGGTTTGCTCCAGGAAACGGAAGTCTTATTACTCATCTAAGAAATAAAGGCTATACATCAAACGAGCTCATCGATGCTAACTTGGCTCTCAGCTCAGGCGGGGTGCTTAAAGAACGCTTTTTCAATCGTGTCATGTTTCCTATTAGTGACGTCCAAGGCCAAGTTATCGCATTTGGGGGCCGTGTTGTCGGAGAGGGTCAGCCCAAGTACCTTAATTCTCAGGAAACTCCCATCTTCCATAAGTCAAGAATTCTCTTTGGCCTTGATAAGGCTAAAGCAAAAATGGCGTCAACGGGTATTGCTGTTGTCGTTGAGGGTTACACCGATGTCATAGCGCTCCATGCAAAGGGGATTACCAACGTTGTTGCTACCTTAGGAACGGCTCTGAGTAAGCAGCATATCAGAACGCTCTCTCGACATGCACGCAAGCAAATCATATACCTCTTTGATGGCGACGAGGCGGGTCAGCGAGCACTCGACCGCGCCCTCAGTTTTTTAGATGAAAGCGTTACGCCGGAAGCGGGGCAGTCAAGAATCGAGCTTTCGGCTATTTCCCTTCCAGATGGTCTAGATCCAGCCGAATTTGTTGAAAAACAGGGTGCTGATGCCCTGGTTTTACTTTTCGAAAATGCCCAGCCTCTTATCGCCTATGGTATTGAGCGGCGATTAGGGAAGTACGATCTCGCAAGCGCCGAGAGCAGAGGTGCTGCCATGGCAGACGCTCTCTCGATTTTGGCGCCTATAAAAAACTCTATCATAGCCAAAGACTATGCCGTCCAAATTGCAGGACGGGTCCGTGCGCGCGAAAACGATGTCCTTGCCCGCTTAGAAGAGCTCAAGCCTTTACAGGAACCGGGGTTTGAAAAAAACAGCCAGGCAGCCCCAGGCAGCCGCGAGAGGGGGGCAGGGCATGCTTCATATGAGGCAGGATCGAAGATAAAGCTTTCTCAGGCAGAACTCAATAGGAGAAAATTTGAACGCGAATTCCTCAGTCTGTGCGCACGCTTCCCTGGAATAGCTCTCAAAAAAGCAGCGGGCCTCGCACAAACCCGATGGCATGAACCGAGGCATGGAGAGCTCGCAGAGACACTCCTTTCTATTTTAGAAAGTACGCCCGAAGCCTCTCCAGCCGAAATTGTGAGCTTTGCCCAAAAGAAGCTAGATTATGCCGCCGCTCTCTTAAGTTCAGGGGTGATGACCGACACGCAATCCCCTGACAAATTGGGAGATTATCTCGTAGAAGAACTGAGCCTCGGGGACCTTGAAGATACTATCGATGAAATAAAGATCCAACTAGAGCATCTCAGTCCTGAGAACACAGAAGAACAGGAAATTCTCTTTGCTAGCGTGGTGTCTATGCAAAAGGAGCTCAGTCAACGACGCAAGGCACACAAGCGCATTATAGAATTATAGTGTAACGGCAAGCCTTCTAGGGGAAGCGCAGCCCTAACGATAAGTTTCGTTCCGTCAACGATGACATGGTGCTTTAGCGTTTGTACCCTAACTTAGCTAGACAAATCTGACGTAAAACTACACAATAGTTTTCTAGGAATGTATAGCCAAGAATGAAGCAGTTTTAGTACAGTGCCCGTTTGTTCAAGCATCATCGAGGCGGGCGATGAGATGTTCATTCTTGCTAACAAAAGATATACGAAGTAAAGGATGTAGGTATATGGATATCGTAGTGTCGCCCGACCCGGGCTTAAGGCAGGTGTGCGAGGAGTGCGACCTGTCTGATAAAAGTCTCAAGAAGCTTGCTAAGCACATGGCAAAGGCAATGTATGATAATTACGGTTGCGGCTTGGCGGCGCCCCAAGTAGGAATTTCAAAGCGAATGGTCGTTGTTGATTGTGATGTCGACTCTGATGAGAGAAACCCTTTAACGCTCGTGAATCCTGTGATTATAGAAACTAGTGGTGAAGAGATAGTGGAAGAGGAGGGTTGTCTTTCCTGTCCTGGCATATCGGCTCCTGTAAAGAGAAAGCCGCACGCAGTAGTGCGCTTTTTTGATCTTGAGGGAGAGGAATGGGTTATTGAGGGAGAAGGGCTCCTCGGTCGTTGTCTCCAGCATGAAGTGGACCATCTGAATGGCATTACTTTATTTGAAAGCTGTTTACCTGAAGAGCGTATTCGGATCCTGCAGGAGTACGAAGAAGCGAAAGCGGCTGGTGCAAAGCCAGGAGAAACAAGCATATAGGCACTTGAGGTCATACAGCCCAAAGCAGCGTATATGGTCTAAGCAAGGAAAGGGATAGGGGAGCAAAACGATGAGAGTGGTTTTTATGGGGACACCTGACTTTGCGGCGACCATTCTTGAAGATCTTGTCGAACAGCATGACGTATGTGCGGTCTACACACGTGCTGATGCTATCCGAGGTCGAGGAAAGGGTCTTGAGCCGAGCCCAGTAAAGCGCATGGCACAGAAACATGGTATTCCCGTATATGAACCGTTGACCCTCAAAGACCCCTCTACCGTTGAACAATTGAGACTTTTCGAACCCGAAGCTATATGTGTTGCTGCCTATGGGATGATACTGCCTGCTGAGGTATTAGAGATTCCGGCCTATGGTTGTTTGAACGTGCATGCATCCCTGCTGCCTAAGTGGCGTGGTGCAGCTCCTGTCGAGCGAGCAATCTTGGCAGATGAATGCGACACCGGTGTATGTATAATGAGGATGGAAGAGGGGCTAGATACGGGTGATTACTGCATCATACGTACGGCGCATATTGAGGAAAAGTCAGCAGAACGCCTGAGCGATGAGCTTGCAAACCTAGGCTCCCATGCCCTGCTCACTGCCCTTGTCCATATCGAAAAAGGTATTACAGAGTGGACGAAGCAAGATGAATCTCAAGCGAGTTACGCTGCTAAAATACGCAAAGACGAACTGCACCTAAGCCTAGAAGACACTGCTCGCATGGCGGTTTTGAAAGTGCGGGCATCAAGTACTGCTCATCCTAGCCGCTGCCTCCTTGCAGATAGAAGGGTGCGGCTTGAAGAGGTTCAAGGTATCGAGGAAGACGATGCCCTCATCCCTCATCTTCGCGATATGCTGCCAGGCCGTGCAAGATTCATACAAAAAAGACTCATTTTGACTTTCGTAGATGGAGCTGTTGAGGTTCTTAAGCTTAAGCCAGATGGAAAGAAAAGCATGGATGCGAAATCTTTTGCTGCAGGACTCCAGATTTCAAAAGAAAACGACATGCTATGGGGTGCACTTGATGTCTAAGGCAGCAATCCGTACCAAGGCGAGTCCGGCCCGCCTTACGGCTTTAGAGGTAGGGAGAGTGGTGCGGGAGCGACGTGCTTTTGCACAAGAACTTATTTCTTCTCATATAGATTCCTCAAGCCTCAGTCAGGAAGATAGGGCGTTTGCTACACGGCTTGTTTTAGGGGTTGTTTCTTCATACGGTACGCTCGACGAGATCATCAATCGCTTTGTTAAGAAACCGAATGAGCTTGAATCTCCCGTCAGGGATGCTTTGCGGATAAGCGTGTATGAAATTCTTTTTTTGGGAAAGACTGATCATGCGGCGGTTGATCAAGGTGTTGAACTCGTAAAAAGTATCAATATCAAGGCAGGTGGTCTTGCAAACGCGGTGCTGAGACGGGTTGTGGAGGCAAAAGAATCATTTCCTTTTGGAGATATCGGTACTGATGATGCTGCTGCCGCACGTTACTTCGCTTTCCCCCTTTGGCTTGCTAAGCGGCTTATTGCAGACCTGGGTCGCGAAGCTGCGCTGGCCTTTATGGCTGCCAGCAATGAACCAGCCCCAATTTTTATTGCAGTCAATGTGCTGCAAGGAAGCACAGATGAGGTAGAAGATGTTTTTGCCCGCAATAGGATTCAGCTAAAAAAAATATCTATTCCTGGTGCGTCTCTTCAAACCTGCTACCGTGTACTTGATAGTCGCGGCCTTCAACTTCCCGATATCTCACAGCTTTTTGTTGAAGGAAAAATATTGGTCAGCGACGCAGCTTCTCAGTTTATAGCCTATATTTCAGTTCCGGATAAACGTCCGGAGGCTTTCCTTGAAATAGGGTCGGGAAGGGCGACAAAAAGTATTCTCTTGCAGAGTAATGCGATGTATCGCTTCGGACAGCCGATGAATTTGAGCATACTCGATAGCCATTCCTTTAAGATAGACCTGGCTAAGAAGCGACTGAGAGAATATGGAGTACCTTATAGCAAGGCCTACGTGGGAGACGCTCGGTGTCTTGAGAAGGCGGTGGGCAGCCAGTCTTTTGATGCGATATTCATAGATGCGCCATGCTCGGGGTTGGGCACCTTGCGGCGCCATCCTGAAATACGATGGAAGATAAAACCCGAAGATATTACAAACCTAGCTCGAAGCGGTGAAGCAATGCTGCAGTCTGCCGCCCAAAAACTTAAGGTTGGAGGACAGTTAAGCTATGCGACCTGTACGGTGATGAAAGAGGAAAACCAGGAACTCATAGCGAGGTTTTTAAGGAGCAAGGAAGGCAGGGGCTTTGAAATGTATCCGACCTTTGGAAAAAATTCTTTCAGCACGGTATTGCAGCCTGGTTCTTCCGATGCTCATTTTGCGGTACGTATGGTGCGTAAAAGCTGAAATAGTGTAAAATTGTAGTACGTAAGGCACGCGGCTTCTGAGGTGCATCGAACCTTATTGTCAATACCGGAACAATCGATCATGAGCTGTTGTAAAAAACAGCGGAAGAGAAAAAGAGGGAATCATGCAAGCTGTTCGTATAATGGAAATTCTTAAGGTTGCAGAAGACGCAGCAATCGCCTGCTTTGATTGGATTGGAAAAGGGGACAAGATAGCAGCTGATCAGGCAGCTACTACAGCCATGCGCAATGCTTTAAACGAAATTGATTTTTCCGGTCGCATTGTGATAGGCGAAGGTGAGCGCGATGAGGCCCCTATGCTCTATATTGGAGAAGAGCTGGGGCGTGGAGGAGAGGAGATAGATATTGCGGTCGATCCGCTTGAGGGCACTAACCTCTGTGCTTCTAACAAGGCGAACGCACTCACTGCCATAGCTATTGCCCCCCGAGGAGCACTTCTTTTTGCCCCGGATACATATATGCTGAAAATTGCAGCTGGTCCAGAGTGTTTGGGAAAAATCCACATCGACAATAAGCCTGAGGAAAACGTCCGGGCTGTTGCAGAGGCTTTGGGAAAGCCAGTTTCAGAAGTTACTGTTTGCATACTCGACCGCGATCGTCATAAAGATCTTATCCAGGCTGTATACAAGTCTGGTGCCCGTGTTCGCCTTATTGATGATGGTGATGTATTCGGTGCGATTGCGACTGCTATACCCGGAACGGGTATCGATCTGTATATGGGCTCAGGCGGAGCCCCTGAAGGCGTTTTAGCCTGTGTGGGCCTCAAAGCTGTTGGAGGGATTTTTATGGGACGTTTTCGCTTCCGCTCGGACGATGAACGTGCCCGTGCAGAAAAAACTGCCGAAGTAGACTTAGATGGCGTTTTGACTATGGATATGCTTGTTCGGTCTGACGACGCTGCCTTTCTTGCCACAGGGGTTACGAACGGCGAGATGGTGAGCGGTGTCTCTATGGCAGGCGGGTCTGTTACGACGGAGTCTATTGTGATGAACGCTCAAGATAAGACGGTGCGCTTCATCAAAACCTGCCGCCGAGGCGAGCATGGAGTAGTGAGCTTTCAATAAGAAACGCTGATATCGATATCGCTCATAAGCGATAAAAAGGCCTGCTTTTCATAAGAGAGCAGGCCTTTTTAGTTGACCTTAGCCTTGTTGGCTATTTTTCAAATCTTGTTCGCGGATTTCGATACGTCTAATTTTGCCATTCACTGTTTTGGGGAGCGAATCGACGTAGTCGATAATACGGGGGTATTTATACGGGGCTGTCTGGTCTTTGACCCACACTTGCAGTTCCTTGGAAAGCGCATCTGACCCTTCATAACCAGGAGCTAATACTATAGTTGCTTTTACTGCAGTGCCCCGCAGAGGATCGGGCACACCAGTGACAGCACATTCTGCGACAGCCTTATGGGTCAAAAGGACGCTCTCAATTTCAAAAGGCCCTATGCGGTAGCCGGACGATTTGATGACATCGTCGTTTCTACCAACATACCAAAAGTAGCCGTCTTCGTCGCACCAGGCGGTATCCCCCGTATGGTACCAACCGTCATGTATAGCCTCACGTGTTTTTTCTTCATCGCGATAATATTCAACCATGAGGCCAGCCGGGTAGGGGTTTGTTTGGATGCATATCTCTCCTGTTTCACCAGGATTGCATCGACTTCCGTCTTCACGCTGTATCTCAACGGTGTAAAGAGGGACCGGCTTACCCATCGACCCTGATTTTGGCTTGGTGTTTGTGAGGTTTGCAATAGAAAGGACTGTTTCGGTTTGGCCGAAGCCTTCATATATGGTCAGCCCTGTATTTTCGAGCCAGAACGCAAAAATATCGGGATTGAGAGCCTCGCCCGCGGTGCTTAGATGCTTGAGAGAGGAGAGATCGTAGGGCTCGATACCTTCCTGCATAAGAAGGCGGTACATGGTGGGAGGACAGCAGAGACTGGTAAGTTGATAGCGAGGAATAAGTGAAAGTATTTCGCGTGCAGAAAAACGATCGAAGTCATACGTGAGTACGCAGGCCTCCATGAGCCATTGCCCATAGAACTTGCCCCAAACTGCCTTTCCCCAACCAGTATCAGCAATGGTGAAATGAACGCCATCTGGATCAACATTGTGCCAATGCTTTGCTGTTATAAGATGAGCAAGAGCATAGGAGCTGTTATGCAAGACCATTTTTGGGTTGCCACTTGTCCCGCTCGAGAAATACATAAGCATGGCTTCGCTCGCACTAGTCTCGCAGGCAGTGAAATCCTTCGAGGCTGCTCGTACTTCCGTATTGAAGTCCACCCATCCGCTTCGTTGGACAGGGGCCTTGCAGATGCCCTCTGGACCAGATAAGGCGGAACCGATAGGGCCCGTAATCTGTTCGAGGTCAAGCTCTCCTGTATCGAGGCGGGGGCTGAGGCCGCCTCCGCCCCCATTAACAAGTATTTTTGTACGAAGGGAAGGACATATTTTTTCAACTGCATCACAGACGTCGGCAATGTCTCCAACATTCGTGGTGATAATAGTCTCAGCTCCAGCTTCTCGGATGCGATACTCGAGGTCATGCTCTTTCAACATAAAAGTTGCAGGCACCATACAGGCGCCAAGTTTATGCAGCGCTGCTGCCACAAACCAAAACTGATAGTGGCGACGGAGTATGACTATGACCATATCGCCGCGCTTGACACCAGCATCTTGTAAAAAATTTGCTGTTTTATCTGACCAGTACTTCATGTCAGCAAAGGTGAAAATGTGCTCTTCCCCTTCAGGGTTGCACCAAATCATCGCGCGCCTATCGGGGTCGTTCTCGGCAATTTCATCAATAACATCATATCCAAAATTGAAGGAGTCAGGGTATTCAACTGAAAAATCCTGGAGTCGTTTTTCTTTATCGTAGCTTTCTCGAACATAGCGTAGATTGATATTTCTCATAATGACTGCTTTCTTATATCGAACAGGAGCATAGAAGACGGTATGCGGTGTACGGACAGCTTTAAGACGGCACTGTTCTCGTCGGGAATGAATACCTTACTTTGTATCTGCCGCATGGGGCTTCATCACAACAGCGAGGAAGACGCACGGCTCGCCACCGGTGGCAATCATGCCGTGTCCGCGTCCGGAATCATAGAGAAGGAGATCTCCTGCCTCGAGCTCTTCTATATGATCCTCGTAGGCAAAACGAAGTTTGCCCGAAATAATGAAATCGAGTTCTTGTCCCTCGTGATAGGAAAGATGAATAGGCTTTCCTTGCTCTTCTTCGAGATAGGGGGCGCTTACTAAAAAGGGTTCGCAGAGCTTGTTCTTGAAATGAGGTGCTTTATGCAGGTACTCGAACCCAGCCCTGCGTTTAATAGAAAGACCTTCAGCAGCCCGGGTGAGTGAATACCCTTTAAGGTGGGGGTTCTCACCTGTCAGTATCTCAATAACGTCGATGCCCAGCTTTTCGGCGCATTTATATAGAAAGGTAAAGCTCAGATCGCTTTCTCCGCTTTCCTGGGCAAGGTATTCGTCTACCGAGCGTCCTGTTGCCTCTGCCATTTCCTCAGCTGAAATATCTAGATCGTCACGGAGAGCTTTAATTCGAAGAGCTACCTCTTTAATGTTCGGTTCCATGTTGAACTATTACCTCCTTTGCACGGGGACTAATCGGTTCTTGCGAGCTATAAGGGTTGAAAACCCTGTACTATTGCACGTGCATAAGATACATATTGTATGTTAGCTATCTTTGAAATTTCGGAGAAACAGGTGAAGGATACCAAATAAGATCTGGAAGGTGTATACGGAATCTCTGTACACACTTGACGCTTGTTTTTTGAAAAGTGCATCAGAGGCTTTCCATTTAGTAGAATAGACACTAAAGCTCGTTTAAGGAGTCAGTATGACAAATTTAGAATATCTGCAAGATCGGAATATTAAACGAGCATGCGAACTAAGCGCCCCGCTTACAATTATTTGTGGCCACTACGGGGTTGGTAAAACCAATTTCTCGCTCAACCTCGCCCTTGATCTTTGCTCCGCTGGTAAAGAAGTAACCCTCATCGATCTCGATTTGGTAAATCCATATTTTCGGTCGAGCGATTTTATGGAAGACGGGAATTTTAAAGGCATTCGAATGATCGCTCCTGTGTTTGCAGGGAGCACGCTTGATGCCCCAAGCCTGTCCGGTGCTATTGAGCCCGCGATAGAATCTGCAAGTGAGAATCATTATGTCATTATTGATGTGGGTGGAGACGAGGTGGGGGCAACGAGCCTCGGTCGTTTCTCTGCCGCAATCAATAAAATGGACTATCGTATGCTGTACGTGGTGAATGCGTATCGAAACCTCACCCAGGACGCTGATGAGGCATATGCCGTCTTACGCGAGATAGAAGAAAAGACGGGCCTCAAGGCTTCAGGCATTATAAACAACTCCCATCTGAAGCAGGAGACTGTTTTAGACTTGATCCGCGATTCGATGAGTTTCTCGGAATCGGTTTCAAAAAAGAGTGGTTTGGATGTGCTTGCTACTACTGTGCCCGCATCTTTTGTGCACGATGACGGGGAGGGGTATCTTCCATCCGGGGAGGATGCCCTTTCCCGTATTACTTCAGTGCTTTCATCGACTCTTGCCACGCAAGCACTTTATTTTGTGCAAGTATATGTAAAAACTCCCTGGGAGTAGGTACTGCGCAACAAAATCTACGCTGCGTATGCAAACCCACGATATGTACTAGGTTCAAGGGTGCGTTCGAAGACTTATGTGGCTTCAAATTGCCTCAAGAGACGAAAGAGGATGCTTATATGGCTCGAATAATAGTAGATGATACGTATTGCAAGGGCTGCGGTCTGTGCGTCGATGCTTGTCCGCAGCATATTATTGAACTTGACAAGACTAAGATAACGGAAAAAGGGTATCACCCAGCGATGTTGGTTAAGCCTGACGAGTGTATCGGTTGCGCGTTTTGCGCAATAATGTGCCCTGACGTAGCGATAACGGTAGAGAGGTAACTATGACAGAAAAAGTACTTATGAAGGGGAATGAGGCTCTGGCAGAAAGCGCTATCAGAGCTGGCTGCCGTTTTTTCTTCGGCTATCCTATAACCCCCCAAACAGAGCTTGCGGCCTACATGGCAAAGCGTATGGGCAAAGAAGGCGGCACATATTTGCAGGCTGAAAGCGAAATCGCTGCTATCAATATGGTATACGGCGCTTCTGCCTGTGGTGCACGGGTTATGACGTCGTCCTCTTCCCCCGGCATCTCTTTGAAGGGTGAGGGGATATCCTATATGGCAGGAGCCGACCTTCCCGGCGTTATTGTAAACGTGCAACGTGGCGGTCCTGGGCTCGGGGGCATTCAGCCTTCTCAATCCGATTATTTTCAAGCGACTCGCGCCATAGGGCATGGCGACTTCCATATAATCGTTTACGCCCCTTCGACTGTTCAAGAAATGAGCGACTACGTCTTCAGCGCCTTTGATGTATCTGATAAATATCGAGTTCCAGTTATGATTCTTGCGGACGGAATGCTGGGGCAGATGATGGAGCCAATAGTTTTACCTGAGCCTAAACATAAGCTCCCTGAAAAGCCTTGGGCAACTACCGGCCACAAAAACAAACGACCTCATAATGTTGTCAACTCGCTGTACCTTCAGGCTGAAAAGCTTGAGCGTACCAACAGAGAACGCTTTGAACGTTATGAAGAAATTAAGCAAGAAGAGCAAAGGGCAGAACTCTTCATGGTGGATGATGCCGATATAGTGCTTGTTTCCTTTGGGGCAAGCTCCCGTGTCGCACGGAGTGCAGTTATCTATGCTCGAGAAGAGGGCATCAAAGCAGGGCTTATCCGTCCTATCACCCTATGGCCGTTCCCTGATGATGCAATACAGGCTGCCGCACATCATGCAAAGGTTTTCTTAAGCGTAGAGATGAATATGGGACAGATGGTCGAGGACGTGCGCCTTGCTGTTCTGGGCAGAGTTCCCGTTGAGTTTTTTGGGCGAACCGGCGGCGTCATCCCAAGTCCTTCTGAAGTGCTCGACGAGATTAAAAAACTCAACAAGAAGGCAGGTGCTTAGGCATGGAAAAGGAAAAGAAGATCGTATTCAAAAGGCCGGATGCGCTCCTGCCTGTTCAAAATACGTATTGTCCAGGTTGCGGGCATGGAATAGTACACCGTTTGATTGCGGAATGTTTGGATGAACTGGATATGACGGGAAGGGCTATTGGCATTGCGCCCGTAGGATGCTCAGTCATGGCATATAACTTCTTTGCATGCGACATGATTCAGGCGGCGCATGGAAGAGCCCCGGCTGTCGCTACTGCAGCAAAGCGAGTGAATCCAGAAAATCTTGTTTTTTCATACCAAGGGGACGGCGATCTCGCCAGTATTGGTATGGCAGAAACGATTCATGCGGCAACACGGGGAGAAAATATTACGGTTATATTCATAAATAATGCTATTTATGGCATGACAGGCGGACAAATGGCACCCACGAGCTTGCCCGGGCAGATAACCCAGACCTCGCCTTACGGACGAAACCCCTCCAACGACGGCTTTCCCATCCGCGTCTCCGAGCTTCTTGCAACGCTCGATGGCGTTGCCTATATAGAACGCGTGACTGTTGACGATGTCAAGCAAGTGCGCAATGCTAAGAAGGCAATCAAAAAAGCATTTGAATACCAACTAGAAGGTGTTGGCTATTCGATGATAGAAGTGGTATCTACCTGTCCTACGAACTGGGGAATGACGCCGCAGGATTCATTCCAGTGGATGAGGAAAAATATGATCCCCTACTACCAGTTGGGTGTTTATAAAGATATTAAAGCAGAAGGTTTTGCCCACGTAGAAGAGGCGGCAAGTGCTCGTGCAATAGACTGTCCTCTTGTTTCAGGAGGAGGAAACCGATGACTGTTTCACACAGGATTGTTCTTGCAGGCTTTGGTGGGCAGGGTGTTCTTTTTGCAGGGAAGCTAATCGCCTATGCAGGGCTTCTTGACGGCCTTGAGGTTTCTTGGCTGCCTTCGTACGGGCCTGAAATGAGAGGCGGTACTGCAAATTGCAGCGTTTGTTTATCTGACCAGCCCATAGGCTCTCCGATAGTATTCGAGCCCAACGGATTTATTGCCTTTAACCAGCCTTCTTTTGATAAGTTTGAGCATAGTATTGTACCTGGGGGGATAGCTGTTGTTGACTCAACGATGGTAGAGCGCATTCCCGAAATCGAGGGCGTGCAGCTTTTTACTCTTCCGGCTACAGAGATGGCCGACAAAGCAGGCTTCAAGGGTTTGGCTAACGTTATTTGTGTCGGCAAATTTTTTGCTGAGACGGCCTTTTGTTCCGAAGAGGCTTTGTTTGAATCTGTGCATAAATGCGTACCAGCGAGCAAGCGTAGTTTACTTGGGGCAAACAAGGAAGCCCTAAAGCTCGGCATGCAGGCTTTGTAGAAAGGAGCGGGCTATGGTGACGGAGTTCGTTGAGATTGGTATGCGTATCAAAGGCCTTCGAGAGGCCTGTGATGTGTCTGCTGAAGATATGGCTGCCGATATCGGTGTCCCTTTAGCGACATATACCACCTGGGAAGAGACTGGCGCGGATGTTCCTATTTCCGCTATATACCATATGGCCCACAAATTCGGTGTTGAATTTACTGAGATCCTTACGGGTACCGCAGCTAAGCTTGATACCTACCACCTTGTGCGAGCTGGCCAAGGTAAGGAGGTCGACCGCTATCCTGGGTATCACTATGAAGATCTTGCCTGGCGCTATAGCGGAAAGATTATGCAGCCTTTACTAGTTACCCTCAATCCAAGTGATGAACCGGCCAAACTTGTGCATCATTCAGGACAAGAGTTCAATATTGTTCTTGAGGGGAAAATGGCAATTACCTGGGGTGATAAAGAGTTTATCTTGGAAGCTGGCGACAGTATGTATTTCAACCCAACTGAAGCTCATGGGCAGCGTTGCGCAGGGGATAAACCCGCTGTTTTTGTCACCATAATTGCTGAATAGATTTACAAGAGAAATACTCGGCAATCAAAAAACACTTGTCTCACTAAAGGAGAAAATAGCATCGTGGATCATTTATTACAGAAGTATTGTCCTCGAATCGACTTTGACAGCTATGAGGATTTTTTTGAGAATTTTCAAATTGAAATCCCCGACAACTTTAACTTTGCGTACGACGTAGTGGATGAGTGGGCTCGTGTAGAGCCTGACAAAAGGGCTCTTGTATGGTGTAACGATGAAAATGAGGAACGCACATTTACCTTTAGTGATCTAAAAAAGCTTTCAGATAAAGCAGCCAATTCTTTCAGCCAGCTTGGCATCACCAAGGGCGATGTTGTCATGGTGATATTGCGGCGGCGCTGGGAGTACTGGGTCTGCGCCTTGGCCCTCTGTAAAATCGGGGCCATCCTTATTCCTGCCACCTTGCAGCTCACTGCGAAAGACATCGTATACAGAGCTCAGAGTGCTGATGTGAAGATGCTCATCTGCATCGATGATGAATACGTGTGCAGCCAGGCAGAACAGGCAAAGGAACAAAATTCAGGCATCGAGCAACATGTTATAGTTGCTGGAAGACGGAATGCATGGTTAAGCTTTGATGAGCTGCTTGAAGAGGGGAGCGAGAAGTGGGAGCGTCCTTTGGGGGATAAAGCTACTGCCCTTGAGGATATTATGCTTATCTACTTCACGAGCGGAACGACTGGTCTCGCTAAGGCAGTCATGCACAACTTTGCCCACCCTCTCGGACATATCATCACAGCTAAATATTGGCAGCAGGTAGAAGAGAACTGCCTTCATATGAGTGTAACTGACAGCGGTTGGGCAAAATTCGGATGGGGAAAAATATATGGCCAATGGCTGTCTGGGGCTACGGTATTTTGTTACGACATGGACACGTTTGTACCCACGAAGCTGCTTCAAAAGGTGCAAGACTTTCAGGTTACTACCTTCTGTGCTCCACCAACCATGTACAGATTTATGTTGCAGGAAGATTTAACATCGTACGACCTTTCGAGTGTAAAAACTTTTGCAACGGCCGGCGAGCCCCTCAATGCCGAAGTAACACGTGCCTGGAAACGTGCGACTGGCAAACGTATACGTGAGGGTTTTGGACAAAGTGAGGGCCCGGTTTTGTTGGCAACCTTTCCTTGGGTAGAGCCCCGTCCCGGTTCGATGGGCAAACCCTCTCCTCTGCTGAACATTAAGCTTCTCGACGAGTCAGGCTTCGAAGTCGACGATGGTGAAGAGGCAGCTATTTGTGTCACAGGGCTGAAGGAGTCGTATCCTCCAGGGCTATTTGTAGGGTATTACCATGATGAAGATCGCACGAAGATTTCATTGGGTGGAGATTACTACAACCTTCATGATATGGCATGGCGCGATAGTGATGGCTATTACTTCTTTGTTGGGCGAGATGACGATGTTATCAAGTGCAGCGGATATCGCATCGGGCCCTTTGAAGTGGAAAGCGCCCTCATTGAACATGATGCAGTAATAGAATGCGCCGTTACAGCTGCACCAGATCCCATACGCGGAAAAGTGGTAAAAGCAAGCATTGTCCTTGCGCGTGGTTGGGAACCGAGTGAGGATCTAAAAAAAGAATTGCAGGATCATGTCAAAAAAACAACGGCCCCCTACAAGTACCCCCGCATCATTGACTTTGTTGACGAGTTGCCGAAAACAATAAGCGGGAAAATTAAGCGCAAGCTCATACGAAACACCGATGGTATTGAAGATTAAGAAAGCACAAGACAGGCGAGGCTCTTTCCAGCAAAGTATATAAGGATCATCATACAGGAGGGATCACATGCTTCAATGGCGGCCCTTTTTCTCGAAGCCTGCATGGTCATTCCATGGATTGAGAAGAATGTTTCCTGTGAACTTTGGATCATTGACAAAAGGCTTTATACTCTAGCTTAGTCCTTTAAAAGCGGTACAGAGAGACCGACAAGGCTTATACTTCCCTCGATTTGTGTAGGGTTGCTTTCTGCCAGGGGCCTTTGTCTATAGCAAAGGTTTTTTTATACGCTCTTTACGAGCGGGGCCTGGGTAAGCTTGGCTTGGTCTACTTGCACTTGCGAAAAGGGCTTTTAGGAGCCTTTGTTGCCTTTACGAGCGTGTCTTGTTAAAGGTGCGCCCCTAAAGAGTTTTGAAGCTGTAGCATTTACGGCTTACTGTTGACTCTGGGCTTTTCGAAAGGAGCATGTATGGAAGATGGCCGTCAAGTAAAATCCATCTGCATGGATAAAGAGGAAATCGAGCGTTCCCTTACACGTATTGCTCATCAAATTCTTGAAACAAACCACGGCACCGAAAACCTTGCTCTTGTTGGCATTGTCACGCGCGGCGATATCCTTGCACGTAAGCTTGCCGAGAAAATAGAGCACCTCGAGGGCGTAAGCGTGCCCCTCGGCTGCCTCGATATCAGCTTTTATCGGGACGACTACCGGAGCTATTTGGCTCCTGTCGTGCAGGGAAGCGATATTTTGTTTGATGTAAATGGAAAGACAGTAGTCCTTGTTGATGACGTCCTCTATACAGGAAGGACGATCCGATCAGCGCTCGATGCTTTGATGGATTTAGGGCGTCCGGATAAGGTACAGCTAGCCGTGCTCGTTGATCGAGGCCATCGGGAGCTACCCATACGCGCAGATTTCGTTGGGAAAAATGTTCCTTCTTCCAAAGATGAGAATGTCCGGCTCTTCTTAGAGGAAATCGACGGAAACACCCAGGTAGAAATTTTTGAAATGGCTCCTGGTAAACGCGCCCGTTCGGCCCCTATTTCTCCTGACGCGAGAAAAAATGAGGGGGAGGAGGTCGTATGAGCTTTCCTCATCGTCACCTTATAGATATTGGAGAATATTCTCAGCTTGATATTATGCACATGTTAGAAACAACAACAATCTTTGAAGAGGTGAACAAACGCCGCATAAAAAAACTTCCAACCTTGAGGGGTTTTACGGTCGTAAATATGTTCAACGAACCTTCGACACGTACGAGATCGTCATTTGAGCTAGCCGAAAAACGTCTTTCATGCGATAGCCTAAATTTCGGAGGCTCATCAACTTCAACCGCGAAAGGCGAAAGCCTCATTGATACCATTGAGACATTGGCTGCCTATAAAATCGATATGGTTGTCGTGCGAGATAAGCATGCAGGGGTTCCACAGCTCATAGCCGATCACATTGGGGCACGGGTTATAGATGCAGGGGACGGAAAAAACCAACACCCCACGCAAGCGCTTCTTGATTTGTACAGTATCTGGAGGAAATTAGGAAAGCTTGAAGGGCTTCATATTGGCATAGTGGGGGATATTGGACATTCGCGCGTATGCGGTTCTTTGATACCCGCCTGTAAGACGGTTGGTTGTGAAGTGACCGTCGTTGCCCCTCCAACCTTGCTGCCTGCGCGCCCCGACGTCTTAGGAGCTGACCACGTGACAAGCAATTTCGACGAGGCTCTTCCCGAGCTCGATGTCGTCTATATGCTCCGTGTACAGAGGGAACGCCTCGAAGGCGCACCTTTCCCGAGCCTCCGAGAATACCATCTGCTATACGGCCTCACCCGAGAAAGAGAGGTCCTTATGAAGAAAGATGCAATCATCTGTCATCCCGGCCCGATAAATCGCGGAGTAGAGCTCGATAGCTATATGGCAGATCACAGCACACGCTCGCTCATTCACGATCAGGTTTTTGCTGGGATATGTGTCCGCATGGCGGCACTCTATCTACTCCTAGGAGGGAGCAAAGATGGCCTTACTTTTTAAAAACGCCCACCTCATTGACCCACGCAATGGGCTCGACACCACAACCGATATGATTGTCCGCAAGGGACTGATAGTCGAAATCGGGGACGAACTCAGCATTCCAAAAGGGATCGTACGCGAGCTGGATGGAAAAATTATTGTACCAGGTCTCGTGGATCCGCATGTTCACCTGCGAGATCCGGGACAAGAATACAAGGAGGATATAAGAAGTGGAACACGAGCGGCAGCTCATGGCGGGTTTACGGCAGTATGCTGCATGCCCAATACATCTCCTGTAATAGATTGTGCAACACAGGTGGAATATGTGCTGTCACGCGCGGCACAGGTCGGGAAATGCAGGGTGCATGTCTCTGGCGCCTGCACACAGGGTTTGGCCGGAGAGGTTCTTTCTGAAATGGGAGACATGGTGTCCCATGGCGCTGTAGCGTTTACTGATGACGGGAGAGGAGTTCAGGACACGGGCATGATGCGTCGCGTCATGGACTACGCTTCCATGTTTGGCAAAGTCGTCATGAGCCATTGTCAAGATGAAGCCTTAGTAGGGACAGGGCAAGTGAATGAGGGTGTCGCTTCGACAAGGTTAGGATTGCAGGGTTGGCCGAGCGCAGGGGAGGAAATCCAGATTCAACGAGACATAGAGCTCTGTCGACTGACGGGATGCCCTCTCCATATCCAGCACCTTACCACCGCACGCGGCTTGGATATGGTGAGACGCGCAAAGGACGAGGGTTTACCCGTGAGTTGTGAAGTAACTCCGCAACACCTCTTGCTCACGGAAGACGATATTAAGAAGGATTACAAGGCTGTTCTTAAGGTGAATCCTCCCTTACGCACGGAGGAGGACCGCCTTGCGCTTATTGAGGGTCTTAAAGATGGAACTATCGATTGCATCGCTACCGATCATGCGCCTCACGCGGTCTGGGAAAAAGAATGCGAGTTCGAGCGAGCTGCGTTCGGCATGACGGGGCTCGAGACCTGTCTTGGCCTTGTGCTTACAGAGCTCGTACAAACGGGAATACTTGATTATGCGCGTATGATTGAACTCATGTCGTATAGGCCGAGAGAGATTTTAGGGCTAGAGGCAACAGGACTTGAACCAGGAGCCGTTGCTGATTTGACTGTTATAGATCCTGAATATGAATGGATAGTTGATTCAGGTCAATTCTACTCAAAGTCTGTAAACTCACCCTTTATCGGGCGGAAGTTGCATGGACGGGCATATGAAACGTACGTAGGAGGCTACGCAAGCATGGAAGAAGGTGTCGTTTGTGAGTAAGCAAAGCGATAATGTGCTGAGGACGACATCTTCCTTAGCTGGCAAGGCTGCTCTTTTGGTGCTCGAGGATGGAACAGTATTTTCTGGTAGTTCTTGCGGTGCTGCTGGCGAAGCAATGGGAGAGATATGCTTCGACACTTCAATGGCAGGCTATCTTGAAGCAATAAGCGATCCTTCTTACGCGGGCCAGATAGTAAGCTTGACGTATCCTCAAATAGGGAACTATGGGATAAACAAAGAAGACATGGAATCGCCGAAGCCGGCTCTTCGCGGCCTCGTGGTACGTTCCATATGCACGCAAGCATCAAATTGGCGTAGCGAGATGAGCCTTCCCGAGTTTTTGAATGAGCAGGGTGTGGTAGCTATAGAGGGTGTAGATACGCGTGCGCTCACCCGCCATATTCGAGAACAAGGCACGTGCAAAGCGATTATTTCAAGTAATGACATCAGCCCTGAGTCGCTTTTATCAAAACTGAAAGACAGTCCTTCCTTCGGCGAGCAGAATATGGTGGCCCAGGTAAGCTGCAGCTCCCCCTACAGTTTTACTGCATCTTTGGCATCAGGCGAACAGGGCGCCAAGCTATCCTTCGAACCGAAGCATCGCGTGATCGTCTATGATTACGGCGTAAAAAAATCCATTCTGAAGTCATTAGCCCAAGCTGGATGTGATGTGCGGGTGGTACCTTGGAATACTTCAGCAGAAGAAGTTCTTGAGGCCCAGGCAGACGGCGTATTTTTAAGCAACGGACCGGGTAATCCCGATACAGTGGAGCGCAGTGCGGAAGAGATCGCTCGGCTCGTAGGAAAGCTCCCCATGCTTGGTGTAGGCATGGGCCATCAGATGATATGTAAGGCGGCAGGGGCCCAGTTTGAAAAACTCGCATTTGGGCACCGAGGAAGAAACCAGGCCGTTTTCAACCTGCTTACGGGACGAACTGAGGCCACGACACAAAACCATAGCTATCATCCTCTTTTCTCAAGTTTGGGTGATTTGATACCCGAACTCTCAGGAGGCTTGAGCGAGCATGCTCAAGATTTGCGATTCTGGATAAAACGCGGGGTAGCGCCTGTGATAGATAATCCGATTCTCGGTCGGATAGCCTTGACTCATGTGCACGTGAACGACGGTAGTCTGGAAGGTTTTGCCTGTCTAGATCTTCCGATATGCTCGGTTCAGTATCATCCAGAAACAAGTTTCAGAGTAGAAAAAACCAACGAACTGTTTTCGTCCTTCGTGCGTGTAATGGAAGGAAAGAAAAACTGTTTCGAAGCTAGCTGTACAGACGGCCGCTCACAAACTTCCAGGTCCGACTTGAAAGGGGGCTTTTGGCAAGATGCCTAAAAGAGAAGATATTCAATCTATATTAATTATTGGGTCGGGCCCTATCGTCATAGGTCAAGCCTGTGAATTTGATTATTCGGGTACACAGGCGTGCGAGGTCTTAAAAAAAGAGGGATACCGCGTTATCCTCATCAACTCCAATCCAGCGACTATAATGACGGATCCAGACTTGGTAGACCGCACGTACGTTGAGCCGATTACACCAGAGTTTGTTGAGAAAATAATCGCAAAGGAGCGTCCAGATGCGCTTCTTCCCACGCTTGGTGGACAGACCGGCCTGAACACGGCAGTAGCGCTTGCGAACTCGGGGGTCCTAGAAGAATATGACGTTGAGATGATAGGCTGCGACGTAGAGACGATTGAGCGGGGCGAGGATAGAAAGCTTTTCAATGAATGTATGGCTGAGATAGGCTTAGAAACGGCACGTAGCGGATATGCCTACTCGGTTGATGATGCCTTAGCTTTAGCTGATGAACTAGGGTTTCCCTTGGTCCTCAGGCCGTCTTACACTTTGGGGGGAGCAGGGGGCGGAATTGCCTATAACTCCGAGGATCTTATCGAGATAACGAAGCAGGGCCTCGAGCTTTCTCCAGCGGATGAAGTCTTAGTCGAGGAAAGTATTTTAGGTTGGAAAGAATACGAAATGGAGGTAATGCGCGACCAGGCGGGTAACGGTATCATAATTTGCTCTATTGAAAACCTCGATCCGATGGGCGTACATACGGGTGACTCCATTACTGTAGCACCAGCTCAAACCCTTTCTTATCCCGAATACCAATATATGCGCTCTGCGAGCCTTGCCATTCTAGAGGCTGTCGGTGTGCAGTCGGGCGGTTCTAATGTCCAGTTCGCGGTAAATCCAAAAGATGGGCGGTTGATAGTTATCGAGATGAACCCTCGGGTTTCCCGGTCTTCAGCCCTTGCATCGAAAGCGACAGGCTTCCCTATTGCCAAAGCAGCAGCACGCCTGGCAGTTGGTTATACCCTTGATGAAATAACGAATGAAATTACGGGGACAACATCGGCAGCATTCGAGCCTGCAATAGATTACTGTGTTGTAAAAGTACCACGGTTTGCCTTTGAGAAATTCGAGGGAACCGATACCACCTTAAGCACGCGTATGAAGGCTGTCGGCGAAGCAATGAGTATCGGGCGTACCTTCGAAGAGGCTTTTGGAAAAGCTATGCGCTCGCTTGAAGACGGACGTGCGGGTCTTGGTGGTGATGGCAAGGATGTATTTGATGAAAAGCGCTTTGATGAATTACTCGGCCTGCCAACCCAGGAGCGTGTGTTCTATCTCGCCGAGGCCCTTCGTCGGGGGCGAAGTCTTCCATCTTTGCACGAAGCAAGTGCTATAGATCCTTTCTTTTTGAACTGTATGGCGGATATGATCGCCGTCGAACAAGGGATACAAGGCTTACAGCTTGAAGAAATTGATGCCGACACCATGCTTCTAGCAAAGCAATTTGGGCTTTCCGATGCTCAGATTGCCTTTGCATGTGGAAGCGATGAGAAACAGGTACGCAAGTATCGCAAGCAGCTCGGCGTTACTCCCTCCTTTAAGACAGTTGACACGTGCGCAGCAGAGTTTTTAAGTGTAGTCGATTACAAATATAAGACCTATGAGCCGTATGAAACGGAGCTTAGTCCGAAAACAAAAAAAAGAGCCTTGATCCTAGGGGCAGGACCGAACCGCATTGGGCAGGGTATCGAATTTGATTACTGCTGTGTGCATGCGAGCTATGCTTTGCATGAAGAAGGCTTCGAGACAATCATGCTGAACTGCAACCCTGAAACCGTCTCGACCGACTACAGCACGTCTGACAAGCTGTACTTCGAGCCACTTACATACGAAGATGTCATGGATGTTATCGATGTCGAGGAACCTGATGGGGTAGTAGTGACCCTTGGTGGGCAGACGCCACTCAAATTAGCCCACGATCTTGAAGAAGAGGGAGTTCGTATTCTGGGAACCAGTCCCGAGGCAATAGATCTGGCCGAAGACAGAGATCGTTTTTCGGCAATCCTTGATGAGCTTGGCATCACCTATCCTCAGGCAGGTATGGCCAACAGCTTTATAGAGGCCTGCCAGGTGTCCGATAGGATAGGCTTTCCTTTGTTAGTGCGTCCGAGTTATGTCTTAGGTGGGCGTGGCATGGCTATTGTCTATGACGCATCGCAGCTTGAGAAGTATATGGCTGAAGCGGCAAAGATAACTCCTGATCATCCCGTGTACCTCGACCGCTTCCTTGAAGGGGCTGTTGAAATTGATGTTGACGCCCTCTGCGATGGGGAACAGGTATATGTGGGTGGTGTACTTGAGCATATAGAAATGGCAGGTATTCATTCTGGCGATTCTGCCTCTTGCATCCCGCCCTTCTCCCTGTCAGAGTCGGTTGTGGCGCAGCTACGCGCAGTTACCAGGCAGATTTCATTACGGCTTGGCGTGGTTGGTCTCATAAACATACAGTTCGCCGTTAAAGACTCCCTCATATATGTTATCGAGGCGAACCCACGTGCAAGCCGCACCGTTCCCTTTGTATCTAAGGCAACCGGCGTTTCTCTCGCAAAGTTTGCGGCACGTATAATGACGGGAGAGAAAATAAGCGAGCTTAATCTCCCTGACGACACGCAGCGCCTTGGTTATTACTGTGTTAAAGAGGCCGTTATGCCATTTGGGCGTTTTCCTGGAACGGATGTAATCTTAGGGCCTGAAATGAAATCGACTGGTGAGGTTATGGGAATTGCTAAAAATTTCCCCGCTGCCTTCGCTAAAACACAGTTGGCAGTTTCATATACACTTCCTGAAGCAGGAAAAGTATTCATTTCGGTCTGCGACCGCGATAAAAGGGCGATCGTCTCCCTCGCGCGTGATATTGTCCGCATGGGCTTTGATATCGTAGCCACTGAGGGCACCGCACGAGCCCTGGAGGCAGCAAACATTCCAGTCGAGTTAGCGAAAAAAGTACACGAGGCGAGTCCAAACATTGGAGACGATGTTATGAACGGCACGATTACCCTCATGATAAACACTCCGTTCGGAAACTTGAGCCGAGACGATGGATTTTACTTACGCTCCCTCGCAATTCGCCACGGCATAAGCCACGTCACGACGCTCGCAGGAGCCCAGGCCTTTGTTGCCGGCATGGAGGCGGGACGCGAGGGTGAACTCGAGATAGTAGCCCTGCAAGATCTGCCTGGCCTCAAAGCAAAGGCAGGTGCATGATGACAACAAGGAGATCGCAGCCCCTTCAGGAAGAGCTCGTAGTTGAAGAGAATAAAAAAGTAGGGCCTTCGCTCTATTTGATGCAGCTCAGCTCTTCCCATATTGCGCATATGATCCTACCTGGGCAGTTCGTTCATCTTAAGGTACCAGGTTTAGAAGGCCATATCCTCAGACGTCCATTTTCCGTATATGCAAGCCGTAGCCATAGTGCCCGCTGTGGGGGAAGGGAAGGCGGTTGCGATACAGCTGTTTCATCCTTTTCCGTCTTGTATCAAGTGGTTGGTAGCGGAACGGAGCATATGACGAACCTTGCTGTCGATACAAAGCTTGATGCCATAGGACCGATAGGAAATCCGTGGAACCCTCCTGTGCAGGCACAACGGGCCCTCCTTGTAGGCGGCGGGGTGGGTGCAGCTCCGTTGTTCATGCTTGCAGAGACCCTCTCTGCACGGGGATGTCAGGTAGATGTCGTGCTGGGTTCGCAGACTGAGGCAGCACTCGTCTGCCGCGAGGATTTCTCTGGGCTCTTAAAAATGCACAAGGCTAACGACTCCCACCTTTCCTGTGCAACTGATGATGGAAGTTTCGGCCATAAGGGCTTCTGTACCGAGTTGGCAGGGCAAGCGCTAGAATCGTATCGGTACGACTATATGGCGGTATGCGGCCCAGAGCCTATGGCAAAAATTGCAGTTAAGCTTGCTGGGGAAAAACACGTGCACTGCGAAGTGTCTTTGGAGCGCCGTATGGCCTGCGGGATAGGGGCCTGTCTATCTTGCGTAGTCCAGACGTGCGATGGCCTCAAGCGAGCATGCGTTGACGGACCTGTGTTTGATGCAGCTAAGGTGGTGTTCGTATGAACCTTGAAGTAAACCTCGGTGGCTTACGTATGAAAAACCCTGTGACGACTGCTTCAGGTACCTTTGCCTCTGGACGCGAATACGCAGATTTTGTCGATGTCTCCTCCTTAGGGGCACTTACTACCAAAGGAGTATCCCTGACGGCTTGGGAGGGCAACGAAACGCCAAGGATTGCTGAGACTGCATGCGGTATGTTGAACTCTATCGGCCTCCAAAACCCTGGGGTTGATGCTTTTATTGCAAACGATCTTCCCTGGCTTGAGAATCAAGGAGTGCCGGTGATAGTCAACGTATCCGGTCACAGCCACGAAGAGTACTTCAACCTTATTGAAATACTTGAAGAAGCTCCAGGGATATCTGCTTACGAAGTAAATATTTCTTGCCCGAATGTGGATGCAGGCGGAATGACCTTCGGTTGTGATACCCGAAGCGTCGAGCATATAGTCTCAGGTTGTCGTGTTCTGACAAAGAAACCCCTCATCGTAAAGCTCACCCCTAATGTTACTGATATTACTGAGATAGCTCGCTCTGCCGAATCGGCGGGCGCCGATGCACTTTCTCTGATAAATACCGTGTTAGGCATGGCCGTCGACGCAAAAACACGTAGACCGAAACTTGCTCGTGTTGTCGGCGGACTATCAGGACCGGCAATTAAGCCAATTGCCTTGAGGATGGTGTATGAGACGTATAAAGCTGTCAAGGTGCCCCTTTTAGGAATGGGGGGAATTTGCAATACCGAAGACGCCATAGAATTTATACTTGCTGGAGCAAGTGCAGTGGCGGTAGGAACGGCGAACTTCATCGATCCGCAGGCAACAAGACATATCATTGATGGTTTTGCAGACTACCTGAGGGAATATAGGATAGATGATATCAAGGATCTAGTCGGAGGTTTGCAGTGCTAAAAACAAATGACAAAGCAGTTTTGAAGGAAAAAATAATCATTGCCCTGGATTGCGATCGTGAAAAAGCCTTGGCCTTGGCAGATTCTCTCAAAGGAGAAGCGGTTTGGTTCAAGGTTGGCATGACGCTCTTTTATCGAGAAGGCCCCGATATCGTTAAGGAGCTCAGAGCGCTTGGGTTTAAGGTGTTCCTCGATCTTAAGCTCCATGATATTCCCCATCAAGTTGAAGGGGCTGCAGAGTCTGCAGTGCTCACGGGTGCTGAGATGATAACGATACATGCTGCGGGCGGTGTGGATATGATGAGCGCTGCAAAACGCGGAGTTGAAAAAGCTGTTCAAGGAAGGGACGGGGAGCTTCCGATAACCCTCGGTATTACGGTGCTTACGAGCATGAACGAAAAAACCCTCCATGATATCGGGATTACGAATTCTCTACCTGATCAGGTCGAAAGGCTTGCAAACATGTCGGCCCAGGCCAATTTATCTGGTGTCGTAGCGTCTCCTCACGAAGCTCACATGCTACGAGGGCAATTAGGGGACAAGGCTTACATTGTGTGTCCTGGGGTAAGACCAGCAGGAGCCGACAAAGGAGACCAGAGCCGTGTGGCAACTCCCGCGCAGGCTATCGCAGAGGGCGCGAGTCATATCGTCGTGGGCAGACCAATTGTGCAAGCCCCTGACCCCGTGGAGGCTTTCCATGATATCCTTGCAGAGCTGGAAAATGCTTTTCTCGGCTAGGTATCGTAGTGCACCTGTATGCCAAGTTATTAAAGAGTCGGTTTTTTATACCGTAAGCAGATATAGTTTAGATGACGTGAACAACTGTATTCCGATGGCGAGTAAGGATGGAGCTAAGTATGGAAGATTCAACAATCGAAGCGATCTTTGAAAAAGTAGGAGCTATCAAGAAGGGGCACTTTAAGCTGACCAGTGGTCTCCATTCCGATACCTACGTTCAATGTGCCCGTATCCAGGAATTTCCTACTGACAATAATAAGCTAGCGGCCGAAGCTGTGCATCGTCTCCCTGACGACATAGAAATAGAACTTGTTGCAGCACCAGCTGTAGGCGGGATCGTTTTTGGATATGCAGTGGCGGCAGCCCTCGGAAAGCGATTTGTTTGGTCTGAGCGTGAAAAGGGCCTCATGACCCTACGCCGTGGATTTAGCATTAAGCCAGGAGAGAAAGTCTTGGTCTGTGAGGACGTGGTGACGACAGGCGGTTCGGTCCAGGAGCTCATAGACCTCATTGAGGGCTTTGGGGGTATTGTTGTCGCCGTCGTTGCGATGATTGATCGCGGTAACGAGAGAAAATTCGATAAGCCTTATTATCCGCTCCTCATAAAGGCTACGCCAGCATGGAGCGAGGATGAGTGTGAGCTTTGCCGTCAAGGTGTACAGATAGATTCTCCGGGTTCTCGACTAATTTCCTACAAGGAATAAAGCGCCTCGGGGAGGGAATAGAAGAGCCTGTATGGCAAAGTGAGGCACCATCGTAAAACAGTGGTGTCGAGGCAATGCTTTTTTGAGATTTTCCTGCAGTTTTAGCGGAAGAACCTGAAAGCTTCTTATAATATAAAATCTGTAGTATACATTGTTGGGTATTGCGTGTTACTATCACGAAACTGTTTTAAGAAAAAGGAGAGAAACAATGGCTATCCCTCAGCTTACACCCGAAGAGCGTCAAGCAGCCTTAGAGAAAGCGAAAGCTGCTCGTGTTCGAAGGGCGCAGGTTCGTGACGATCTTAAGAGGGGCGATCTGACGATTGAAGATGTGTTAGAGATGAAAGACGATCCAATCGTCGGTCGCATGAAAGTTTCTACTCTTATTGAAACCTTGCCTGGGTACGGAAAAGCTAAGGCCGAAAAAATAATGAAGGAGCTTCAAATCGCTGAAAGTCGTCGACTTCGTGGGCTCGGCGCCCGTCAACAGGTGGCTTTGCTGGAGCGCTTAAGTTAATTGATGCGTCGAGGTAGTCTATTCGTTATTTCAGGGCCATCAGGTGTCGGGAAAGGCACGTTGGTGGCTCGTGTTATGCGTGAAATACCTAATGTCTGGGTGTCTGTTTCAGTCACAACGCGTCGCCCTCGCGCTGGAGAGGAAGAAGGCAAGACATACTTCTTCATAGATGAGACTGAGTTTCACCAGCTTAAAGATAACGAAGGCTTGCTTGAATGGGCAAAAGTACATGATTGTTATTACGGAACGCCGCGGGCGAAAGTCGAAGAAGCCTTATCAGCGGGGAAGCTGGTGGTTTTAGAGATAGATGTGCAGGGGGCCTTTCAGGTTAGGGAATCCTTCCCTGAAGCACACTTAATATTTATAGAGCCTCCCTCTCTCGAAGAGCTACGTGAAAGACTGGTGGGTCGAAACACGGAGTCGCAGGAAAACATGGAAGCTCGACTCAAGACAGCAGCGCTGGAACTCTCTCACAAAATGGCGTATGATGTGCAGTTGGTAAACGATGATATCGATCAAGCCGTACAAGAGCTTGTTGCATACATGAACAATATAGCATGACATAGATGAAGGAATTATATACATGAGTATTACGAAGCCAGATATTAATAAGTTGCTTGAAAAAGTCGATAACGATAGGTTTTTGCTCTGTGCCCTTGCTTCAAAACGCGCGCACGATATCAATGATATGATGCGGGGCCAGCGAGATCGTGCCATCCAACTCCAAACAGCGGTAGAAATTGCCCGTGCTGCAGATAAAAAACCCCTGAGTCTTGCGTTTAACGAGATTGTTCGGGGAGAAGTCTCATACGATCCTCGCTCCATTGATGTTAAAAAACATTAATGACGTATCAATGTGTGAGCCTGATTCATTACCATGAAATCGGGTTGAAGGGTCATAATCGGGCTGCGTTCGAAAAAAAACTAGAGAAGAATATTAGACTCTCTGTCACCGATCCGGTGGTACAAGCATATAGCCGCATCTCTGGCCGCATCTGTATGTTTTACACTGAACAGGCCAGTCTTACCGAGGTATATGAGACATCGGACCGTGTATCGAAGATACCGGGGGTTGCACGTGTTTCATCAGGATATCGATGCGATAGAGATATTGATGAAATCAATGAGGTTGCGACTCAAGTTTTATCGGAAGTAGGGGAGTTCGATACATTCAAGGTTTCTGCCAGGAGAAACCATACCGACTTTCACCTTGATTCAATGCAGTTGAACCAGATGGTAGGAGCGCATCTCTGCACAGCGTTTCCTGATAAAACCGTTCGTATGAAAAACCCAGATGCGACCGTTCACGTTGAAGTTGTGCAAGGTTTTGTGTACGTGTATGCCCGCAGCATTTCTGGCATTGGAGGCTTGCCTGTGGGGTCATCTGGCAGGGTCATGTGCCTGCTTTCATCTGGCATTGATTCCCCCGTGGCACTGTGGCGCCTAGCGAAGCGCGGGGCCATCTGTCTTGCAGTTCATTTTTCGGGCCGTCCCCAAACTGCTTCAACGAGTGAGTACCTTGTGCATGATATCGCTCAAGTTTTAGAAAAAAGCGGCTGTATCTCAAAAGTATACACGGTACCCTTTGGAAACTACCAACGGGAAATCGCGGCAAAAGTTCCTTCTGAGCTGCGCATTATCATGTATCGTCGTTTAATGATGAAGGTAGCTGCTGCTCTGGCCCATAAGGAACATGCTAAAGCACTGGTAACGGGTGAAAGTTTGGGGCAAGTCGCCTCCCAAACGCTTGACAACATTATTTGCACGGATGAATCTGTCGACATGCCGATATTTAGACCCTTAATAGGCACGGACAAGCAAGAGATAATTGCAGAGGCGCAAAGAATAGGTACCTTTGAAATATCTTCTCAGAAGGCAGATGACTGCTGCACCTTATTCATGCCTAAAAACCCTGAGACCCATGCAAATCTAGAATATGTTTTGAAAGTCGAAGAGCTTTTACCCATCGAAGAATGGCTTGAAAGCATAGTGGGGGAAGCAGAAGTAAAAACATACGGCGCTCACTAAGCATCATTTTGTCTAATAGTCCAGCATAGTTAGATACTTCCATGAACTGCAATCTCCGTGAGATATCGTAGTAATACTGACGTCCGCATGTCATACTGACGTCCGCATGACGTCGGGCTCGTATACCTATTTCTGCTAGATTATTTGCATCAATCGGTATCATTTCTGTATGTATCAAACACTATCCTTAACAAAAAGCTTGGCGTATCCATCAAATTCTATGCCGAGTAAGGTTCTCTGCAAAGGAGTTGTGTATGTCCTTCTTGGATAGTGCAGAATCTTGTCGTGTCAAAGCACGTGCAGCTAAGGTGAAGGCGCCTGTGTTAATTGGTCTCAGTGCTCTTGTTCTGTTTGTCCTTGCCTTACTGGCTCAAAACATGTGGCAGGCCTTTCACCACGAAGGTCTATTTGTTGAAACAACAAATAGCGAAGACGTGTCCTACGTACCTGCAGAAGAAGAACGAGAAGGGGCTGCTCAGCATGAAGAAGCGAAAAAGACCATTATGGTGCATATTGGCGGGGCAGTGCAGAACCCAGGGGTGTATACCGTAGAAGAGGGTGATCGCCTACAGGCAGCTATTGAAGCTGCAGGTGGCTTTTTAGAGGATGCTGCCGAAGATGCGATTAATCCTGCTCGTGTAATCAACGATGGCGAGCAGGTCATCGTGCCCACGCTTGAAGAGGTTACAGCTCTCCCGCCAGCCGAACATCAAGACTTTGGGTATAAAGGCAAGGTCAGCATCAATACAGCGTCAGTTCAAGAGCTTTGCACGTTGCCAGGTATTGGGGAAGCTACGGCTCAAAAAATCGTGAGCGATCGGGAGGCAAAAGGCCCCTTTTCGAGCCTCGAGGATTTGATGAGAGTTTCAGGTATAGGCGAAAAGAAATTTGAAGCTTTGGCTGAGCTTATATCCTTGTAGCCAAGTTTAAGGTGATGGCAGGATGTTACCGAGGGCTCTCCGGCGTGCACGTAAAAGCTGTGTACCCTGTGAGTATGCGACAAGGTATAGCTTTTCGATGATCTGGAAACAATATGAGCTTGCTGTTTTATGAAAGCTATTCAGACGGCTTCGGAAAAAAGAATGCGGAACATAACGTAAGGGTAAGGAAGACACGGCCTACCCCCTTATTTATTTTTGCATGCGGATTTTGGCCAGGGGCAGCCGCTGTATTTTACTTTGGACATCCTGAGAACCATCGTGCAATTTTCGTATTCGGGATATGCCTCCTTCTTTTAACTTGTCTTCTCTTATATGTGTTTGCACGTTCTTATTTTTTGAAGCCGCAGGCAGACTTAGTTGCGAGCAGTGGTAAAGCTTCCCGAAGAAAACCTGCGATAAAACAAGCTCTCGGATATTTTCAGGCTAGCTATCCTATGTTCCTTATTCTTTGCTGCATGTTCGGAGTTTTACTGGGTGCAGGTACGGGCCTTGTCTATGCGGCGTCTCTTGATAGGCAAGGTACTTCTTTGGGACTGCATTCTACAGAGGGGCTACGGCGATTCGAGCTTATTGAAGACAGTACTGAGGACGTACATGGTTTAAGCTGCCTCGCAGAAACGCTTGATGTGGACGGGAGGAGAATACGCGTAAAGCTGTATCTTCCACACAGCGACATACATCCACAGTTTGGAGAGATTCTTGAAGCGAAAGCAGGGTTGCAAGAATTTCCTGAAAAGTCCCGAGATTTTTATAGAAACAAGGGAGTAGTTGCCTCGGCCACTCTGAGATCTTACGACCGGATAGAACGGAGTGATATATACGGGAAAATCTTAAAACTACGACAAGGAGCACTGAGCTTATTTCAAACGCCCGACGCAGCACACGCATTTCTTCGCGCAGTGCTTTTTGGCGATAGAACGAAGCTTGATGAAGGTAGGTTGCGGGAGGACATACGAGCAGTTGGGCTTTCACATCTCGTTGCAGTATCCGGGTCCCACCTCGTTATAGTCTCTTCTGCAGTGGGTGCTGTTTTGAGCGTATTGCGCATCCGCCGCCCTCGGGCAATCGGCATTCAGTTACTGTTTATTGCAATGTATCTTGTTCTCACAGGTATGCAGATTTCTGCGCTTCGGGCAGCTGCAATGTCGCTGGTCTCCTTCTCCTCCTTTTTTGCTGGCAGACGTGCTTCCTCGTTAAACGCTCTTGCCGCTTGTGTGGTACTAATTATTCTCGCATCCCCTTCTTCACTTCTCTCTATTTCATTTCTCCTATCAGCTATTTCAACATTGGGAATTATAGTTCTCAATCCACTTATAGGTTCTTGGTTGAGGGGCAAGCGAAAAAAACCACTCGGTTTTATTGGCGAGGCTTTGTCGCTTACTCTTGCAGCAAGCATTCCTGCCTTGCCTTTAGGTGCAGCATTTTTTTCAATGGTCTCTTTGATATCTCCCCTTGCAAATATCCTTGCATCTCCCTTTATGACGATTATTTGCATTTTTGGTTTAGTAGGCAGCTTCCTTTGTCTGCTGTTTCCAGGCTTAACAAGCCTTCTTATTCCTATGATTTCGTTCATTTCAACAGCTTTTTGCGAGCTAGTTGCAGGAATGGCATCTCTCCCATATGCAGCGTTTCCTTGCGATATTGGATTGGCGACGGGGTTTATGTTCGCCCTCATACCCCTCATAGGGCTTTGGGTCTTTTGGCCTCGGTTGTCGAGGCTTGGGATCGGTCTGGCCAGCAGTATCATTGCAGCTTGTATACTTTTGTACCTTCTTATAAGCCCGCTTTATAAAGCAGATGAAATCATTATGCTCGATGTAGGGCAGGGGGACGCTTTCGTCATCAGAAGCGAAGGAAGCGCAATTCTTATCGACACGGGCAACCAGGATAAGGCCCTCATTGAGGCTTTGGCCCGGCACGGTGTATATCGTCTCGATGCCGTGCTTATCAGTCATGCTGATGACGACCATTGTGGTTCCTTGGGCGCATTGAGAGGGCTTGTACAGGTAGATGCTGTCTGTATATCGCAGCCGACTCTGGAATGCGAATGTGATTCCTGTACCGAACTAGTTCGTGAGGCGGAAGAACTTGTTCATGACGATCACGTTTTCGGGTTAGGGGTGGGAGATAGGGTATGTGTCGGTGTCTTTGATTGTGAGGTAGTATGGCCGGATACCTTTGTTGATAAAGGGGGTAACGCAGACAGTCTCAGCATACTAGTTACGCCTCGCTACAAGAACAATCGCGAAAAAGATGATGGTTCCAGCCGAGATGTAGGAGGCGGAGATGCCTATTGCGAGCAGACAAGCCTTTTTTGTGGGGATGCGGAGTATGAGCAGCTAGAGGCCATGATAGACAATGGAAGGCTTGAAAAGCTCGGCATCTTAAAAGTAGGCCATCACGGATCAAGTCAGGCTTTAAGCGAGAAGGCATTGGACACCCTCTCCCCAAGAATCGCCCTCATAAGCTCTGGTGAGGGAAATTCTTACGGACATCCGACACAGGAGACCTTAGATCTTCTCACCTCTTACAATTGTCTTATCTTACGAACAGACGTATCGGGTGATCTTGTGTGCAGATTCACCCCCCAAGGTATCTCGGTTTTAAGCTCTGGGGTAGAATAGGGCTATGGCTAATAAAAAAAAGAAACCCCCCTTACTTCCTGTATATCTTGTTCTTGGCGAAGACGAGTTAAAACGACGGGCTGTGTTGAAGCGCCTTAAAGCTCGCATCGCAGATCTCGGTGACCTTTCTTTTAATATTGACGAGTTCAATGCCGGCAAAGTAAGGGCTGAAGAAATAATTGCCGCTTGCAATACACTTCCCTTTGCGAGCGAGAGGCGCCTTGTAGTTGTGCATTCAGTTCAAGCCTTAAACAGGGCAGACGCCGAACTTCTGGTTTCGTATATTGAATCACCGTCCCCGACGACAACGCTTGCCCTTATAGCTGATAGCATCAGTAAAAAGTCGAAACTATACAAGGCAGTATCGCAATATGACAGCAAGGCGGTTATAGATTGTCTTCCGCAAAAAAAATATGAGCTTATCAAGACATTGCGTTCGTTAGCTATCGGCTACGGTATAAGCCTTACGGAGGGAGCTTCTCGTGCCCTTGTTGAATTAGTTGGAGAGAATACCGTCCACCTCGATAACGAACTGCAGAAACTCGCTCTTGCGCATCGAGGAAACGACCCTGTGTCTGAAAGGGAAGTGAGACATCTCGTCAGTAGAAGTGCCGATGCAAAACCATGGGAATTCCTTGACGCTTTTTCAGAACGTGATATTGCTACAACGATAAAGTTGTATGGGAACATGGGCTCAAGTTCACCCCATGCTCTATTAGCGATGTGTGTTGCACGGATAAGAGAGCTTATCTGTGCTCGCTCCCTAGAGGAGAGGGGGCTGGCTTCTACGCTTGCGCGCGAGCTCGGCCAGCCATCCTGGAAGGTCAAAAACCATATGCGGTGGGCTCAAGGATTTGAGAAGGCAGAGCTTAGAAGGGCCTTAGTGGATGCATGCGATGCAGAGAAGAAAATGAAAAGCGGATCGGATCCCCAGACCGTTTTTGTTGATTGGGTTCTTTCGACCCTTAAGGCCTAGAAGCTTACAGAAGATAAAAAAGTTCGATATGAAAATTGCCGGTAACCCAAAAAAACCCCGTCGGGGGTCTTTTTGGCTTGATATACGGATGAATTTCTTTGAAATTCAGGCAGAGTCAGACGCTTACTCAGCACTTTCCTCTGCTGCAGCGGCGGCAGCAGCTTCTTTTTCAAGTTCTGCTTTCTTCTTTGCAGCAGCGCTTTGAGCTTTTTGCGTTTGCTCGCGACGTTTTGCCTTCTCTTTAGATGCGAGTTCCATCTCTTTTTGACGCTCAGCTTTTACAGCAGCCTTTTTAGTACCACCCTTTTCTACAGGGGCTTTTTTCTCTGCTGGCTTATAAGCCGCTCTATCAGCATCGCTCACGATAGTATTTGCTAAACGCATAACGCCGCTCTTGCGGTTGGCAGCCTGGCGCTTGTGGATGGCACCTTTAGATGCAGCTCTATCGAAAAGACGACAGGCATATAGGGCTGCAGAATAGGCTTCAGCGCCGTTGTTTGCTTCGACGGCATCTTTTACTACACGTGTTGCGGTTCTGAGCTCCGACCGTGTCGCTTTATTACGTTGGCGAGACTTCTCGTTCGTAATATTGCGCTTCTTTTGACTTTTGATATTAGCCACGCTTTTTCCTCCATGTTTATATTACTGTGTTTCAGACGAAAACTAAGTTAGCTTATCATAGAACTAAGGGGTTTGTATCCTCTATATTGCTAAAATACATTGCTACTATACATGCAATACTCTGCTGAGTCTGTAAAAAGCTATGTGGCAGACCGTGCGAGTACTCAATCTCAGCTAAGATAGAGACCAGAAGATATTTAAAAGTCAAAGGAATGAAGCATACACATGAGCCAAGACCCAACATATATACGCAATTTTTCTATTATCGCTCATATTGATCATGGTAAATCCACCCTCTCGGACAGGATTTTAGAGTTGACCCATACGGTCGCTCCAAGAAACATGAAAGAGCAATTGCTTGACTCTATGGATATTGAGCGCGAAAGAGGAATAACCATTAAAAGCCAAGCGGTACGAGTGGAGTACCTCGCTGACGACGGACAGACCTATCAATTCAATCTCATCGATACTCCTGGGCATGTTGATTTTACCTATGAGGTATCGCGTAGTCTTGCGGCTTGCGAAGGTGCCATACTGGTCGTAGATGCTACCCAGGGCGTCGAGGCTCAGACTGTGGCAAATGCGATGATGGCCATGAATGCGAACCTCGAGATAATTCCGCTCATCAACAAGATAGACCTTCCAGCGGCCGAGCCGGAAAAGGTTCGAGAAGCTATTGAGGAGGGGTTGGCTATTCCTGCCGATGATGCTGTATTGGCAAGCGGCAAAACTGGGGAGGGGATACACGATCTTTTGGAGTCGATCGTTTATAAGATACCCGCTCCGCAAGGAGATCCGGATGCACCACTTCGAGCTTTGATATTCGATTCCTACTTCGACCCGTATCGCGGTGTCGTAGCGCTTATTCGAGTTGTGGATGGACGCATTTCGGAGGGCGATCGGGTTCATATGATCGCGACGAAGACAGATGCCCTCGTAGAAGAGGTAGGTGCTCGGCGGCCTGTCGAGACAGCCCTTCCCAGTCTGGGAGTGGGTGAGGTCGGATACTTGGTTACTGGACTCAAAGAGGTGAGTAAGGTCAAGGTGGGGGATACCATCACCACACACCAGGATTTGTCGCTCGAAGCACTTCCTGGGTATCGAGAGGCAAAACCGATGGTATTCACGGGGCTGTTTCCCCTCGATGGAGATCAGTATGAACCTCTGAAAGAAGCCTTTGAAAAGTTGAGCCTGAACGACCCTGCTTTGATTTGGGAGCCAGAAACATCCCATGCTCTCGGCTTTGGTTTTCGTGTCGGTTTTCTGGGGCTTCTTCATATGGAGGTTATCAAGGAGCGCCTCGAGCGGGAGTTTGACCTCGATCTTTTGGCAACAGCGCCCTCGGTAGAATATCATGTTCATAAGACGAATGGGGAAGTAATATCTATCCACTCGCCGCAAGAGATGCCTGATCCCAGTGAAATAAACTATATTGAAGAGCCGTATCTCGAAACAAAGATACTCATCCCTCCCGACTATGTTGGGCCCGTCATGGATCTTACCGTGGCGCGGCGTGGTACTTTTGTTACGATGAATTATTTGTCTACCACTACAGTTGAAATGCTTTGGACCATGCCTTTGTCAGAACTTATTTTGGACTATTTTGACAAACTAAAATCAAATACCAAAGGATATGCTTCGCTTGATTATGAATTTGCTGGATATCAAAAGGCAAGCTTAGTGAAGTTGGATATCCTTTTGGCGGAAAAACCAATAGATGCTCTCTCGGCTATTGTGCACAAAGACAAGGCCTACGATAGGGGAAGAGCTCTCACAGAAAAGCTGAGGGAAATAATTCCTCGCCAAATGTTCGAAGTGCCTATCCAGGCTGCTATTGGGGGACGGATACTTGCTCGTGAAACAGTAAAAGCAAAACGTAAGGACGTATTGGCGAAGTGCTATGGCGGTGATATTTCGAGAAAACGAAAACTGCTTGAAAAGCAGAAAGCCGGGAAAAAGAGAATGAAAAGCATTGGGAGTGTTGAAGTTCCCCAGGAAGCCTTTATGGCCATTTTAAAGGTGGATGACTAAGCGGGATTTCTATGTCTTCCGAGAACAGCTATTCATCAGCCCCGATGACACCTTCATGGGTTGTTGGTGCACATGGATCCAACGGAAGCAAAAAAGCCCGAAAGGAAATCGTATGAAAAAAGAGTATGACTGGATCGACGATCCGTTTAAGGAACCAGAGCCGACCGATACAAGCAAAAAAATGAGCCGGGGTTCGAAACTCGCAATCGGATGTAGCTTTATATTGGTTATTGTAGGCGTGGTAATGGTGTCAGTTCTGGCTTGCTCGGCACTCGTAGATATTTCCTTGTAAGGCAAGGTGTTATTGACAATCAAAACTTTTTTCGAACAACATAAGTTGCTCCTTGCTCCGATGGCTGGGGTGAGCGATTACGTGTTTCGGAGCCTCTGCCTTGAGCAAGGTGCAGATTTAGGCTATACCGAAATGGTGTCGGCAAAAGGTCTCAGCTTCAACAACGAAAAGACAAAAAGCCTTTTGCAGCTTGCAGAGGGAGAAGAAAAAATCGCAGTTCAGTTGTTTGGGCATGAGCCGCAAGTTATTGCGGATGAGGCAGCCTGGATTGCGGGGCAACTGTCTGAAAGACTTGCCTATATTGACATTAATATGGGTTGTCCAGCACGAAAAATCGTGAGAAAGGGCGACGGATGCGCCCTGATGACCGACCCTGCGCTCGCACAGAGGATCGTGGATAAAACTTCATCTGCAGCACGTGTTCCCATAGGAGTGAAAATGAGGCGTGGCTATTACTTAGGTGACGAGAGCGCGGTGTCTTTCGCTCTTAAAGTTGAGGAGGCGGGTGCTTCCTTTGTTGCCGTACACGGTCGCTACGCTGAGCAGTACTATCGCGGGGAAGCTGATTGGGGCACTATCGCCCGTGTTAAGGAGGCTCTCTCTATTCCTGTCATTGGAAACGGCGATATTAGCAGGGGGTCTGATGTGGCGAATCTCAAAAAGTTGAGTTCTTGTGACGCTTTCATGATAGGAAGGGCCGCTCGAGGAAACCCCTGGATATTTAATTCATGCAGAGCGGTTCTTGCGCATAAACCCGACCCCGGCCCTCCCAGTCTTTCTGTGCGAATGGCAGGAGCTAAGCGTCATGCGGCGCTGCTCAGCAATGGAGAGGGAGCAGGCTTGGTGAGAATGAGAAAACATGCCATTTGGTACGTATCGGGGCTTCCTGGCGCATCAGCGGCCCGTCAACGCATCAATGACGCATCGAGCCTCGATGATTTCAATGCGATATTTGATGACATGCTCTATTATCAGGAGGAGCGATGAGTTCCGGACCTTATCGAGCGCTTTATATCCATATACCCTTCTGCAAAAGTCGTTGTTCTTATTGTGATTTCACAACAGAGGGTGTTTCTCTCGAGGATAAACGTATTGCACCCTACATAGAGGAGCTTATTCTAAGCATACGGAGGGCTTCTCGTTCAGGAGAATTAGGCAGTATCGAGACGGTCTATATCGGAGGAGGAACACCAACCTATATCGGCTCTACTCACCTTGCTGGGCTAATCTACGCCATTGCAACGTCGATGCATCTCACGGTGGAGGTTGAATGTTCGATAGAGGCTAATCCGGAAAGCGTAAGTGAGCCTCTTATCAGAGATATCTGGGCCCTCGGGGTTAACAGGCTTTCTTTGGGTGTGCAAAGTTTTGATGATAAGACCTTGCAGCTGTTAGGAAGAAATCACAGTGCGGAAGATGCGCGGCGCGCCCTTGCGACTGCACAAACACGTTTTGATAATATAAGCGTTGATTTGATGTGCGGCATTCCTGGCCAAAGTATCGAGGCCTTTGAAGAAGGTCTGTTGGAAGCAATAAGTCTCGGTGCAAAACATATCAGTGTCTATCCCTTAAGCCTTGAAGAAGGAACTCGCTTAGAACAGATGGTTCGAAAAGGAGAAATTGAGGACTGCGATGAAGACGTCCAAGCTGAAATGATGCAAAGAGCGGCTTCGGTTTTGGAGTCGGTGGGCATGCATCGCTATGAGGTGGCAAGCTATGCCGTGCCTGGATATGAATGCCGCCATAATATAAGTTATTGGACTGGCAAAGCATACCTAGGCATGGGCAGGTCAGCGGTGAGCATGACGCAAACAGAGACATCAAGGACGCGCTTGCAAGACGGTGCTATCATAGAGGAGCTTACTGCCGATCAAATGATAGCTGAAGACTTGATGCTTGCAATGAGAATGAGCAGGGGCATCTCTGATGCACAATACGCAGCTGCTTTGAAACGATTGCCTCAAACAAAGGCGGCATTTGAAAAACTGTTGCAGATGGGACTCGTGAAGCACGGCCATGGTCGCTATAGACCTACAGAAAAAGGCTGGTTGTGTGGGAACGAGCTCTATGGAGAGCTTTACTCGCTTGCACCTTAGGCTTTTGAGAACCTGAAGACGTGTTCTCTTTGTGATTAAGTAGTAGGGAATATAAAAAAACAAGGGAAAAGTAAGAAACTTTAGCACTCTCTTGCTGAGGCTGCTAAAATGCTTCGTGATGTGAGGCACGAAAGGAGATGCATGTTATCTGACAGGAGACAACGGGTTTTAAGTGCTCTTATAGAGGAGTATGTAGCCTTTGCCCTTCCCGTTGGCTCGCGTACTTTAGTTGAGCGATACCAGCTTGGAGTAAGCCCTGCAACGGTACGTAACGAGCTTTCAATCCTTGAGGATGCAGGCTATATTGTTCAGCCCCACACCTCTGCTGGGCGCGTCCCGACCGATAGCGGATATCGAAGTTTTGTAGATACGCTCCTTGAATCTGATACGATTCAGGAAAAAAACCATGAGGCAGAGGTGTTAAATGAGCTGCGCGAAACCGCAACAGAGCTTGACGACCTCCTTGATAGAACCTCAGCCGCTCTCTCCCGATTGACCGATTGCTTGTCAATCGTCTGGGCTCCTTCTTTAGCACTTACGCAGATCAAGCATATTTCTTTGGTTTCTCTCGGTGACTACCAGGTCATCATGGTTCTTGTAACTGAAGATGGCCAAGTTCTTAATCGCCATATCGAGTTTGCGGATAAAATTGATACCCAAGAGCTTGCAAAAACCCAAAATGCACTCAACAAGCTTTTTGTCGGAAAGAATTTTCTTGAGGTTGGAAGGGAAATAAACTCTGACCTGCTTCCTAATTTGCAAGAGCCTCTCATGAGAATGGTTCTCGATGAAGTACTTGCCTGTCTTAAAGAAAGCAAACAGGGTAAAACTCACCAGTTGGGGGTCTCCTCGCTTTTAAAAAAACCTGAGTTTTGTCATTCGCATTCTTTACTTCCTATTTTGCAAATATTGGAGGATAATGCCGTTCTGTTTCATATTTTCGATGGCGAAACAAACGAAAAAGAAACAGTTGTCCGCATAGGGAGTGAGAATGCCACAAAAAGCCTTTCAGGCGTTTCTGTGGTTGCTGGACATTATGGGCGCGAAGAAGCCGCGGGTGTTGTGGCGGTAATTGGCCCCACACGTATGGATTACTCACGCGTACTGAAAGCAGTGCATGCTGCCCAAGAAGTACTAAAAGATATTTAAATGAGAGTCAAATTCGAAATATGGAGTATGAGTGATGGCAAAAGATCTATATGAGGTGCTTGGTGTTTCTAAGGATGCAAGCGACGAAGAGATAAAGAAAGCGTTTAGAAAAAAAGCTCGCGAGCTTCATCCCGATATCAACAAAGCGAGCGATGCAGAAGATAGGTTCAAGGAGTTAAATGAAGCCTACGATGTTTTAAGCGATCCAAATAAACGCTCTCAGTATGATCGCTTTGGGTCGATCCCAGGGGCTGCCGGAGGCTACGGAGGCGGCTATGTCGACCTGGAAGATCTTTTCGGAGGCGGCTTTGGCATGGGTGACCTCTTCAGCTCCTTTTTCGGAGGTGGTGGTTCAGCTGGCACGATTCGCAAAGAGGGACGGGATATGGGTGTTGGGCTGCGCCTCACCCTTGAAGAAGTCGCTCTTGGAGCGAAGAAGGAAATCGTGTACGACCGATTGGCACCTTGCCCCGACTGCGAAGGGTCTGGTTTTGGGGAAGATGGACGAGAGACGGTCTGTGCGGATTGCAACGGACGCGGCCGCGTAGTGAGCGTACAACAGACATTTTTAGGAGATATGCAAACAACCTCGACTTGCAAGTCCTGTAGCGGGACGGGTAAGACTATAGAAAACCCTTGTCCTGAGTGTGAGGGGCAAGGAAGGGTACCCGACAGACAGAGAATAACGGTAGAAGTACCCGCGGGCATTAGAGACTCGCAACAGCTGAGGCTTTCTGGCTTCGGCGAGGCGGGCATGCAAGGTGCCCTTGCAGGTGATCTCATCGTCACCTGCCGTATCCAACCTCACGAATTCTTCGAGCGAGATGGTGACAACCTTCACGCGCGGGCGAACATATCGATAGTACAGGCAGCTCTTGGAGCCGAAATTGAAATTGACGGTATTTTTGAAGACGAACCTGTCAAAGTACGAATTCCTGAGGGCTGTCAAAACGAGCAGGTGGTTACAGTTCGCGGAAAGGGTATGCCTCGGTTTAGAGGTAGTTCGCGGGGCGATATGAATGTCCATATCAACGTTCTTGTTCCGAAAAAGCTCAGCAAGAGCCAAAGAGAGCTTTTAGAAGAACTTGCGAAAGACATGGGTGAAGATTTTTCTGAAGAGCGCACGCCACTTCAGAAGTTACGGGATGTTTTTCACTGATATGGCACTGCCTCATTTTTTTCTCGAAACACAAATTCTTGAGCATGAGCTTGAGCCCATGTTCTCTTTACGTTTAAGCAAAGACGACCTTGCCCATGCGCGTGTTCTTCGCCTAAAGCCGCCTGAGCATATTGCTGTCATCGATGCTACAGGCGTTTATTATGAATGCAAAATAGTTCAGTTTGATGCAGCCGGGCTCTTTGTACGAATAAGTCGTAAGGCGGCGGATGCAAACAGCCAAAGACCTTGGCTTACGCTTGCTTTAGGCCTCTCGAAAGCCAACAAGATGGATATGGTTATGAGGAGTGCAACCGAGTTAGGCGTGAATGCATTCATTCCGTTTTCATGCGAGCGTAGTGTCGTCAAGCTCGATGAAAGAAAAAACGAAACGCGCCTATCAAGGTGGCGCGCAATCCTAAAAAGCGCAGCTATGCAAAGTGGGCAGGTGCGCATACCCGAGCTGGATACCCCTAAGACATTCGATGAGCTGTGCCTCTGTGCGGAGCACGCACACCTCGTTTTGATATGTTGGGAAGAAGAGGAAGAGGCACAACTTGGCGATGTGCTCGTACGTGCATTGTTGACGCAGGGTATCCGTCTTGAAGATGCACGTATATTGCTTATTATAGGTCCTGAAGGAGGCCTTTCATTTTCCGAAATTGCGCTCATACAGGCCTCGAATCCCTTCGCTTTCACAGTGAGCCTGGGGCCTTCTATTCTGCGTACTGAAACGGCAGGCATCATAGCCCCTGCCTTAACCCTGTATGAGCTTGATAGGATGAAGCGAACAGAGCTCCAAGAGCAAATTTTCAAGCCTATTGTTTGTCAGAATGCAATCTGAATGGTAGGAAGCCGTGAAGTTCAACGTCATTAATCTCGGGTGCAGGGTGAACCGTGTTGAATCCGATGGTTTTGCGGCTTCTCTTACTGCACACGCTTGGGAGCCCAGCGGAGTGTCCGAAGCCGATGTTATCATCATAAACACCTGTACGGTAACTGGAGAAGCCGAGAAAAAAACGCGAAAGGCGGTACGGAAAGCACTTAAGGACAATACGAGTGCTGCTGTGGTGGTAACAGGTTGTGCAGCGTCTATTGACCCCGATACCTATCGGGCACTCGATAAGCGAGTTAGGCTTGTGGCAGACAAAGGAATCGTCGTTGAAGAAGTCTTGAGACAATGTGGCCATTGTTCTCAAAGCAAGGTAGAGGTGGGTACTGAGCTTCGCTTCGGCGATGATTATATGAGTCGCCCTGGTGTGAAAATTCAAGATGGGTGTGATAACGCCTGCAGCTACTGCATCGTACATAAAGCTCGGGGCAAAGCCAGAAGCCGTGCCTATGACGAAGTTTTGAAAGAAGTACAAGCTCTCGGACAAGCCGGCGCCAAAGAATTAGTTTTAACAGGCATAGATCTGGGTTCATACAGAGATGGCCACAGAGATCTCTGTGATCTTTTAAAAGGGATTCTTGAGAACACGGAAGACCTGCGCATACGCCTGTCCAGCATAGAGCCTCACACCGTAAATCTTTCTCTGGCCGATCTTATGGTTGAGGCAGAAGGTCGGCTTTGCCGATACCTTCACATACCTCTTCAGTCGGGGTCCGATAGAATTCTATCTGAAATGAAACGGCTCTACACAAGCGAGCAGTTTGAAAGCATGGTTTGCTCGCTGTATGAAAAAGTTCCTGAATTATCTATCAGCACCGATATGATAGTCGGATTTCCCTCCGAGTCGCGAAGCGATTTTGAGGAGAGCAAAGCGGTGGCACGAAGGTGTCGTTTTTCCAAAATTCACGTTTTCCCCTATTCCCCTCGAAAAAACACACCTGCAGCCCAGCGCCAGGATCAGATCGAGCCGTCACTCAAAAAAGCACGAGCGAAAGAGCTCATGCAGCTCAGTGATGTGTTACGGGAGGAGGATAGGCGTCGAAGAGAGGGGACGGCCGAATGGGTTCTTGTTGAATCAAGGGGATATGGCATGAGTGAAAGCTATCATCGCATTGAGCTGCCACATGATACACGTGCAGGCGAATTGTTGAAACTATTTTTATAAGGTGAAGAGCTGGTACTTTAGTATAGAATGAAAGCATGATAGATACGAGCCACATAAGCCTTACGATACCCGACCACCTCGATATGGCGGCTTTTACGGGTCATGCGGATGAGTACCTGCGCATGATAGAGGACTCTTTCCACTCGCGTCTCACCGTAAGGGGCAACTCCATTGAGATTACAGGCGATTCAGCCGAAGTACAAAGCCTCACTGCCTTGTTTGCTGACATGATACGCATGGTAGAGCAAGGAGAGCGTCCGGACACTGAGTATCTTCGCCAGGCTGTTGAATTTGCCCGCACTGCCGAATTTAGCCCTCGGATTCTTCGGGATGATGTTCTTTTAATGCATCGTGGGCGTGCTATCCGCCCCAAAACATCGGGTCAAAAAAAATATGTGGATGCCATTCGAAATAATATTATTACCTTTGGCATAGGCCCGGCAGGCACAGGAAAAACCTATTTAGCCATGGCGATGGCAGTTGCTGCCCTCAAACGAAAAGAGGTAGGACGCCTCATTCTCAGCCGCCCTATTGTTGAGGCAGGCGAAAACCTCGGCTTTCTACCCGGCTCGCTTATAGAAAAAGTTGATCCCTATATCCGCCCTCTTTATGATGCTTTATATGACATGACCGATACGGAATGGGCCAATCAGATGATTGAAGACGGAGTCATCGAGATTGCACCTTTGGCTTTTATGAGAGGCCGGACATTGAATGACAGCTTCATTGTCCTCGACGAAGCTCAAAACACGACTCATGAACAGATGAAAATGTTTCTCACGAGGTTGGGCTTTGGTTCAAAGATGGTTGTCACCGGGGACATCACGCAGCTCGATCTTCCCTCTGGTGCATCTGGTCTCAAAGGGGTTCGGCGAATAGTAGGAGGTCTTGAAAATATTGCTTTTTGCGACTTTAGCGGAAAAGACATCGTAAGGCACTCTCTTGTTGGTGCAATTGTGGCGGCATATGAAAAAGCAGGTAGGGAAGATAATGGAAATACTCATTAGATACGACCATGGTGAAGAAGATCTCGAGGACCTCGATATAGAAGGGCTCGCTACGTTTGTGCTTACAAGTGAAAACCAGGTAGATGCCTGTGAAGTGTCTATTGCTTTCATCGACAATGAGACGATGGAAGACCTCAACTGGAGGCATCGACAGAAAAAGGGTCCGACCGATGTTCTCTCCTTTGAATGCGATGAAGAACAAGACTATATGCAATTTGGTGAGTGCAGCTTCATATTGGGCGATGTTGTAATCGCCCCTGATATTGCCCGAAGCCAAGCTTTAGAGTATGGCTCTGAGTTTGAAGAGGAAATATACTTGTTACTTGTGCATGGCCTGCTGCATCTTTGTGGCTATGATCACGAGGAGGAGTCTGAAGCAAGAGATATGGAAGCGCGTGAAGCCAGTCTCTTGTCGCAGTGGGGGAAGAAACAATTCGATGAAAAAGAATGACGACGTAAAGCAGCCGGCTCCTCAACGAGACGGAGAGGGACAAGGCACCTCTTTTGCGAATGCTTTCGTGTATGCGATACACGGTTTCCGCCATGCTCTTCAGACACAAAGAAATATGAGAATACACCTGGTCATCGCTTGTTTGGCAATACTTTTAGGGATAGTCCTCTCCCTGCCTCTCAGCTCGTGGCTTGCTGTTTTGATTTGCATAGCTGTAGTGTTGGGGCTCGAATGTATGAATACAGCGATAGAACATACTGTCGACTTACTGGTACAAGAGTATCGCATGCATGCGAAGCATGCGAAGGATTGTGCCGCAGCGGCTGTATTGGTAGCCGCAGTTGTATCTTTAATCATAGGAATACTTGTCTACGGATCGGCTCTATTACATGTGTTGGAGATTGTATGATCGAAGAGAAAAAAGAAACGGGCTTCAAATCAGGTTTCGTCACCTTAGTCGGCCGGCCTAACGCGGGTAAGTCTACACTCCTGAATGCCCTGCTGGGTAAAAAATATGCAATTACTTCTGATAAGGCGCAGACAACAAGACATCGCTTACGTGGAATATTGAACGACGATTCATTTCAAATGATCATAGTTGATACACCCGGCTTGCATAAGCCCATAGATGCTCTTGGTGAAGAACTTAACCGTTCAGGCCTGAAGGCCCTGGAAGATGTAGATTGCATTGCTATGCTCGTGGATGCATCGAAACAGATCGGCAAGGGCGATCGTTGGGTAGTCGAGCAGATCTCGCGCTATGATATTCCTTTGCTCGGAGTCCTTACCAAAACCGATTTGGTGGACGAAGAATGCTTACAACAACAGGTAAAAGACCTTGAGGAGCTACTTGACTGGCACGGTTTGGTAACGCTGTCAGCGCAAGAAGAACAGGGTCTCGACATGTTTGTGGACCAGGTAGTAGCTGTTTTGCCCGAAGGGCCTTTGTGGTATCCCAGAGATATGAAAAGTGACCAGCCAGATGAAATTCTCGTCGCAGAATTCATCCGCGAAAAAATACTTCTTGGGTTTCGTGATGAAGTTCCTCACGCCATTGGAGTGGCCTGTGATGAGATTAGCTACGACAAAGCACGACGCTTATACCTGATTACTGCAACGGTGTATGTCGAAAGGGAGAGCCAAAAAGGAATGATTATTGGAAAAGGAGGAGACTCCATAAAGCATATCGGAATGCTTGCCCGCCAAGACATTGAAGAGCATTTCGGGACGAAGGTGTACCTTGAGCTTAAGGTAAAGACAAAAAAGAACTGGCGCAAAGATTATAACCAAATCTTGAAGTTTGGTTACGGCGAGGGTGCCTATTAGTGCGCCTCCGCATGTAGTCTGCGCAAAGAGTATCAGTTTCGAGCTTCACCTTGATGGATTTGCTGCCTTTCTGTGTTTTTGATACCGAGGACTTTATAAAGGTTTGAAAGGGGAAGTTTCACTGTGAATGAAGAGGTCTTTCCGTTACAATACAGGCATCAATGATCAAGGAGATAGGTGAAATGCTCTGCCCGAGATGCGGATATAAAAATTCCAAAGGTTCAAAATTTTGTTCCGAATGCGGTCTATCTCTCCTTGCTGAGCAGAGCGGACATCCAGACGTATCGAACGGTATACTGGATATTCAACCGAAAGCGGATACCAGCCTGCCCTTAGAAGCTGCATCTGAAAAAGAACGTCACGCCGAACAAAGTAAAGAAAAGCCCACCGATTCTGTAAAGGGCGAGCCTGAACTAGAGAGTACAGGCATTCTCGATTTGCCGCCGTTGTTTGATGAAGATCTGGAAGTGGATACAGATATCCTCGATCACCCTATGCTTGCAGACGATTATGATGCGATTGCTCCACAAGATCCTGAAGAAGAGGGCGAGTATCTCATCGATGAGTATAGCCGCCCCCGTGAAAGTGCTTGGAGCTCAGGGGATACCATGGAGATGCCCCATCTTGCAGAGGAACCTCCCGCAGAGCAGATGGAGTATAAGGCACCTGAAAAAAAGAAACGCAGTAGAGGGAAGGTAGTTGCTATTGTATCCGTGCTCCTCCTTTTGCTTGTAGCTGGAGCTGCGGCAGGTGTTAGCTATCAGATGGAAATGTGGGGTGGTAAGACACTGCCTGACGTCGAGGGAAAAGATCTTGCTGAAGCTTCCCAAGTTATAGAAGAATGCGGTTTTGTGCCGAAACCCCTGTATGTGAAATCTGATGATACAGAAAACAAAGTACTCCTCATGGACCCTGGTGCAGGGAAGCGTCTGTCGAAGGGCAGTGAGGTGGTTCTCCAGGTAGCGACAGCCCGCATTATCCCTGAGCTTGTCGGTTTAGATCTCGAAGATGCTGAGTCAAGGCTTAAGGCCGAAGGCTTTGAGAACGTCGAGTTGCTTAGGGTGAAGTCGAACGAACCGGCCAATCTTGTCTTGGAGTCGAATCTTGAGGTTGGAACGAAGGCTAAGGCCCATACGCTTATTACACTCACCATAGCCGAACCGTATACCGTGCCCTCGCTTGCTGGGCTCGACATAAACGAAGCATACGAAATCCTCGAAGCCGAAGGGTATGTGGTCGCAGAACTGTATGAGTACTCCGAGGAGCCTGAATATACCGTCTTGTCAAGTGATCCTGAAGCGGGCAGCGTCTTAGCTTCAGGATCTACTGTAAGCATTATTTTAGCAAAATCTCGTTCGGCGGAGCTTATCGCGGCTACCAACTCCTACCTGGGGGGTCTCAGTTCTATTGAGCTCGGAGGAACCTTATACGAGATTCAGAGCATAGACTCTGTAATCTATGTGGACGGTAGCGAAACACAGGCTGTCTTAACTGTTGTTGGGGTGACCACTTTAGCTGATGGAGAGACTGTCAGGGGGAGTGCGAAACAAAAAACACTCAGCCTCTCTTGGAACGACGACAACAGCATAGCTAGTTATTATTAGGGACAATGATTAGACAGAATGGCTGCCTCGACGTATACGGCTCGCGTTATAGTTCTCCGAAAAACAAAGCTTGGTGAAAGCGATCTCATACTTACCTTTTTGGCTCAGGACGGTTCTCAAATAAGGGCAGTAGCTAAAGGAGCCCGTAAACCGAACAGTAGCTTTTCTTCACGCCTCGAGCTTTATTCATGTGCGGAAGTGTTCTTTGCAAGGGGCAAAACACTCGATATCGTTAGAGAGGCCCGTCTCGTAGAAGGAAATGGGCAGATGGGGGTTGATCTTGCATATGCTGCGGCTGCTGCGCCCATGGCGGAACTCCTCGAAAAGATGAGTCAAGTGGGGCTTGAAAATGCGAAGCTTTTTGAAATGAGCGTGGTTGCACTCAAAACCCTGGGGAATACAAGTTTTGATGCGGTGCTAAGCATAAGTGCGGCCCATCTTTTGAAAGCCTTTGCTTTTTGCGGCTTGCGCCCTCATCTCGATACATGCCTCTCCTGTGGTCGAGAAATTGAATCGGTTTCGGGCGATCTGCTCGATTTCAGCTTTCGGGAAGGTGGCTTAGTGTGTGCAGATTGCGCAAGCAGTCTCGACACTCTGGTCATCGATGCTGGCCTACTGCATTGGGTCCAGTATCTTCTGGGTACAAGTTTCGCAGATATAACCAAAAATTCCATGGATCCCAAATGTGCCTTTTCTCTTCTGCAATTCTGTCAAAGCTGGACGCGAGAGCATATAGGACAGCAGCTGAGATCCTTGAACTATCTGTTGACGAGCGGATTGTATGATATTTGAGAAGCCCAGGCTTTTGTACTTATGGGGTTTAAGGGCATTTCGTGATGTATGTTACGGCTTCGTCGTGTCCTTGCATGAAAACGAGTACAATATGTAGCTTGCACAATGCAAACCCCCAGCTTGGCTCATATGCCCCACCGCTTATATGCTCAGCTGAGGGACGAACGAATTTAGGGCTACGAAGGTAGCAAGAAAGGTGGAATCATGGCTAATAAGGATAGTATTACTAAAGAGCGCACTGCTGAACTCATTAAAGAGTACGGAAAGTTTGAGGGGGATTCAGGCAGCGCTGAGGTTCAGATAGCAATCTTGTCTGAGCGTATTAAAAATCTCACCGAGCATTTGAAGTTCCACACCAAGGATCATCATACGCGTCGAGGCCTTATGCAGCTTATCGGAAAACGCCGTAGTCTTTTAAAGTATATCAAGAACAAAGACATCGAAGAGTATCGTGCTCTTATCAAGAAAATTGGCATTCGAGATAATATTTAAACAACAGCCCGCGTATGCGGGCTTTTGAATATTTGGACAGGGGCCTCTCAGGGGCCAAAGTTCAAAGCCTGCGCATGCCAAGAGTATGGCTGGGCAGGGAAGAGAGGCTTTTGCACAATAGGGTGCAAAAGAAGAAGGAGAAAGAAAGATACGTATGGAAAAAATTGTCGAATCATTTGAGCTGTATGGTAAAAGCTATCGATTCGAGACAGGAGAGCTTGCTAAACAAGCAAGCGGAGCAGTGCTTGTTACCCAAGGAGACACGACAGTGCTTGTTACGGCAGTCGTTTCTGATAAGCAAAAAGATTACGATTTCTTCCCGCTTACGGTTGACTTCGTTGAAAGAATGTACGCAGTTGGAAGAATTCCTGGTGGATATTTAAAGCGCGAGTCACGCCCGAGTGAGACAGGAACACTCACTGCCCGTATGATAGATCGTCCTATACGGACAGGTTTTCCTGATGGGTTCAAGCAGGAAGTACACGTCGTGGCCACAACTCTGGTAGCCGATGCGCAAAACCCGCCGGATTGTATTTGCGTGGCAGGGGCTTCAGCAGCTCTTTTAGTTGGTGGCGCACCTTTCGATGGCCCTGCAGCCTGCGTCCGCATTGGACGCAACAGAGAAACGGGTGACTTTATCGTAAATCCGACCTATGAGGAGATTGAGGGCTCTGACATTGATCTCACTATAGCAGGTACGGCTGAATATATTTCAATGGTAGAGGCTGGCGCTGCAGAAGTCTCTGAAGAGGATATGCTTGCCGCTATGGCCTTCGGACAGGAAGCCATCGCTTGTTTCTGCGAGAAGCAACGAGCTTTCTTGGAAAAAGTCGCTCCAGAGCCTAAAGAGTATTCTATCCATACGATAGATCCGGAGATAAGCTCCCGCATTAAACCCTTCTATGATGAAATGTCTGCAGCTTTGCGAGATGCTGACAAGCATTCCAGAATGGAACATGTTGCTGATCTCAAAATGCGGATTGAAGACGAGGTATTTAGCGAGGAAGAGCGTTCTGAGTGGGGTTCGGATATTTCTGCCGAGCTAAAAAATCTCGAGAAAGCCGCTATGCGCCACATGGTGCTTGAAACAGGCGAGCGTGCTGATGGACGTAAGCCCCAAGAAATCAGACCCCTGTACATTAAGCCTGGGTACCTTCCGCGCGTTCATGGCTCTGGCTTATTTCAGCGCGGACAGACGCAGGTTCTTTCTATCGCTACCCTTGGCATGTTGAATGAGTGGCAAAGACTTGACACCATTGAGCCAATCGAGGGCAAGCGCTACATGCACCATTACAACTTCCCTCCTTATTGCACTGGTGAAACAGGTCGGATGGGCGCCCCAAAGCGGCGGGAGATAGGCCATGGGGCCCTTGCCGAACGTGCTCTGGTTCCCGTTCTTCCTAACGAAGACGATTTCCCTTACACCATTCGTGTAGTGTCTGAAGTCATTGAATCAAACGGCTCTTCCTCAATGGCCTCTGTGTGCGGCTCCTCCCTTTCTCTTATGGATGCTGGCGTGCCTATCAAGCGTCCTGTTTCAGGCATAGCTATGGGGCTCATCAAAGAGGGCGATAAGGTGGCCATACTCTCTGATATTCAGGGGCTTGAGGACTTCCTCGGTGATATGGACTTTAAGGTATGCGGTACAGCGGAAGGCATTACGGCTCTTCAGATGGATAATAAGGCTCGTGGGCTTTCGATTGATATTTTGGCAGCCGCTCTTTCTCAGGCAAAAGATGGCCGCGCCCATATCCTTGGTGCCATGCTTGAGGCAATCGATTCACCACGGGAGGATCTTTCGCCCTATGCTCCACGCATCGAAACCATCTTTATTCCTGTAGATAAGATCCGTGAGGTTATCGGAACTGGAGGAAAGGTTATTCGGAGCATTCAGGAAGAAACTGGTGCAACGATCGAAATCCAAGAAGACGGAACTGTACATATTGCTGCAGTTGATGGAAGTGCAGGGGCTGCAGCTAAAGCTGCTGTGCTTGGCATAGTTAAAGAACCTGAAGTCGGGGAGGTTTACGACGGAGAGGTTGTGAGTATCAAGGACTTTGGCGCATTTGTCAAACTTACCCCAAGTAAAGACGGACTTCTGCACATTTCACGTTTGGCCAAAGGCCGTGTTGCCAAGGTAGAAGACGTGTTATCTGTTGGTGATTTTGTAAAGGTAGAGATAATGGAAGTCGGCGACAATGGTAAAATTTCTTTGGATCGCCTCAATAAGCCAGATGCACCCGCCTCTTCGACGGGGCACAGCTCTCGCGGCAAAGACAAAGATGGTGAAAACCCGAATAACGGCGACGGCCGAAAGCCTCGTCGTAGGAACTAAAGCCGTAAGATAAAGCGTCTGGTACTCGGTTTGCCCTGCACTTCTATTCCATACGTGCAGAGCAAACAGTGATAGCAGATGCTTTGTTGGTTTTGACGATTCGGAAGCCAGGTCTCCACTTTAAAAGGAGAATGTACGTACGGAAGGTGATACTATGATACGTGTTGCAGTGGCAGGAAGCTCCGGGCGTATGGGTGCAACTGTTGTGAATGCCGTTCTTGCTTCAGATGATATGCAATTAGCCTGTGGCATCGATCCGCGGGTGGTTCCGCAGGAATTTCCTGTGTATTCTACTGTTGAGACAGCGCTTGAGTCGGAGCATATCGATGTATTAGTCGACTTTACGATGCCCGATGCCGTAGCCGGGAACATTGAACACGCTCTGAAAGCAGGAGTAGATTGTGTTATTGGCACGACGGGTCTATCCGTGGAGACACTCGAAGAGCTAGCTTCCAATGCAAAAAATGACGCATGTTTATTTTATGCACCTAATTTTACAACGGGCGCTGTCCTTATGATGCAGTTTGCTCAAATAGCAGCTCCCTTTTTTCCCGATGCCGAAGTTCTTGAGTTTCATCACTCAAATAAGAAGGACGCGCCAAGTGGTACCGCAGTGCGCACGGCTCAAATGATTTCTGATGCACGCACGTTTGAAAGCACTGCGCCAGGGTCGGAGACTGAAATTGAGGGTGCTGAGGGTGCACGAGGTGCGCTCATGAACGGAGTGCCTGTACACTCTATACGGTCGATGGGCTATGTTGCCTCGCAAGAAGTCGTCTTTGGCTCACTGGGACAGACACTTACTATTCGGCATGATTCGTGGGATAGAGAATCGTATATGCCCGGTGTTCTTCTCGGAATCCGCAAGGCTTCTAAACTTAAGGGTCTCGTTGTTGGCTTAGAGAGCCTTATGTTTTCTTAAGAGTGGCAACAAAAACTCTCTTTGGCCGGCTAAATAAGTTATATAGTCAGAATAGATATGCAAAAAAGTATATTTTGAGGTTAGAATCAATGTAGAAAGATGTCAGTTCGGCAGGTTAGGAGCATCTCATGTCAGAAGAAAGAACGCCTCTCTTTGGAAGAATGATGCCAGCTATGGTTACGCCTTTTGATGAAGAGCGTAATTTAGATCTTGACCAGGCGCAAGCCCTTGCTAAACGGCTTGTTGAGGGCGGTAGCGACTCTCTTATGATAAACGGAACGACAGGGGAGAGTCCGACAATATTCTATCCTCAAAAAATGGATCTTTTCCGCGCAGTCTTAGAGGCAGTAGGCGATGAGGTCCCCGTGCTTGCCAATGTAGGAGACAACTGTACTGCCGACACTCTTGACTTTGCCCAAGACGTTGCAGCACTTGGCGTCGCTGGAGTTATGCTGGTGGTTCCTTATTACAACAAACCTCCCCAGGAAGGTCTTTATCAGCATTTCAAGACAATAGCTGAAGGCATTGAGCTTCCTGTTATTATGTACAACATTCCAGGACGCTGTGTTATCAATATGACAGCAGAGACAACATTGCGCCTTGCAAGAGATGTTCCTAATATCAAGGCTGTAAAAGAAGCGTCTGGGAACCTTGAACAGGTCAAGACAATTATCGATCAGGCCCCTGAAGACTTCTGGGTTTATTCAGGTGACGACGAATTAGCCTATGATGTAGTAAAAATGGGAGGTGCAGGTGTTATATCAACTATTGGAAACCTTGCACCAGCCCGTATGAAAGAAATAGTAGAACTAGCTGCGCGCGGCGAATATGAAAAGGCAAAAGCGGCTCATGATGCCCTCGTTCCGTTAATGAGAGCGCTGTTTGTAACGTCAAACCCCATCATGGTAAAGGAAGCCCTGAATCTTGTTGGATTTCCTGTAGGCGGGGTTCGCTTGCCGCTCGTAGATGCGACACCAGAGCAATCTGAATCACTTGCAAAGGTTATGCGAGAGGTTGGAGTGCTCTAACAAATCAAAAAGGACTTAATATGACAAGCAATACACCTAGCGATTCTCGCGGGCAAAATGAAGAGCGCGATCAAAAGACGACACGCTCATACAAGCATGTGAAAATTGAAAGAAAGCGACCACAGCTTAGCAAATTTGAAAAAGAAAAAACTTTTGACAATCAAGGGAAAAAAGGGAATGCCCGCACGGGCCCTAAAGGTCAATCGGCAGAGCCGAAGTCAAAAAAAAGCGTTCCTCAAAAAAAGAATCCAAAAACAACCCTTAAGATAATTCCACTAGGAGGGCTTGACGCTATCGGTAAGAATATGACCGTGCTCGAGTGCGAAGGGGATATGGTCTTAGACGACGCAGGGCTTATGTTCCCTGACGACGGCCATCCTGGAATCGATCTCATACTTCCTGATTATACTTACATTCTCGAGAATGCCGATCGCCTTCGAGGCATTGTCATTACTCACGGGCACGAAGATCATACGGGTACAATTCCCTACCTTATAAAAGATCTTGGCCGGAATGTTCCTATTTATGCCACTAAGCTGACCCTGGGACTTATAGAGGGTAAATTAGCTGAGCATAAGATAAAGAACCAAAAACTGATAGAGATAAAACCAGGAGACAGTATTAAACTCGGCTGCATACGTGCCGATTTTTTCTCTGTCAACCACTCTATTCCTGGTGCTGTAGGGATATTCTTCCAGAGCCCTGCTGGCAATGTTCTTCATACGGGTGATTTTAAGCTCGATCAAACACCCATTGACGGCGTTTTAACCGATTTCGCAGCCATTTCACGCTACAGCGAAATTGGTGTCGATCTCATGCTTTCGGACTCGACAAATGCCCAAAATGAAAACTTCACTCCATCGGAAGCCGATGTTGGAAAAGTATTAAACACTATTATTTCTCAGGCGAAACAAAAAATCGTTATTGCCTCATTTGCGAGTCATATTCATCGTATGCAGCAGATTTGCGATGCGGCTGTTGCCAATGGGAGAAAGGTAGTGGTAACAGGTAGATCCATGATTCAAAATACCGACATTGCGCGCAAGCTTGGGTACCTAAATATTAGCGATTCAGATCTGATTGACGCATATGATCTCAAGGGTATCCCGCCTGAGCAGGTAGTTGTAATGTGTACAGGCTCGCAAGGAGAGCCTCTTTCAGCGCTTTCGAGAATAGCAAACGGTGAACATAGAACCATCAAGCTCAACGAGGGCGATACGGTTATCATTTCGGCTACCCCTGTTCCAGGCAATGAGAAAAAAGTAACGCGTGTAATAAATTCCCTTGCTAAAATCGGGGCTGATGTGTACGACAAGTCCCGTGCCATGGTGCATGTTTCTGGGCACGCTGGGTCAGAAGAGCTTAAGCTTATGATTTCTTTAGTAAAGCCCAAGGCCTTCATGCCCGTGCATGGTGAATCTATTCACTTGAGGGCACACGCTCGACTCGCGGAAAAGATGGGCTTAGATTCAAAGAACATATTCATTTGCGAGAATGGGGAAAGCCTTTATCTTACCTCGAAAGGCGTTCGACGAGGCCCCGAGGTGCAAAGCGGTATTGTTTTTGTAGACGGGCTCAGCGTGGGAGATACTTCCCAAGATGTGCTTGATGAACGAAGCGCCCTCGCTTCTCAAGGCTTTGCAACGGTAACCGCGGCTGTTTCAACAAAGAAAAAGTCAATACTTGGAATGCCTCGAATCGAGATGCATGGTATCACTGGTGGGGATGACGAATACCTCTTAGAAGAAGTTACCAACATTGTGAAAGGCACGCTGAGCCGTTCTCTCGAAAAAAGCATTTCAGGTAAAGAGCTCGAAAAGGCATGCAGGAACTCTCTGCGCTCCATACTTTGGGAAAGGACCAAGCAAAGGCCCATGATCATTGTGAACCTTATAGGGCTTTGATATCACAAGAGCCCATCTTCGCTTATAATGGCAGTTGAAGCCTATATACAGACTAAATAAACTACAAAAGGAGCTTTGACGTGGCTCGGCAGAGTGCATCCACAAAAAACCAAAAGGGGAAGACGGACGCCGTCAAACGTTCATCCGCCTCGAGTCCGGGCAAAACCCAAAAGAGCGAAGGGAGTCGAGCAAAAACCCCAGATACGGATCAAGGTTCCATGCTTGACGAAAGAACACGTCGAGATATTCTAGGTGTTATTTTTGCAGTTTTAGGGATAGCTTTATTTGTAACGGCGCTTATTCCATCGGACGCCTTAGTTACGGCTCAGATATCCCGTTTTCTCCATAGAAGCTTCGGCTTTGGGGCGTATGTGCTCCCGTTTTTCTTGCTCATGATAGGCGGGAGTTTCTTTGTTCGTTTCGAACGAAAGCACTCCATTGCTCGCATCTCTATTGGTCTAGGTATGATATTTTTCACTCTTCTAGCTTTCGCATCCCTCTTCACACCAGACGCATCACTTGACGCCAATGTCGTGTTCGAACTCGATCAGCTCGATTTGCGAGGCGGGTTTCTTGGGGCCGGTATCGCCTGGGTTGGCTTGACCCTGTTTGGGCAGGTAGTCTCTTCAATTATTCTTGGTGGTATCGCAATTGCAGGCATAAGCATAGTAGGATTCTCTTTCTCTCGACAAATAGAGAAACTTATGGAAAGCCGCCGGATGCGTCGAGAGGAAGACGCGTCCTTGGCAAGGCCCCCTGGCTTTGTTGAGCGGGCAAGCATGGCGGAATTGGCTTCTGGTCAGAAAAACGCATCACGGGCTACAGCAAGATTGAGAAAAAATGGTGCGAGAATCGATCAACAAGGCGATTCTTTATCTTCGGCCGCCACACAACTACTTGATGGTACTGTTACGGGCAAGGCCGAAACCCGTGCAATAACACGTAAATTAGGTAAGGCGAATAAGAAGAATCTTTCGAATTCCCTCTCGGAAGAAGCCGACAAGATGCCATCGAAAGGAAAAGCTCTCACTGCCTCAGCATCCCCTCATCCACAAGAAGGCTTTATTCTCCCTGGCAAAAGCTATCTTGCTACATCAAATGTGAAGTCTTTCGGGGGCGCGAAAGAAGACGAGCTGAAAGAAACCGCACTTTGCCTTCAGGAAACGCTTGAAGATTTTAGTATTTTAGCAAAGGTGGTTGGCTGGGTTGCTGGTCCAACAGTAACCTTGTTCAAAATTGATATGCCTTCTGGCGTACGCGTAAGCAGGGTGGTTGCACTTGAAGACGATATTGCCCTCGCTCTAGCCGCACCAGGAGTACGCATATTTGCTCCAATTCCTGACACGAATTATGTAGGCATTGAAGTGCCCAATAAAACACGCAAGAATGTTCTTTTAGGAGATGTAATCTCCCAGGCAAAAGAAGGTCCTTTGCAGATAGCAATTGGTATGGATGTCGAAGGCCAAGCCATCGTTTCCGATTTAGCGAAGATGCCGCATCTTTTAATCGGAGGAACGACTGGTTCAGGTAAGTCAGTAGCAATAAATGCTATGATCATGTCTATCCTCATGCGCGCAACACCTTCTGAGGTGCGCTTTATTATGATTGATCCGAAGCGCGTAGAATTCACCCCGTACAACGGAATTCCTCACCTGTATGTACCGGTAGTCACCGAGCCACGTGAAGCTGCGGGGGCACTTTCTTGGGGCGTAGCCGAAATGGAGAAGCGACTTAAGATATTCTCTCATGCAGGTGCTCGCAACATCGGCCAGTACAACGGGAAGGTTCAAAGCGGCGAGCTCGGAGAAGACGCTGAAGAAATTCCCTATATTGTTATAATTATTGATGAGCTTGCCGACTTAATGATGAACGTAGGAAAAGAGGTTGAGTTCTCTATCTCGCGTATTGCTCAGTTGGCGCGCGCTGCGGGAATCCATCTTATTGTGGCCACCCAGCGCCCTTCTACCAATGTTGTCACCGGCCTCATTAAGGCAAATATTACAAACCGTATTGCCTTCAATGTTGCGTCGGGTATAGACTCTCGCGTAGTTTTGGACACACCAGGAGCTGAGAACCTGATTGGACTTGGCGATTTGCTTTTTTCCCGTCCTGAGTTGGCTAAGCCCCAACGTATTCAGGGGTGTTTCGTATCGGAGGATGAGATTAATGCGGTGGTTGCACACCTGAAAGAGCAAGGAGAGCCTGAATACCATTCCGAAATCCTAAAAACAAACCTAGTGACGCTTGGAGCCTCGTCTCCGTCTGGCGCAGGAGATGCTTCTGATGACGATCCTCTCTTATGGGAGGCGGCCGATATAGTGGTGGGGAGTTCGTTAGGGTCGACATCAAACCTGCAAAGACGCCTGAAAGTTGGATATTCTCGTGCAGGGCGTATAATGGATATGTTAGAAGAAAAAGGGATTGTGGGTTCACCCAACGGGTCAAAACCTCGCGAGGTTTTAGTAGATGAACTGGAACTAGAAACCCTTAAAGCTTTTGAGAATCAAGATAACGAAGAACTTTATCCATACGCAGAGGAGTGACGACGTGATACAGGACAGCTTCGGAGATATTTTACGTAATGAGCGCGAGCGAAAAGGCTTTGAGCTCAACGCAGTTGCTCGGAGACTAAGAATAAGGCCCGATATTCTCGAAGCGATAGAGAACGCTGACTTCCCTCATATGCCTCCGCGTGGCTATGCGAGGAATATGGTAAACGCTTATGCTCGATTTCTTGGTTTGAACTCCACTGAAGTCACTCGAAGATATCTTGACGAGGCGTATGCAGAACAGATGCGGGAGGCTCAGATGTCTTCTCGCTCCACTGGTTTTCGCATGGAAGATTCAAATAGGAGAACAACGCGTCAGACGCCTCAGACTCCACGTACACCACGTACTCGGAGCAGTTACGAACGAACGCAGCAACAGAATGGAAGGGTTCTTCTCGTAGACAGCAACACAAGTCGATATCGCAACACAGAAAGCGGAAACACGTATTCAAGCGATCGTATGTCGCGTGCGAGAGGTGTGTCCACGTCTGGAGCGCAATATACAAATTTTTATGCAGGGCCCAAAGCCCAGAGTTCACTAAAATCAAAATTGCCCCTCATCATTGCTGGTGTGGCTGTGCTTGTTCTTTTGATTGTTTTGCTCATTTCTTTTTTCGGTCCTAAAAAAACGGTTGATGAAGACATACAAAAAGTTCCTGTAACCGGAGTTGAAGAACAGGCTCAAACACCCATAGAAGAACCTGTTGAAAAAGCAGTTGTTGAACAGCCTCCTACAAAGGTCGATCTCAAGTATGTAGTTTCGGCTGGCACTAACTCATGGGTTGACGTCTACCTTGACGATGTTCTCGTTGACGGCGGAGATGTTGTCGGAGAGGCAGAAGAAAGCTATGAAGTCACAGGCAAGATAGAGCTTGTTTTCTCTAATCCGAGTGCGATACAGCTGTATGTCGATGGCGAGGAAACGAACTTCACCGAGGACTATGGTGGAGGAGTGCAAGGCATTGTTCTTGATTTCGAGGAAATACTTGCCCAATGGAAGACGGATCACCCCGAAGTGGCCTCTTCGGCTTCAGAGTAGTAAAAGCAGGTTCAATCAGCATGGTTTATCGTACGCCACTTGCATGAGTGAAGGACTGTGCTTCGTGGCACCCGAGCTGTAAATTGAAAATATAAAATCGCATCCACAATGTGGAAAAATAACAAGAAAGAACGTGAGAGGATACGTATGGCAAAAGAATCAAGCTTCGACGTAGTTTCTACTGTCGATATGCAAGAAGTTGATAATGCATTTGGTCAGGCAAAAAAAGAACTCCAGCAAAGATATGATTTAAAAGATTCAGGAGCTGAAATACAGTTAGACAAATCAGCTAAAACAATAAGCGTTCAGGCTCCAAGCGAGTTTGTTGCCAAGCAGGCAATCGATATATTGAACACAAGGCTCATTCGCCGCAGCATTGATCTTTCCGCTGTACGATGGGGCGATCCAGTTCCAGCAGCAGGACAAAGTGTTCGTATGCTGGCTGAGATTGTTGAAGGCATCGATCGCGATACTGCAGGTAAGATTAACAAGGATATTAAAAGTGAAAAGCTTAAAGTGAAGGTACAAATCGAAGGAGATAAGCTTCGAGTAAGCTCGGCATCTAAAGATGCTCTTCAACAGGTTATAGCCTTTCTCAAGGAACAAGACTACGGCCAACCGCTTCAGTATCAAAACTACCGGTAAGAAGATGCATGTATGAGCGATACGAACGAACCACAGAAAAACATATATTTTTTAACTTTGGGATGTGCGAAAAATGAAGTCGATACGAGGGATATGCAAGAGCGCGTCCTTCGCTCTGGCTATGCAATAACATCCGATATTAACCTGGCAGATGCTATAGTTATCAATACGTGTTCCTTCATTCAGGAGGCGACAGAGGAGAGCATAGAGGTCATCCTCGACACTTCGGATGGCATACTCGGCCAAAAAAAGCCCGCAAAACTTATAGTGTCTGGATGCATGCCAGCACGGTACGGGAACGATCTCAGCCGAGCTCTTCCTGAAGTCGCAGCATTCTTACCCTGCAGTGAAGAGCAAAATATTTCGGTCGTTCTCGAGGAACTGTTTGAAAATAGTATCCAGGAAGAAGCAGACAACACTGATTTTATTGTCAAGCAGAGAGTAGAGCAAGAGCGCGCCCCTCTCGGAGCCATGGCAGAGCTCTCAGCTTATGTGAAAATATCCGAAGGCTGCGATCGCTTTTGCTCTTACTGTACGATTCCTTTTATTCGTGGCCGGTACCACAGTTTTACTCTTAAGCAAATCCTTGAAGAGACCGATAAGCTCATTGCCCAAGGAGCAAAAGAACTTATTTTAATTGCACAAGATACAGGCAGGTGGGGCACTGATCTTGAAACCCCCTCTTCGCTAGCGAACCTCCTTGAGGTACTTGCCCAAAGATATTCCGATGTTTGGTTGAGGGTCATGTACATTCAGCCTGAGGGCGTGAGCGATGAGCTTATTGAGGTTGTAGGCAAGTACGCCAATATTTGTCCATACTTTGACATTCCTATACAGCACGTCAATGAAGACATACTGAAATCGATGAACAGAACAGGGAGTCGAGAAGAATTCGAAGCCCTCATATCGCGTATCCGAGCGGGTGTGCCTGGAGCAATATTGCGCACCACAGTTATTGCTGGATTTCCAGGGGAACGTGAAGAGCAGTTCAAAGAACTTTGCGACTTCATAGAGCTTGGACACTTCGACTATATAGGCGTCTTTCCCTACTCCCAAGAAGAAAATACTGTAGCAGCAAAGCAACCCTGTCAAGTATCTTCAGAAGTTAAGCTCGAAAGGGCTCAGATTCTTCGCGATCTGGCAGATGCTGTCTGTGTTCCCAAAGTAGGAAATCGTCTTGGTAGAGAATACGAAGTGCTTACTTTGGGCAAAGAGGAAGATGGCCAGCTATTTGGAAGAACAAAAGAGCAGGCTCCTGACGTTGATGGAGTAGTGTATCTCGAAGATGCTGTACCAGGCGAGTTTGTGAAAGTAAGGATAAGCGATACGCTGCTTTACGATATGGAGGGTGATTGCAACCATGGGGCGTAAAAAGGGGACGGTAATATGATAGGACTCTTGCATAAAGAGACTGTTCGAAACAGGGATTCTGTCGTGGCTGTTGACATGAGTCCGTTATGCAGCAGAGATGGAGGAGATCGTTGTGGCAGCATCTGCTAAAGATGAAGCTGTGGAGAAGCTTTGGACTCCTGCCAATGTCGTTACCTTAACGAGAATTTGTGCCATTCCCGTATTCGTGGTCGCGCTGCTTTCTCCATGGCCGGCTTGGTTTCCCCAATGGTCTAGCGCTATTGCATGGAAGGAATGGGTTGCTGCCGCTATATTTATGCTCCTTGCAAGTACGGACGCTCTGGACGGCTATCTTGCGCGCAGTCGAGGAGAAGTAACTAATTTCGGGAAATTCATCGATCCCTTAGCGGATAAAATCTTAGTTGCGGCAGCCCTTTTGGCACTCATCGAGCTTGGTGTCTTACCTTCTTGGGTGGCACTTGTTATTTTATGCCGAGAGTTTATTGTGTCCGGTATACGTATGGTGGCTGCAAGCCAGAGTGTTGTAATTGCTGCTAGTTGGTACGGTAAAATAAAAACTGTTTTGCAAATTTTCGCTCTTGTCCTTTTCATAATCAAAGACAACTCTATGCTGCACAGTATTTCTGATGTGTTCAATGACGGGATGTATTTATTTTCATGGGCGGTAATGATTGCTGCACTTATAGCAACTATTGTCTCTATGTTGGATTATTTTGTGAAAGCGAGGCATTTGCTTGGCTTTACTAATTCGAACAACGGGGCTCCTTCTCTCGAAAACAGGAAAACAAAGGTAGATAGCTCCTCTTGTGCCGCTCACCGTCAAGCTGAAGAGGTTCAATCCGAGGTAGACATGCTAGCCGAAAGGCTGATTAAAGAGGCGTGCAAGCGGAATATAAGCCTTGCTACAGCTGAGAGTTGTACAGGGGGCTTGGTGTCCTCTGCGTTAACCTCGGTTGCTGGAAGCTCGCAAGTATTTCTCGGGGGAATAGTCAGCTACGCCAGTGAGGTCAAGCAAACAGAGCTTGGGGTTTCTTCTGGCGATCTACAAAACAAGGGGGCTGTGAGCGAAGAAGTTGCCCGCCAAATGGCTCGCGGAGCAAAAACTGCTCTGTCGGCCGATGTGGCCGTTTCAGTAACGGGAATTGCCGGCCCTGGTGGAGGAAGCCCAGAAAAACCTGTTGGTACTGTCTGGATTGGAACTGCAAATGCAGCAGGAGAACGGGCTGAAGTACATCACTTCGAAGGAAATCGAGAAGAAATTAGGAATATGAGTCTTATAGCAGCCCTTCAAAGCTTTGAAAAAGAGATTTTTGGTTAGCCTTATGTATCGAAAGCCTTTAAGGTTCTGTAGTATTTCTAGGTTATGATCTCAATTTGAAAGGGATCATTGACTAACAAACAAATGTTCGTATAATTAACCATATATTATTGCTGCATGAAGAGCAGTCCTAGGAGAAACGATGGATAAAGAGAAGGCTAAAGTACTCAAGATAACGACTGATCAAATAGAAAGTAAATTTGGTCAGGGCTCTATCATGAAATATGGTGATGGGGATAAGAAATTGGAAATAGGGGTAATTCCTACGGGCGCATTACCTCTTGACGCAGCTTTAGGAATAGGGGGCGTGCCAAGAGGGAGAATTGTAGAAATATTCGGCCCAGAGGCAAGCGGTAAAACTACGTTGGCTTTACAAATAATAGCCGAAGCTCAAGCGCTTGGAGGAGTGGTTGCCTTTATCGATGCCGAGCATGCGCTGGATCCAATCTATGCAGCTCGTTTAGGGGTCGATATTGATGAAGTGCTCATATCGCAACCCGACACGGGCGAGCAAGGTCTTGAAATTTGCGACATGCTCGTTAGAAGTAATGCCATAGATTGCATAGTCATTGATTCTGTTGCAGCCTTAGTGCCACGGGCAGAAATTGAAGGCGAAATTGGCGACACTACAGTCGGTTTGCAGGCTCGTTTGATGTCACAGGCATTACGTAAGCTTGCGGGCTCGCTCTCAAAATCAAACACTACTTGTATTTTCATAAACCAATTACGTGAGAAGATAGGCGTGATGTTTGGCAATCCTGAAACGACGACTGGAGGCCGCGCATTAAAATTCTTTTCGAGTGTTCGCATAGATATACGAAGGATAGATTCTATTAAAAAAGATGGTGAAATTACTGGCAACAGAGTGCGGGCAAAGGTTGTAAAAAATAAAGTTGCACCACCTTTTCGACAGGCCGAGTTTGATCTTATGTACGGCGAGGGGATATCCCGCGAAGGATGCATACTTGACATGGCTGCTGAAACGGGCATAGTCAAAAAAAGTGGTTCTTGGTATACCTACGGAGAAACACGCATAGGGCAGGGGCGTGAAACTGCAAAAGCTTTCTTACAGACGAACGTTGATTTACGCGATGAGATCGAGAAGAAAGTACGTGATTCTTTTGATATACCAACTCCACGTATCGAAAAAAATGAGAAGAAAGAAGCAGTGGCAAAAAAGAGTAAATAAGAGGGATGATCTGTGACTGATCGCAAAACATGTATTCTTGATGATTTAAAGGCACAAATACGAGACATCGAATCTTGTTCATCTAACTCTCCCTATAAGGAGGATGTTGAGGACGAGAAAAAGATTATTGCGAACGGGGCAGAAGCCTCTGAAAAGCTACAGTCTAGCTATTTCAAAAGAATAATTCGACTCCTCAGCGTGAGAGAGCGATCCTCCCTCGAGTTACGGGAAAGGCTTTTGCGTGATGCAAAGGGAGATCCTCTGGCCGAAGAAGAGATACAAAAAGCTATTGAAAAGGCGTGCCGTTCGCAGCTGGTAGACGATATTAGATTTGCTGGCTATTTGATAACCAAACGAGTCCGCGAAGGCGTGGGGAAAAGGGGTATCGAGCGCGAATTGCAGAAGCATGGTATCGATCCAGAGCTTGTGCCAGGTTGGTCCGACGACTTTATCCCCCTCGACATTTCCGAAAAGCAAAGAGCACTGGAGCTTATACGTTCGAAGCCTCCGCAATCTAAAAATATTCAAGGCGCAACATACCAAAAGCTCATAAGGAAAGGATACTCTTCGGATGTGGCCTCGAGCGTTGCCCGCGTGTATTTCGAAGAACGCAAAACATTGTAGCGACATCTTTTGATGCTGTAAAATTTTAATTTGCGTTTATTGTACCCGATGCAATCCCGCTCTTTTTTTGTTGTTTGCGGGCATCTCTTTTACAATCTACAAGATAAGCCTTATGATTATGTCAACTTGAGTAGTATGCATCCTGTGGTGCTTATAATAGATAAAAATATAATAAGACATCCTCTTGTGCTATTGCTCATGCCAGTGTCTGCTGGCATTGTTTATAGTTGGTGAAAAATAATATAAATACGAATACAGAAAGGGGGAGAGAATGCCTGAAATTATTTGGCTTATTATCGGACTGGCCGTTGGAGCTGTGCTTGGTTTTTTGGTAGCACGCTACCTGATAAATGCATCTACCAAAAGAGCAGCTGATGAAGCTGAATCCCTTATAGCAGACGCCAAGAAGCAAGCTGAAACCTTTCGTCGCGAAGCTATCATTGAGGCTAAAGACGAGGCTTTGAAAATTAAGCAGGAAAACGAAAACGAAAATAAGGAACGTGCAAAAGAGATACGGGCCTCCGAAAACCGAATAGCTCAACGAGAGGAATTATTAGATAGACGTGTCGAGTCTTTAGACGCACGAGAGCATCAGATATCTTCAATGCAAGGACAAATCGAAAAGCGTAAAAAAGATCTTGATGCGGCAAGTGACGAGCTTGATGTAAGGCTTGAACGTATTGCTGGGATGACTCCCGAAGAAGCGAAAAAGGAACTTTTGGATAAACTGAAGGAGCAAGTTGTCTTTGAGCAAGCGACTATAATACGAGACGCGGAGGCTAAAGCGAGAACGGAAGCAGATAAAAAATCACGAGAGATTCTCAGCCTTGCCATACAAAGAGTTGCAGCAGATCACTCTGCTGAGCATACGGTATCCACTATACACATCCCTTCCGACGATCTAAAGGGTCGCATTATTGGTAGAGAAGGGCGCAATATTCGTTCTTTCGAGCAATTAACGGGCACGAACTTAATCATCGATGATACGCCAGAGTGTATAACCATCTCCAGCTTCGATCCTGTAAGACGCGAGATAGGTCGCGTGACAATGGAGAATCTTATAGCGGATGGACGTATACACCCGGCCCGAATAGAAGAAATGTTTTACAAGGCCGAGGAGTTAATAAACCAACGCGTACAAGAGGCCGGTGAACAGGCTGCCTTTGATACGGGTATACACGATTTGCACCCAGAGCTTGTAAAGGTGCTTGGGCGTTTACGCTATCGGACATCTTACGGTCAAAATGTGCTCAACCATTCGCTAGAGGTTGCGTATCTTTGCGGTGTTATGGCTGCCGAGCTAGGGCTTGACTCCGTTCCTGCAAAACGAGCAGGTCTTCTCCATGATTTGGGTAAATCTGTGGATCATGAGGTTGATGGAAGCCATGCTGTTATCGGTGCTGATTTAGCGCGCCGCTTTGGTGAAAGCCCTGAGATTGTCCATGCTATTGAGGCTCACCATAATGATGTAGAACCCTGCTCTGTCTTAGATGTTCTTGTACAAGCTGCCGATGCGGTTTCAGCAGCTCGGCCAGGAGCTCGAAAAGAAACACTTGATGCTTATATCAAACGGCTCGAAAAGTTTGAGAAAATCGCAAATAGCTATCCTGGCGTGGAACGCACCTATGCTATACAAGCAGGGCGTGAAGTTCGAGTTATGGTAACTCCCGAAGATGTTGATGAAGCGAAAACAGTCGTACTTGCGCATGATATTGCTCATCAAATTGAAAATGAAATGCAATATCCTGGTCAGGTAAAAGTAGTCGTTATTCGAGAGAGTCGTGCGGTTGATTACGCAAAGTAAACATGGATGATTCTTTAACTTCTTTCATTGAAGAAATTTGTGGCGATAGCCATCTCCGAGTGGAAACTGATCTCGGGGATGGCTTTGTTCGCTTACGGGTTGCAGAAGCTGAACGCAGGCAAGCAAAACAAGATATTCGAGGCAACGAAGATGTTGTGATAGAGCTTCTTCGCAATGCTCGAGATGCTGGTGCCAGAAATATCTTTCTGGCTTCCTCCCGAGAAGAGACATGTCGCTTACTGACCATTATCGATGATGGTCAAGGTGTGCCTGAGGGTATGCAGTCTAGCATATTCGAGCCACGTGTGACGTCAAAGCTCGATACCATGCATTTCGATTCGTGGGGGGTTCATGGAAGGGGCATGGCCCTCTACTCTATCGCCCAAAATTCTTATGAAGCCTTCATAGCTCTTTCGGAGGTAGGAAAAGGTAGTGCTTTCGTAGTTAAAACAGACAGCGCAACGCTTGGTGAAAAATCGGATCAATCTACCCTCCCCAGCTTTTCCTATGATGAGGAAGGTAAGGTCGTGGTGAAGGGTATTCGCAACATTAATCGAATGGTTGCCGAGTTTGCTTATGAAAATAAGGAAAAATGTAACGTCTTTTACGGATCTCCTACTGAAATAGTAGCAAGTATATACCACTACGGGGAAGCTACTTTAAGTTCTCATGTGAAAGCTTTTTGCACAAACGAGCAAGACCTGCAGCTTATTAAACGACTTGCCTTTTCTGCCGATCCTGACGATCTTGCATTGAGAGCCGAATCACTTGGCCTCAATGTTTCATCTCGTTCTGCAAGAAGAATACTGGATGGGGATTTACCTGCACTTGAACCGATGGTCGAATTAATCGAGGCTGGCCTGAGCGCTTCTAAGCAGCATATATCGACATCAAAAATCCCTGGAAAGGCCTGCGTATTAAAAGATGAACGAGGCATAAAAATACACGAAGACGATATGGAAACATTCAGGCACGCAGTGAAAAAGGCCTATGGGGAACTAGCGGAGGCTTACTACCTTGAAGCCTCGGTCGATCCTGAAATCTCAGTAAGTCCTGATGAAATACGTCTTAAGATACCCGTTATCAAGTTGAGATAGAAAAGAAGCTAGGAAGAGCTGAAGGATCTGTCCAAATCCTTATCTACCGTTTAGCCGTTAAACTTCATGTTCTTTGATGCGGGGGAAAGAAAGAAGTGCGAGTGCTTGCAAGCATTCTCATTAATCGTTAGAATTATTTTGATGATGTTGACCTGAAACGTAGCAAAATATGATAAAAAAGCAGCAGAAACGAACAAAGGAAATCTTCGTGGTGACAGAGTCCGACCAAAGGCCTGAGACTGGCTGTCTCAAGGTCTCTTCTAAATCTTCCCCTGCCTCGGTTGCGGGAGCAATTGCCGGAATGATAAAAGACGGCCTTTCCGTGGAAATACAGTCAGTAGGTGCCGGTGCTGTTAATCAGGCAGTAAAAGCAATAGCCATTTCGAGAGGATTTCTTTCTCCTGTTGGCATTGAAGTTCTATGTGTGCCCTCTTTTGCCGATATTGTCATAGATGGAGAATATAGAACGGCGATCAGGTTCGCTGTAGTACCACACTTCACTAAAGATGCTTTCCGTCCTTCGGGGCCACACTCGGAAGACGAACACGGAAATCAAATCTAGGCACAAAAATATGGAAGATAATCTTATTGGGTTTACATTCTGTGTCCGCACATACGGATGCCAAATGAACAAGCACGACAGTGAACGTGTCGTTGGAATGCTTGAAGGTTTGGGGGCCTTACCGGTCCAGAGCTTCGAAGAGGCGGATATAGCGGTTTTTATGACCTGCTGTGTGAGAGAAGCGGCGGATATACGTCTTATGGGCCAGGTTGCGTCTTTGAAAAACCTCGCTTTACGTCAAGACTCTCCCTGTAAAAAAAGAATCATAGCCATCGGCGGGTGCATAGGCCAAAGAGATGGAGAAGCTCTGACTTCGACACTCGGCCATATTGATGTGGTTTTTGGGACACAGAACCTACACTCGCTTCCGCGCTTGATTGCGCAGGCGCGGGAACATTCTGGGTATCAAGTAGAAATTCTTCAAAGCTCAGATAGCTTTCCCACCGATCTTCCAAGCGTGCGAGAGCATTCTTGGGCAGCTTGGCTTCCAATCACGATAGGTTGCGATAACTTTTGTACCTATTGCATCGTTCCCTATGTACGTGGTAGAGAGAAGTCGAGAACTCTTGAGGACATAGAGGCAGAGGCACGATCTTACCGTGATGCAGGGGTTAAGGAGATTACGCTTCTTGGCCAGAATGTCAACTCTTACGGGAGGGATTTGTACGGTAGCCCGAAATTTGCTGAAGTTCTGAAGCGCGTAGACTCTACAGGGATCGAACGGTTGCGTTTTGCAACGAGCCATCCCAAAGATCTTTCCGATGATGTAATCGAGCTATTCGCCTCGCTGCCGTCATTGATGCCGGCCCTACACCTGCCTGTGCAGTCTGGTTCAAACTCCATCCTGCAGGCAATGAATAGGACATATACGAAAGAGCATTATCTTGAGCTTGTCGAGAAGCTCAGATCTTCTGTTCCCGATATAGCCCTTTCGACCGACGTTATCGTAGGATTTCCTGGAGAAACCGACGAAGACTTTGAAGAGACATACAAACTTGTCGAAGAAGTAGGTTTTACTCAGGTTTTCACGTTTATCTACTCAAAACGAGAAGGCACCCCTGCGGCAAGAATGCCTGGCACTGTCCCTCAAGAAGTTATCCACCAACGCTTTGACCGGCTTGTTGAGCTGGTACAAAAAAGAGCTTTTGAGCTTGCACAGGCTGACAAGGGAAACATCGTTGAAGTTCTCGTCGAGGGCAGTTCGAAACGAGATCCTTTGGTGGCGAGTGGAAGAAGTTGTCATAATCGGACCGTCCACTTTCCCCTAAAAGACAAGGAGATGCTCTCAGCTATACAAGGTGAAATTGTTCGCGTTAGAGTAAAGCAGGCAAAAACCTGGTATCTTCTCGGAGATATATATGAGGGGAACGGTGTGTAAGAATTACAAACAATGGAACCAAATCTTCAGATTTCAATCAAGTTAAAGTATCGAAACGGCTTGTAGTCATTGTTGGGCCCACTGCTTCTGGAAAAAGCGCACTTGCGCAGGACGTGGCGCTTGCTCTCGATGGGGAAGTTGTAAGTGCTGACTCCATGCAAATATACAAGGGCATGGATATAGGGACTGGCAAGGTGCTCCCAAACGAGCAAAAGGTACGGCATTGGGGCCTCAACTTAGTGGATCCAGGTTCAGCTTATTCTGCGGCATTGTACCAAGCCTATGCACGAGCGTGTATGCAGGATATAGACACTCGAGGAAAACGAGTTGTTCTCTGCGGTGGAACGGGCCTCTATATTCGCGCGGCTATCGATGACTATCGTTTTGTTCCTGGAGGTCAAATTGACAATCCAGTGCGGGAAAAATACCAAGAAATGGCTGAAAAAGAGGGAAGCGGAAGAGTTTGGCAAGAGCTTGATAAGCGTGACCCGGAAAGTGCTAAAATTATCCACCCTCACAACATACGCCGACTTATACGAGCGCTTGAAATGCTCGAAGAGAATACAAGTTATGCCGAGCAGAAGCAAGCCCTCTCCAATTTACGTCAAATCATTCCAGCATCACTTTACGGACTCCGGGTCGAGAAGGAGATTTTGCACGAAAGAATATCTACTCGAGTCGACCAAATGTTTGAAAATGGCCTGGTTGAAGAGGTAAAAGACCTTTTGAATAAAGGATTTCGTGAAGGTGTTACTGCGCCTCAAGCCATTGGCTATAAAGAGGTAGTGGCTTACTTGGAAGGGCAAATAGGGCTTGATGGAGCTATAGAAGCTATTAAGCTGGCAACAAGACGTTACGCTAAAAAGCAAAGAACTTGGTTTAGAAAAGATACACGTATAAAGTGGATTCAAGCAGACGACCAAAACGAGGATCGTATGCTCAATGAAATCATGGAAGGAATCTTACAAGAAAAAGATGAGACTAGACTCTTATGAAAAACATGATAGAAATTGATAATCCGCTCGTTGAACGGGCGGTCCTCGTTGGAATTGATACGGGAGACACGAGCTGGCCCCTAGAAGAAAGTCTTGCGGAGCTCGAGAGGCTTGCCAATACTGCAGGGGCGGAAGTCTTGGCTCGCGTGACCCAGAAAATCGACAAACCAAATCCTCGAACGTTTATAGGGAGAGGGAAGGCAGATGAGTTGGCTGTCGTGTGCAGAAGTGTTTCAGCCGATCTTGTTATTTTTGACGAAGAGCTGAGCCCCTCTCAGCAAAGCAACCTTGAGGCAATCGTACCAAAACATGTGAAGGTCATTGACCGTACTGCCTTGATCCTCGATATTTTTGCCCTTCACGCAAGCACCAGGGAGGGACGTCTCCAGGTGAGACTTGCGCAGAATGAATACGTACTGCCGCGTTTGCGGGGTATGTGGTCGCATCTTATTACCGGACGTTTGGGCGGTGGTGTAGGCTCAAGATTCGGTGAAGGAGAAAGTAAGCTTGAACTAGACAGGCGTATGATTAGAAAAAGAATCAACCAGATCAAAAAGGAGCTCGCGCAGCTTTCTGAAATCAGAAGCCTTCAAAGGAAAACTCGTAGCAAAAGCGGTATTTTTAAACTTGCAATTGTAGGGTACACGAACGCCGGTAAATCGAGTCTCCTTAACATTCTCACCGATGCCGACGTCCTCAGCTATGACAAGCTTTTCGCGACACTCGATTCGACCACACGTCAACTTGCGCTGCCTGAGGGCCGAAGAATTACTATCACTGACACGGTTGGATTTATTCAAAAGCTCCCTACCACCTTAGTCGAAGCTTTCAAATCAACCCTTGATGAGATTGTTGGGGCAGACCTTATACTGCACGTTATAGACTCTTCGTCTGAAAGATATGAAGCCCAGATTGAATCGGTAGAAAAAGTACTTGGCGACATCAATGCAGGTCATATCAGACGACTCGAGGTATTCAGTAAGATAGACCTTTTGAGCAAGGAAGAAAAAGAAGTGTTCGCTAAGCGCTATGCTTCAGCAGTTTTTATTTCCTCAAAAACAGGAGAGGGAATAGAGGGCCTTCTTGCTAGAGTTTCTCGAATAGCGTCAGCGCGCGACGAGTTTATGAGGGTTTTATTGCCTTTTCAGCGAGGAGACTTGGTGTCCTTTGCGCACGAGAATTGCCGTGTTTTAAGTGAGGAACATAGTGAATGCGGAACCCGTATGGAAATGCAAGCGAGCCCACATTTCCATACTATGTTCAAAGACTTTTTGATTCCAGCTGATGGATGTATTCTACAAAGTGGCGCTACTTTGCCAGCTTGCTCAGAGACGTCGGAAAACAGCAACGACCTTTCCAGCAATTGAACAATCTTTCGTGAGAATTGGCTCCATAGATGTGTTTTCTGGCTGTAGGCGAATATGATCTTTTTCTTTATAAAAGCGTTTGACCGTGGCGCTGTCATCTATCAGAGCCACAACAATGTCGCCGTTGTTCGCAGTAGGCTGCTCCTTTACTACTACATAGTCGCCATTGTTGATACCTGCATCAATCATCGATTCGCCACGTACTGATAAGAGAAAACTCGCAGAATCGCCCACAATATCGGTTGGTAGGGTTATAGAGTCGATTATGTTTTCTTCTGCAAGGATAGGGCTGCCTGCAGCAACATTGCCGACTAAGGGTAGGTCAAGCATTTTACTAAAGCTTGGACGCTTCAACTCACTTTCCGAACCAAGCATTGCCTCCTCGAGGGGATCAGCGAAGGTTATCGATCGCGACTTAAGGGGATCTCGCTTAATGAGGCCTTTATTTTCTAGGGTTTTGAGATGAACATGAACCGTTGAGGGGGAAGAAAGACCAAGATCTTGGCATATTTCTCGCACGGTAGGCCCGTACCCCTTTTCCTGGATACAGTTTCTAATACTATCGAGCACTGCCTGCTGCCTTTTTGTGACTTTAACGGCCATGGTATACCCTTTCTAAAATAATAGAACAAATGTTTGTGAAATGTCTTGACATGAACCTTTGTTCGTTTTACAGTATACGCGAACAAAGGTTCTATGCAAGCGCTCGGGAGGAATATTATGAAAAATAGTAATAAAACCCAGTATTCGGTAGTGGGCTCCGCTGCATTAAGAAACGAACCAGTTGGTCTTATTATCGAATTTCCTCTACCAGGGCCAGCCGAACCTTTGCACGCTGTTAAACCTGTTACATCTCTCAGGGGGAACGTGTCAAAGGTCATATCAAGAGCTATGTCGCCAATAGTCCATTGGTATAGAGGGGTTCTACAGGGCTCTTTAAAAGGGAAGCCTGTAAATAAGAATACTAGATGGGAAAGCGTACTTGGTTCAATGTGTATATTTGCAGTTGCGATTGCTTGCATTTACTTTGGTGCCTGACCTGTTTTTTTATAATCAATAAAGAAACTTGTACTTCATGTACTTGAAAGAACAAGGATGAAACGATATACAGTAAAGTTACTTAGATAACAATGGTGCACTGTTGGGGGGATGCAGGTAGTTTTTTCTCATGTGAGGATTCTCAATATGTTTCGCTCATTTTTATGAAAACAGTCAGGTTGCTGTGTTACTCTTCACAAAAAGGATAGAGTAAGGAGTAGCATGCGGTGCCCAGTCTGCGCTTATGAGGAGTCTAAGGTCGTTGACTCGCGTCCTTCGGAGGACAATCTTTCTATTCGTCGTCGCCGGGAATGTCTTTCATGCAATAGTCGGTTTACTACTTACGAACGGATTGAGAGCACGCCCTTGCTTGTTGTGAAGGCTGATGGATCCACAGAAGAGTACGATCGCGACAAACTATTGAGAGGCCTGCTCATTGCCTGTGCGAAACGGCCTGTTTCACCCCCTCAGCTTGAATCTCTCATTGATGAGATCGAGGCGGAGTTGCGAAATCAGTTTAAAAACTGTATTCGGTCCAAAGAACTCGGTGATATCGCTCTGTCAAGGCTTAAGGATCTCGACCCCGTTGCCTATATCAGGTTTGCAAGCGTCTATAAAGATTTTAAAAACTTACAAGAGTTTGCTGAAGCACTCGACAGTCTTGGATAAAGTGCAGTCGTGGATATTCCTATAAAACTGCACCATCCATCGGCTCAGATGCCTAGCTATGCTCATCCTGGAGATGCTGGCCTTGACCTGTGCTCTACAGGTGAGTTTAATCTCGCCCCCTTCGAAAGAACTCTTATACCGACAGGTCTTAGCCTTGCAATTCCTGAAGGATATGCGGGATTATTGCTTCCTCGAAGCGGGTTAGCCATAAATAAGGGTTTTTCCCTCGTCAACAGCCCTGGATTGATAGATAGTAATTATCGGGGCGAAATTAAACTCATTGCTATCAATCTTGACCCAAACGATACGGTTGATATACATGTCGGCGATCGTGTTGCACAGCTCCTTATTCTCAAAGCAGACGAGGTCAACTTTATTTTGTGCGATAGGCTCGACGATACATCACGGGGATCAGGCGGGTTTGGAAGTAGCGGTCACTAGGTGGGTGCTGTAACTTATCCTCAGCTTTGTTTCGCGTTATTTCGCACTCAGTGCCCTGACTGTGCTTGTACACACGTTATCGCTACGACGCCTATAATATCATCAGATGAGCAGCCGCGCGAAAGATCATTTACGGGGCGAGCGATGCCTTGCGTGATAGGGCCATAGGCTTCAGCCTTGGCAAGTCGTTGTACGAGTTTGTATCCAATGTTTCCAGAATCAAGATCGGGGAACACTAAAACATTAGCACGGCCAGCAACTTTTGATGCTGGGGCCTTTGCTTGTCCAACGGATGGCACAATGGCTGCATCAAGCTGAAGTTCTCCATCCAGTGCCAGCTCAGGCGCAAGCGCTTGAGCAATTTCTGTCGCCTCTACGACTTTGGTCGCGTCAAGATTTTTTGCAGAGCCATAACTGGAATGTGAGAGCATAGCTACCATGGGTTCGCTTTGTACTAAAACAGACCAGGACTGAGCTGAGCTTATTGCTATGTGGGCAAGCCGTTCAGCATCAGGCTGTACTTCTAGGCCTGCATCGGCGAAAATGAAAACTCCGTTTTCCCCTAATTCGCAATCGGGTACAACCATCACAAAAAAGGTGCTTACAAGCCGAACACCGGGAGTCGTTTTCAATATTTGCAAGCAAGGCCTTAAGACATCTCCTGTTGCATGGCATGCTCCTGCCACCATACCGTCGGCAAGTCCTAGCTTAACCATCATAACGCCGTAATATAAGACATCGCCTATAAGGTCTTGTGCCTGTTCTTCGGTCATCCCTTTAACCTTGCGGAGTTCGTATAGCTCATGAGCAAGCTCGTTGCGGTTATCGGCTTTTTTCGGGTCGATAATCTTTGCGCCTTCAAGGTTGTATGGGCTCTTTTTGATAGCCTCGGTGTCACCAAGTATAACGAGCTTGGCAATATTCTGCCGAAGGATGAACTCTGCTGCCTCAAGAATTCGAGGATCGTCACCCTCTGGAAGAATGATGGACTTTAAGTCACTTTGCGCTCGTTCAATTATAGAGTCTAGAAAACTGCTCATTCACTATTCCTTTCAACGATATATCTTCATTATATGATAAAGGAAGAAAAAGAGCTCATCGAGGATAAAATGCTCTGTGATCGGAACATCATAAAATAGAAAAGGTAACAATGGGCGTATTGAATAAAGGTTTTCAAGAGGTTGATCCAAGGGACTACGATGCCCTTATTGTTGGATGTGGGTTTGCAGGGAGCGTACTCGCCCGGGAATTAGCTGAAAGAAAAGATTATCGGGTCCTCATAATAGAGAAGCGTTCCCACATTGGAGGGAACATGTATGATAGTCTCGATGAATCCGGCATATTGGTTCATCGTTACGGTCCGCACATTTTCCACACCAATAGCAAACGCGTATTCGATTATATCTTGCGGTTTACCGACTGGAGAGATTACGAGCACACAGTTCTAGCAGATGTGCACGGTACGTATCTTCCGGTGCCTTTCAATAAAAACTCCCTCGAGATCGTTTTCGGCAAAGAGAAAGCTGCGCCTTACATTGAAAGATTGATACATGCTTTTGGAGACGAGCAGAAGGTAAGGATCGCCCAACTTCGAAAAACAGAAGATCCTCAGCTAGCCGAGATAGCTGACTATGTATACAAAAATATTTTTCTATATTACACTCAGAAACAATGGGGCTTGAAACCCGAGGAGCTTGATCCAGGCGTAACTGGACGTGTCCCTGTTTTTATCTCACGTGACAATCGTTACTTCCAAGACCACTACCAGGGCATGCCGGCCAAGGGGTATCATGTTTTGTTCGAAAATATGCTAGAACATCCAAATATTGATATTTGTCTTTCTACCGAGGCTGAAAATATTTTGCAACTGCGCTTTGAAAGCGAGGAAGAAGGAGCTTCTTTATCGGGAATAAGGATTAAGGGACAACGTTTCGAAAAGCCCATTGTGTATACGGGCCCTCTTGACGAGCTTTTTCTCGCCCGCTTTGGCAGGTTGCCCTATCGCTCCTTGGACTTTTCATATGAAACTCATGAGCAAGAATATGTTCTGCCTTGTGCTACGGTTAATTATACAGTGAGTGAAGAATATACTCGAATTACTGAGTTTAAATACTTGACGGGCCAGACTGGTACAAAAACCACTATTATGAAAGAGTACCCGAAAAGCTATCTCAATCCTAAAACCCAGATTCCATACTATGCCATTATCAGTGACGAGAATGACGCGCACTACAAAAAATACCGTAGGCTTGTCGATCCTTTGAATAATTTTTATCCTTTGGGTAGGCTGGCTGAATATCGATACTACAATATGGATGAAATAATAGAACAAGCTCTCCTGCTTGCTGATAAGCTATGCTAGCAGTATCCCAGTTCGGAGGCTCATGGTTACAAGTTTAGAAAAGGAAGCCTTCCTATGAGAACAGTTTCGTTTGTTGTTCCTTGCTACAACTCAGCTGAATATATGGATACCTGTATCGACTCCTTGCTCCTGTGTGGAAAAGATATCGAAATTATTATTGTCGATGACGGTTCGACAAAGGACAATACTAAGGAAAAAGCCCTTGAATGGCAGAGCCGATATCCCAATGTTATCCGTGCGCATATCAAGGAGAATGGAGGGCACGGCTCGGCCGTAAACGCTGGTCTTGAGCTAGCCGATGCCCTTTATTTCAAAGTGGTCGATTCTGACGACTGGCTTGATGCTTCTGCCATGCAGGAAGTGATGGGCTATCTTCGCGCACAACTTGATCGTACTTCTCCAACGGATATGGTCATTGGAAACTATGTCTATGAGAAAAAACATGAAAATAAACAGACTGTTATGAAATACGAGAATGTGTTTCCCGAGCATCGCGAGATATCCTGGGACGAAATTGGCCGGTTTAAAATAAGCCAATACCTTCTCATGCACTCGGTTATTTATCGGACCGACCTTTTAAGGGATATTCACCTACAGCTTCCCGAGCATTGTTTTTATGTCGACAATATTTTCGTATATGTTCCACTGCCAAATGTTAGAACAATGTATTATATAAACGCTGATATGTATCGTTATTTCATTGGCCGTGAAGACCAGAGTGTCAATGAAAAGATAATGCTCTCCCGCATTGATCAGCAGCTGCGTATCACAAGGATCATGATAGATTCTGTGAATCTATATAAAGAGGTTTCTTGCAAAAAGTTAATTTCCTATATGGAAAATTACGTATCTATGATGATGTGTATTTCTTCCATATTTCTGCGCATGGAAAAGAGTGCAGAAAACGAAACGAAGCGGTTTGAGCTCTGGAATTATCTTCGGGAGAAGAATGAGATGCTTTATCGTCGGGTGAGATACAATATCCTTAACGTTGGAACAAACTTGCCAACTGCTGCCGGACGTGCATTCGGTCTGTTTTGCTACCATATCGCACAAAAGATATTTCGCTTCAATTGACCTCGACATCAACGTAATGTCTACTGATAGTAATTCAAATTCTTTGAACCAGTTTCAGTGATTTTTTTCTCAGTTAATATATCACTTCCAAATTGTAGCGATTTTTCACCAAACTTATCTTTAATTTTATCACTCGTTTCTAAGAGGCTGGTTCGGGCGGAGGCATCTTCCAGCAGCTCGGCTTCGGGGAGCTGAGCTGACTCTTCATCCTCAAGATCGAAGAGGCGGTATTGCTGTGCATCTTCTTGTTCAAAGCCGCTTACAGCAACCCCCAAGAGCCTGACTGGCACTCCGGGCCTCCAAAGCTTATCTAAAAGAGTAAACAAGTAGGGAAGTAGGGACAAATCATCAGCGCTTGAAACGGGAAGACGTTTTTGTGCTTGGCGTATAGACCTGTCATCGTATCTGATTTTAAGGCTGAGTGTTCTGCCTTTCAAATTTTTTGATCTCAGTCTTCTTCCAACTTTGCCCGCGATAGAACGGAGGGCTGAATGAACCTCTTCTTCGGTAGTTAAATCATGTGAAAAACTTAGCTCATTCGACACGGATTTCACGTCATCGTCTTCTTCTACAGGAGAGTCGTCGCCTCCGTTTGCCCTGGTATGCATCGTGGCTCCATTTTTCCCGAAAAGCTTGATAAGGCGATCGCGATCCATGTCAGCTAGCTGACCTAAGGTTTCAATTCCCAGTTGATGAAGGGTCTTCTCGCTTGCAGCCCCGATGCCACTTAGTGCCCGGATGGGAAGCGGTGATAAAAACGATCGTTCACGACCTGGGTATACCACGGTTAGACCTCGAGGTTTTTCAATTTCAGATGCAATTTTAGCAACTGTTTTTGATGTTCCGATCCCAATTGATGCGCTAATTCCAAGTAGGTTTATCTTTTCGAGTACACGATGGGCTATTTCGAGAGGGTGTTCGGTGTTGTGCTCGGTAGGGCTTATATCTACAAAAGCCTCATCAATGCTGACCTGCTGCACAAAGGGTGTTTCCTCGTGAAGAATTTCCATAACAAGGTCCGACAGTTCACGATACCGTGCGTAATTCCCCGTTGTCCATACCGCTTCAGGACAAAGCCGGTGTGCTGTACTGGAGGGCATCGCAGAGTGCACGCCATATTCTCTCGCCTCGTAAGAAGCTGCAGCAACGACACCACGCCTGTCTGGCGAGCCACCCACAATAACGGCTCGTCCTCGCCAACCGGGATGATCCAGCTGTTCTACGGAGGCAAAAAAGGCATCGAGGTCTACCAGCATTATTGCCGGACCATTCCAAGGAATGTTGTCGAGAGTGTGCATATCTTAAAATATAAGCTTTCTGTTAATACACAGTGCAATGATCACGTTCAGTCATTACTATTTTCTAAATAAGTCTACCATGCTCAAGCACTGATAGCTCGATGTATGATAGGATACCTTCCCACGGCTTTTTCGGAACTGGGGCATCCGAATACGTATAAAATAAAAAATCTTTGGTTAATTTGAGAAAGGGCGAAAATAATGTCTTCCATATTTGGCTTCGATTCGCCTTCAATCCTACGCGACACTACGTTAATCTTGCCCGATCAGCCATTGTATCCTCCTTACCAATTACGCTCAGAAATGAATTGGCTTGACTTTTCGACAACCTCAAATCCCTTAGGCACCCCTCAATCATTTCTCTCGGCGATGCACACATCCTTGGTTGATGGTGAGCTTACATATGAGCCCGATCGGGATGCCCGGGCTTTAAAGGCTGTACTCGCAGCTCGGTATTCATTGCCGTCGAAATCATTTCTTTGCGGCTCAGCAGTCAGTTCGATGATCCAGGCTGCTGCGCAAACATACCAGCCATGTATCGTGGGTGTATCTGTGCCTTCCCCGGTCGAGTATTCGCTGGCTGTTTCAAATGCTGGACATGAGGTCATGGAGCTTTCGAGCTCACACACCTTCGTAGTTCCCGAGGCTAGCGTAGCGCATAAAAACGGTTTAGAATTCGATGCTGCGGTACTAGCAAACCCATCATATCCTACGAGTAGGCTTCTTCCGAAATCTACGCTGCTCGACTACTTGAAGAACTGCAAGTGGGTGATTGTCGACGAAAGCCTCATCAATTTAACTTTCGGCGGTGAGAGTATGGTGGAAATGACCCGCGACTATCGTAACCTTATCGTTGTTCGATCATTATCAAGCTTTTATGCAATTCCTGGAACTCCAATAAGCTTTTGTGTTGCACATCCAGAAACTATTAAGCAGATAGAGTGTTTTTATGATAGTTCAGGCGTATCTATGTTTGCGGAGGTTCTTGCTGCTGCAATACAGGACGAAGAGGGGTTCATAGAGGAAACGCATGAACTTCTTGATTCTGAGATACCCTGGATGCAGTGCATGCTTAACCTTATACCCGGTATCAAGATATTCCCTGCAGAAGCAAATTTTGTAATGTGCTCTTTCGATGCGAAACCCCCACTCGAGCTCGGGGTAGACAACGCTACAGAGCTGGTATTTAGATTACAGCTCGCCGGTTACCTTGTTAAAAAACTTGACGGGATACCTGGTATTCTGAGCGATTCATATTTTTGCGTCGCTGTAAAAAAACGAGAAGAAAACGAAAAACTTCTCAGTGTCATGAAAAGAATAATTCTCGCTCAGGATTAATACCTAGCGAGAATTATTCGTATGGCCGCAGGTGAGCGGCTTGTGGAGTTTAACGGGAATGTGCTAAGAAAAACAACGCTAAGGTGCCAGGGCCTGAATGCGCGCCGATAACAGGGTCTACATAGTTAATCACAATCTCAGTGACACCAAATAAGTCACGAATTTCTTGAGCTATGTATTCTGCGTCCTCGAGGCAGTCGCCATGAGTGATAAAGATTGTCTGTTCAGATATTGGCTCGATAGCACTCTCTTTCATATGATCAACCAATGCGTTTAGGCTTTTTTTACGGCCACGTACTTTTTCGAGAGGTATAAGATGGCCTTCATTGTCGACATGCATAACCGGCTTTATATTAAGCATGGTACCTGCCCAAGCACTTGTTTTTGAAACTCGACCGCCTCGGAAGAGAAACATAAGATCATCGACCGTAAACCAGTGTGCAAGTTTCAGTTTATTATCCTCAACCCAAGAGGCGACATCCTCAATGCTCGCGCCTTCCCGTGCTTTCTTTACAGCGTAATACACTAAAAGACCCTGTCCTCCTGAGGCTGCCAGTGTATCAACAGTAATAATTTTTCTCTCGGGAAACTCTTTTCTTAAGGGTTTTGCAAGGGTCTCTACCGCTTCGTATGTTCCTGATAGACCGCTTGAAAAACCAATATAAAGTATATCTTTTCCGGACTGAAGCAAGCTGCGAAAAAGAGTTTTCGACTCTCCGAGATTCGGCAAAGATGTGCTAATAGATTTTCCTTCGCGCATCATTGTGTAAAAAGTTTTTAAATCCGTAACCTGCCCTTTTAAGTAGCTATGATACTCCTTTTCGTCAATAAGAAAAGTTAAAGGAAGTATGTGTAGACCAGCCGAATCTATATACTCTTCATGCAAGTTGCTGCTTGAGTCAGTAACAATTTCGAAATTCATAAGGCCTCCAATAAATCATTGACATGTAGCTCATGCTAGTATACACAGAAATCTGATTTATGGGCTAGCGTATCTCCCAAACAGAGAACTAAAATGTAGGTGGAGCACTGCATTCAACCAGATGGAGAAAGATTGCATATAAGTCTTCAAATGCTTTTATTTTGATTCAGCCAGGTATCTCTGAGCAGAGCCTAAACTCAGCTATAATGTATTTTCCTATTACTTAAGCTCTTGCATTGTTGGCAAGGAAGGTGTTGAATCCAGGTGGGCAAAAGTTATAAAGAAACCATGAATTTACCTCTTACAGAGTTTGCTATGAGGGCGAGGTTGCCAGAAAACGAACCGAAGCGCCTTGAAAAATGGGAATCAGAGCAGATTTACTGGAAGGTGCTTGAGAAGAACAAAAACGGTACGCCATTTGTGCTTCATGATGGACCTCCTTATGCGAATGGTCCTATTCATATAGGACACGCTTTCAATAAAATACTCAAGGACTTTGTTGTAAAGAGTCATGCCCAGCGTGGATATTACACCCCATATGTTCCTGGATGGGATTGCCATGGGCAACCAATTGAGCACATGGTGGAATTGACTCTTGGGCCTGACAAAATGGCAAAAATCAACCAGCCTACACTTCGTCGTCTCTGCAGGGAGTGGGCTGAAAAATACGTTGACATTCAACGTGAGGGCTTTAAACGTTTGGGCGTTAATGCTGACTGGGATCATCCCTATCTTACGTACCTACCTGAGTATGAATCGGGAAATGTAGAAATTTTCAAAAAGATGTATCTGGGGGGAGCAATCTATAGGGGGAGAAAGCCGATTCACTGGTGCATGAGCTGTCAAACGGCTTTGGCAGAGGCTGAGATTGAATACGCTGATGACGAGGGAGATTCTATCTACGTCAAGTTTAAGCTTACGGAGAGTCCTGCTGCTTTTGCGGGTGCCCACAAGCCAGTGCACCTCCTTATCTGGACAACAACCCCGTGGACGCTTCCTGCGAACGTGGCAGCCGCCTTGTCTCCCGATGCCGAGTATGTCGCTGTTGAGACGGATCGTGAACTCCTTATCTTAGCCGAATCTCTTTTGGAGTCAGTGTCATCTGTAGCAGGCTGGAAAGAAGTAAGGCTTTATAAAAATGAAAAGGGCGAGCCTGTTAAGGTTAAAGGTTCCGATTTAGAAGGCATGGAATATCTTCATCCTATCTTTGGGGAAAAAAAATTGGGCCTTGTCGTAACGGCCGACTATGTCGAACTTTCTGTTGGTACAGGCGCGGTTCATACTGCGCCAGGCCATGGCGAGGATGACTTTTTACTTGGTCAGAAAAAAGGGCTTCCAACTTTGATGCCCGTGAATGACCAAGGCGTGTTTGATGAAGGAGGAGGACCTTTTGCCTCACTGAATGTTTGGGACGCTAACCCACAAATTATCGAGTGGTTAAAAGAAGAAGGGTCCCTTCTTGCTGTTCAGACTATTACTCACAGCTATCCCCATTGTTGGAGGTGTCATGAGCCAGTTATCTTTCGAGCAACAGACCAATGGTTTGTTTCGATGGACAAAACCGGTCTCCGCGAAAAAACACTGAAGTCTATCAGGGACGAAGTTCAGTGGATTCCCGAATGGGCAGTTAATCGTATTGGCTCGATGGTCGCCGACCGTCCCGATTGGTGTATATCGAGACAACGTTCCTGGGGGGTTCCTATTCCTGTTTTCACCTGTGCTCATTGCGGGGAAACGGTAGCTACTGAAGAGAGCTTTGATGCTGTAATAGATTTATTTCGCTCGGAAGGAGCTGATGCTTGGTTTACAAAAAAGCCTGAAGAGTATTTGCCAGAGGGTATTTGTTGTTCGCAGTGCAAAAGCACTGACCTTATTCCTGAACGCGATATCTTGGATGTGTGGTGGGAGAGCGGTGTGAGCCACACAAGCGTGTTGAAATATAGAGAGGCTGAAGGGCTGCGGTACCCTGCAGACATGTACCTCGAGGGCTCCGATCAACACCGAGGATGGTTCCAATCATCTATTCTTACGAGCGTCGGGGCATACGGAATGGCTCCGTACAAGTCTGTTATGCACTGTGGATTTACCATGGATGCCGAAGGTAAGAAGATGTCAAAATCTGCAGGCAACGGCATAGATCCCGCCGATGTTATGAAGACGTACGGAGCTGATGTATTACGCCTCTGGGTATCGAGCGTAGACTATTCACAGGACGTAAATATTGGAGAAGAAATTCTTCAAAGGGTCAGTGACGCATACCGCCGCATTCGCAACAGTTTCCGTTTTCTTCTTGGGAACCTGTATGATTTTGATTATCAAAAAGACGGTATCTCCGACTGGGACAGCTTGTATCCTATTGACCAGTGGGCTATGTTGCGAACCCGAGAGCTTTTGCATGAGGTTGAAAAGTCATACGAAGCCTATCAATACCATATGGTGTATCGAAATGTGTACGAATTTATCAACAATGATCTTTCTGCAATCTACATGGACATATGCAAAGACAGACTTTACTCGGAGGCGCCTAATTCTCCCGCTCGTCGAAGTGCTCAAACAGTTCTGTTCAACATCCTTGAGGTGCTTGTACGTGTGATGGCGCCGATTTTATCATTTACTACAGATGAGGTATGGGGGTATTACACCGAGGGTATACGTTCGAAAGATGGCCATGCTGAAAATGTCCAGCTTGCTGGGTGGCCTGAAGATGGAGACTTCACACCGCCCCTTCCGCATGACGGCACTGAGCAGCTTAAATCTTTCAATACACTTCTTGAAATTCGTGAAGCGGTTACTAAAGCGCTTGAAGACGCGCGAGGAGACAAACTTATTGGTAAAAGCCAAGAGGCCGTTGTTAAGATAATTGTGCCGAACGAAATGTATGGAGTAGTGAAGTCTTATAGCCCTGCAGTTTTGGAAGAACTTTTTATAGTCGGAGAAGTCATATACGAAGAGGGGGAAGACCTTGCTATAGAAATAACAGCATCTAAGAAGGAGAAGTGCCCTCGATGCTGGAATTATCGCGAAATCGGGGTAAACCTTAGGCACCCGGAGGTCTGTGAGCGCTGCGCTGCTGTCCTTGATGAGTTAGAGATTGTGAAATAGTGATCGAATCTGAACAAAAAATATCTAAGCGAACACGAAACACTGTCTTCTTTATTCCTCTCGTTGCTTTCTGGCTTGGTTTAGATATCGCAACCAAGAGGTTCTTCAACACTCATTTTTCTGTGGGTGAAGAAACGGGAGACTTATTCGCTGGCTTATTTCATATACGCTTGGTCCACAATACGGGCGCCGCTTGGGGCATGTTTAGTGAGTCAACAAAAATGCTTGCGATCGTATCGATATGCATCAGCGTTTTGATCCTGCTTGTATTTTTCTCGATCTCTAAGCGGGCGACTCTCGTGGAAGTTCTGGGACTTGGCCTTATCTTAGCGGGGGGCATTGGAAACGGTATCGACCGTCTTGCTCTTGGCTATGTTATAGATTTCATCGAGTTTTCGTTCATTGATTTCCCTGTGTTCAATATTGCAGACATAGGTGTCACCTGTGGGTTCTTGATAGTATTGTTCACTATATTCTTTAACTGGCGTAAAGAAGACTCGAAAAATAAATACGCGAAGGAATAGGATCCATGGTGCGCAAGCTCAGTTATTCCGTCAGTGACCAAGATGTTGGCATGCGTCTCGATGCCTTAGCGGCTGCGCGTGGCCTCTATGAAAGCAGAAGTCTTGCTGAGCGCTTTATTGAAGAAGGAAGGGTTTTAATAAATGGAAATCCTTCCCAAAAGAAATACCGCATTCAACCGAACGATTTTATTGTGTACGAAGCAGCTGAGACCCCCTTGCGTGCAAAACCTATTGGGGAGCCTATCCCCTTAGATATTCGCTACGAAGACGAATTCCTTATAGTTCTCTCAAAGCAACCTGGTCTCGTATGTCACCCTGCCCCCGACCACGCAGACGGCACTCTGGTCAATGCGCTGATATACCAGTATGGCATTGAGGGGCTTTGCAATGTACAGGGTGACAATGATCGCCTTGGCATCGTTCACCGCCTCGATTGCGACACGAGTGGCCTTATGATGGCAGCAAAACGTAACGAAGCAGGGGAATACTTGATGGAGGCCATTCGCAACAGGGAGGTTGACCGGCGCTATCTCGCCTTAGTTCGAGGAAATATTGCCCATGATTCGGGAATGGTAGATGCACCAATTGCCCGTTCCACTAATGACAGGACGCGAATGAGTGTTAGAGAGGGAAGAAGTTCCCGCAGCTCTATCACAACGTTTAAAGTACTTGAGCGGTTTGAGGCCAGCTTGAGGGATGACGGCTACACCTTGTTGGAATGTAAGCTTTTTACAGGACGAACACACCAAATTAGAGTACATATGAACTATATAAAGCATCCTGTAGTAGGCGACCCAATGTATGGAGGGGGTTCGCCCGCAAGCCAGCTCGGCCTTGATCGACAGTTCCTTCACTCATATAAACTTTCCTTCCTGCATCCCCTCAGCAAAAAATCAATGGTGTTCGAGGACAGCTTGCCCCCCGATCTAGATGCAGCGTTGAGATCCATCCGTACTCGGAGCCTCGGTCGGACTGAAAAGGGAGAAGAAGTATTAGGCCCTATTGACGGCCTGCAGACAGAGAAACAGACAGAGAATACGGGTCCAGAAGAGACCGTGTCACCCTAGGGGAAAATGGTGAATTTGATGAGGCTCGGCACTGGGCTTCCGAAAGATGATATTGTTATGACGCTGTGACACCTTTCCAATGCTGACATGCAGCGAAAGAGGTTTTTCATATATGGAACCAAAGGTAAAATGCGGAATCTTACTTACGAATATTGGAACTCCAAACAAGCCGACGGCCCACGAAATACGAAAATTTCTTCGTAAATTTCTTTCGGATAAACGTATTGTTCCCATGAATCGTGTGGCTTGGTGGTTTATCTTGCATTTTTTTATACTCCCCAAGCGAGGAAAAGAAAACATTGCGAAATATGAAGCGATATGGACAGAAGAAGGATCGCCCTTCACGATAGCTCATGAAAAATTGGCGGTAGGCCTTCGCAGGGCTTTAGAAAAGGGTGGATGGGACGATGTTGTAGTCATATCCGGGATGAACTACAGTGAGCCTAGCATCAATGCGGCTATGGCATATCTTAAACGGGAAGGATGCACAAACATTTTGTTTCTCCCTCTCTACCCTCAAAGCGCTTTTTCGACTACGAGTGCCGCTCTAGACGCCTTACACAGAAGCAAGAAAAAACTTTCATGGGATGTCTCTGTGCAGATTATCGAAAACTACTACAGTAATTCGCTCTATATAAAAGCAATAGCAGCTTCAATAAAAAATGCAGGCTTTAAGGCAGAATCTGACGATCGGATACTCTTCTCGTTCCATTCGATCCCTTTGAGCGACATTGAGTCGGGTGACACCTATGAATTGCAGGCGGATGCTTCTTGTTTGCAGATTGCAAGCGAGCTTGGACTTGAACGGAAAAGATGGACAATCGGCTTTCAGTGTCGTTTTGACAAAGGGAGGGAATGGCTTTCACCCTTTACACACGATATTTTGGATCGATGGGCTGAAACGGGCGGAGGACGCGTATTCTATGTCTGTCCCGGGTTTGCCGTAGACTGCCTGGAGACAATTTATGATATTGGCCATACAATAGAGCCCCGGTATCGGGAAGCTCGAAAAGCTGCAGGATGGGAATGCAGAGAAGACGATTTTGTTTCTGTGCCCTGTCTTAACGGCTCAAAAGCTCATATAAAAGTTTTGACACACATAGTTCAGCCGAAACTGAACGAAACGTGTGGGGAAGAGGGCAGATGAATATATTAGAGCAAAAAATAGTTGTCCTGGGCGTAACAGGCTGTATAGCCGCCTATAAAAGCGCAGAGATAGTTCGAGGCCTACAGCGTAAAGGGGTTACAGTAAAAGTCATTATGACGGAAAATGCGCAACGCTTCATTGCCCCCCTTACCTTTCAGGCTCTTACAGGCGAGCCTGTAATTACCGACTTTTTCGATAATTCCGAAGACCCAATTCCTCATATCTCGCTCGGGCAACAATCCGATGCATTGCTTATTGCGCCCTGTACTGCTAATACGCTTGCTGAGATAGCGCACGGATTGGCGAACGACCTTTTGACCTCTACTGCCTTAGCAGCTACGGTACCCTTGCTTGTAGCGCCAGCCATGAACGAGCATATGTATAATTCGTCCGTAACCCAAGCAAATATGGCGCTTCTCCGTGAGCGTGGCGTAGAGATAGTAGATGCAGAAGAGGGCTATCTTGCTTGCGGTACCGAGGGCCGGGGACATTTAGCCGACGTTGACATCATTGTGGAAAAGACTTTAGAGGCTCTCGCGAAGGTGTCAGATTTAGAGGGCAAGAAAGTTATGATTACTGCCGGGCCCACACAAGAACCTATAGATCCTGTTCGATATATAAGCAATCACTCTTCCGGAAAAATGGCTTATGCGCTCGCTGAAGCGGCACGTGCTCGCGGTGCAGAAGTTATTTTGATATCTGGGCCTGTTTGTCTAGAAACCCCCTCGGGTGTTAAAAAAGCATCAGTAACAACTGCTGAAGAAATGCTGGCAGTGGCCGAAGACCATTTCAAACATGCCGAGATTGCAATTTTTGCTGCAGCTGTCTGTGATATGAGGCCAGTGGAGCCAGCGTCTCGAAAGTTAAAAAAGGATGATGACAAAAAAGCTCTCGCGGTTCTCGATTTGGTAGAAAACCCCGATATCATTGCCAGTCTCGCAAAAAATAAGCGTGCAGGACAATTTGTCGTCGGGTTTGCAGCCGAAACTGATTCTGTCATCGAGAATGGAGCAAGAAAGCTACGAACAAAGAACGCAGATTTGATAGTTGCAAATGAGGTAGGAGAGGGCTTGGTGTTTGGTTCGTCTCGCAACAAAGCATATCTCATAGACAGAGAAGGTGCAGTTGAGTTGGAGGAACTTCCTAAACGAGTACTTGCTGACCGCATATTGGACAGGATTGTTGAGAACCTGAACTCTTTTACTGACAAATAGTATCTTAGGGTGATACATATTGCGTGCAGGGTTGCTTGAAAAGTTCGATGCCGCATATATGCGCGCTGGAGCAGTAGCTTGGGTAAGGTGAAGTTGTGGTGAGCCTCGAAAAGACACTTGAACAAAATGAATTTTCGAACTATTATAGACAACGCTGCTTTCGGCTCGTGCCGAAGCTAGGTTCGTCGGGTTGTGGCGCAGTTTGGTAGCGCACTTGACTGGGGGTCAAGGGGTCGCAGGTTCAAATCCTGTCAACCCGACCA
>CAYFQW010000005.1:0-39040 GCA_964345475.1 uncultured Raoultibacter sp.
GGCGAGGTGCCTGAAAATACTTAAATAATTGTCCGTTTTTCCTTGACCACTCCAACGGCCTTACAGCCTAGGATGTCCAAAAAAATGTCCGCACCCCCTTGTGTTGCGCTTACTTTGAAAAGTAAGCATTGTAAAACAAGTAGACCCCTTTCATGTATAAGGATAGAGGGGTCTACATAATCATTTGCTTTAAATGGGCGTGTGTATCTCTAGTCTTTAGGCTGCCTCTTGCAGGAACTCCTCAAGCGATATCCAGCAAAGCCTAGGCCGAGCAATGAAACACCCGTGACCCCAAGGAGTATGCCTGCGTAGCTTGTATCGCCAGTCTTGGGCACGATCTTGCCATCCTTCGTGTTGGTGATAGTGACATCAGTAGTCGTTCCTGTGACGATGCTCGTGTAGCCAGCAGGGACATCTACCTCATCGACGGTCCATGCGTAAGCTGCGTCGAGATCTTTCCATACATATATCCAGCCGTCGCTCGCGCTGAGAATTACCGGCTCATCGTATGGCTTGCCATCCTGATAGAGCTGTACCTTAATTTGGCTCGGTCTTTGGCTGTCGTTTCCATCTTTCCAAACCTTGCTCACCTTAAGCTCAGGTATAGGGGCATCGAATCCTTCGTAGGCAAATACCCAGTCTACCTCGCCAATACGGTTCGCGTACGCATTGTCAAGCTCGATAGGCACGGTAAGCTCGGCTTTCAGAGACATCGTCTCACTCTGCCAAAGCGTTCCTAAATACACGTTATCTGCAAGGCCATCAAGCTGGTCGAGAGTACCGTCAAAAATAAGATCGCTACCGTTCCAAACCTTCATAGAGAGCTGAGAAAGAAAATCGTACATGTAATCAAGCTCAGATGCGCTTCCCCTACGGCCGTCTGCCAAAAGCTCCTCGAGAACTTCCTCACTTATAGGATTGCCATCTTCGTCGTGAAGGACTGCCCTCATATACACCTTGATGTTGTCGTAGTCGCTGTTCTGGTTTTCGATATCAATATCTTCTGTCAGCACGTCTCCTGGCATGACGCCTTTAAAGTTGCTGAACAGATCAGTTGCTGTGTATGTGCTGCCAGGCCCAAAGACTATGACCTTGTTCTCCTTGAAGGTCACCGAAGCGTCAGCAGCAAAGGCAGTTGCCGACATTCCGACAGTCATTAGCACAGCCAGGAAAAAGGAGAATATAGTTTTAAAGCTTCTACTTTTCATACCTACACCCCCTTAGTTATAAGCACTGACTGTGCCGCCGGAAATTGTTACGCCCCAAGAATCGCCCACGGCCTCTGGAGGAGCGCTTTGAATTGCCTCTGCCAAGACTTCGATAACTTGTTTGCCGCCATCTGCATCGCCGTAAGCTCCTATCAGATCGATGTTAGCTATTAGGTCGGTAGCAGGAAGCTCTCCTGGTGCAACTGGCGAGGTGTAGTAGTAAAACCCATCATAGAACACCCAGCCACTTCCCAGAGTGAAAGCAGGAACCGTTGCTGTTCCGCCTATCCGCTCCCCTGCAACGTTGACCCGGTAACTTACAAGCTCTACTCGGAGGTAGGCGTCTGTGTCACTCGTATTTTTAACATTTACATCAGATTTCGTTGTGCCGTCAAAGCTCTCCACAACCTCACAACTTACTTGTGCAGGCTTAAACACGTTCTCAATTGGATCATCCTGGGTGACCAGGAGCGCTAAACTGCCTCCGACCACCACCAGCAAGACGGTTAGAAGAGAGAGAACCGATAAAGCAAGCCGCTTACTAGGCCAGCTTTTCTGACTAGTTTGTTCGGATGCATGCCTTCCTTTACTCATAACTCATTCTCCCCCTTTCTTTAATTCGCTGATCCGAGGGTATTTTTTACGATATCGCTATAGCCATTGAGCCAATATATTTTATCGTTTTGAGTATTGGCACAAACAACAGTACCTGTATTAGACGAACTGCTTAAGGCGACAGCTTGGCCGTTATCTGGATTAAACCTCCAGCTCCATTCGGCGTTCTCTTGAATGGTGTAGCTTCCTACAGGGAGCTCATACACCGTAACGCTACCATTGCCAAGAATCGAAGCCTCCGTGTACTTTACGCCGTCTTTGTAAATATCGAAGACATAAGGCTCGGCATCGTTGCCACCGGTCTTGGTGATAGTCAAAGCGCAGGTCTTCACGTGAAGCAGGAAGGCAGGATCGCCTGGGCTCGTTGGGTCGGTCCATCCGCAGACAGGACTGCAAGGCTGATGAACGAAGGTCGTATGATTATTGATGTTCATGCTGGTCTGCTCAACACCTACAGGGATACTCACATCGACCTTAACTTTTATATCCTGCTTAGTGGCTACCTTCCCATCAACGATGACTCCACTTTCTGGTGTGTACGAGAGGCCGAGCACTGGTTCATCGTTCAGCATATCCATGTCGGCGTGATCTATTTCAGTGCCTGTACTGGTGTGAACCCAGGTTTTGCTTACCAGGTTGCCTCCGCCAAAACTGGCTATATCTCCATAGTACACACCGCTATCTTTATACGTGAGCTTAGGCTTGAAAACGAGTATGGTGCTTGTTCCTGTGGCAGAAGCCCCTTCAGACCCGATAGTGCCTCCGAGTTTGGGGCTGACATTGACTGTTAAGGTGTATTCAAGATCTTCTCTGACATCTTCAAAGCTTCCTCCGACAGCTGAGGCTATCGCCTCGATGTCGACATACTCATTTTGCCAAGGCTCCAAGCCGTAGTTCGGCGCATCAAAGTCAATACTATTGCCTCCGATTGTTACCTCAGCTTGCAATTTCAAGGCATCTTCAGGAACAGACTGCCCAAAGTAGCTACCCGAAATGTTGTCAGGGATGACTATCCCTATATCGGCAAGGGGAACATCCACGGTAGGCCTGTCGAATACAAAAAGCGGATCCGTTTTATCTGGATCTTCGTAAACACCTGCAGAGGTATTGGTGAATACCTGGTTACCGCCGAGGAAACCTTCTCTCGGCTGTACCACAATCTTAATAACTAGCTTATTCCCTCGATAGGTCACGGTACCGTCGACGTCTGTTTCAGTACCCACCCAGTTTTCCGAAAAATCGTAGCCTGTCACGTCGATCTGGTTGTGCGTAGTGATTCCCGCACCTGGATCCGTACTGCTGATAACGGCTGTAGCTCCTAGAGCGTCTGGGTTTTGCGAGCATGTGTATTCGCCTGATCCATCTACTCCCGTGCATGCATAAGACTCTAGGATTATGTCACCTGCAGTGCTCCCAGGCGGAAGGGTAAAGGACGGAGCGATAATATCTCTGATTATCGCATCTTCATCGAGATCAATGGCAGATCCACCTTGTTCTATCTGGTCTGCTATTTGCTTGAAGATGTTCGTCAAAGCGTCTGCATCGGCAGCAGAGAGGTAATAGCTTGGGTTCTGAACAGTACCATTGTTAGAAGAAAGATTATGCATAAACCAGTTGGCTTTTTGAGTATCGTTACCGTTAGGATTGCCTGAGCTAGATGCGTCGGCGCCATCAAATATTCCAACCGTATAAACTGTTGCTCCGTGGGTATTTTTCGTTGTGTTTGCCTCATTGATTGCGGCAGTGGCAGTCTCGGAATCGTAACCGCTCCAACCAGGTTCTCCATCCGTGAAGACGATGACTACGCGATTTCTTTCTTCTCCACTTGGCACGGGATTCGCTCCCAGAATACCGTTGGCCATCTTCATGCCCAAATCTGTTAGAGTACCACCGTCTGCAGTGAGTGCATTGACAGAAGCGTTCACGTTATTGCGTCCATCTTGAGTCGACATATCTTGAAACGCCGAACCATACACGCCCTCAGCAGCGGTTCCGTAGCGGTATTCAGTGGAGCCAATTAATATTTCCGTATTGCCGTAATTGTAGTTTACATTATTATACCTTTGACCTGAGGCGAAGCCTACAACAGCGATACGATGGTTGACATCGTCTGCTGTGCCAAAGGAACCATCCTCACCCTTGGCCTTCTCATTAACCTGATCCACGAAGCTATTTAGGGCATTTTTCAAAGCTTGGAGCCTTGTAATAGATCCAGTGTTTCTTTGATATAGGGTAGGGTTCGTAAAATTCGTATTTTGACCAATGGAGGTTCCGATAATCTGCGTAATGTTGCTGGCGTCGGTATATGAGTAAGTATATTCATAGGTCGAAACATCAGTGCCCACAACCCCTCGGTACAACGGCCCCAGTGCGCCAAAGTTTGGAACGGAGTTACTTCCGGAGCTCGAAACGCTTAATCCGCCATCAGAGGTGTATGTATAATAACTAAAGAGCCAGCTGCGATTTACGGTAACCTTATAATATTCGCCATCTTTCATATGATAAAGGTTGTTACGATTGTCATTATCATAGTAGGTAGAATTTATTGTGTTAGAGGGAAAAGCTGTATAAACCATCGGTATTTCACGCACAACAGAGACGGACGCATAGCTGCCGTCTTCTAATTCATGCCATAAATTACTCGTGCCTCCGTTATGGCGTCGCTCAAAAAAATACCCATTGTTCCTTGTTTCGTAGCTCGTAAACTTATATGTCGTGAAATTCTCTGACATGGAGCCCGACTGATCGAGCACTAGAACGATGTCGGTGGGAATGTCTTTTTTTATCTCGGTTGTGACCTTCTCGCCAGTTGCATAAGCTTCCAGCTCAACAGTGTAGGTTCCATCACCATTGTTTGTAGCGGTTTTACTGATCTGCATTCTCGGATCACCGTCTGCGAAAGCTGCGCCCCCGGGAATTAGTATGAGGGCAAGCAAGCAGCCTGCTAAAATTCGAAGTAGGTTCTTTTTCTTCATAATAGCTCCCTACTCCTCTTCGCCAACAACGGGATCACCTAATGGTGCAACGTTGGTAAAATTCACTGCAGGAGTTACAATCTCACTTTTTACAGGAGGCTCAGATTTCAAGGTGCTGGCATAAGTGGGACCATCCGCTCCTAAAGGCATTTCCCCCGCCTCATTATCCCACCCATCTTCAGATTCTGCATTCGCATTACCTTCATCGAACGAGGATTCGGGTGATAATACGCCCTCTGTTCCCATGTCTGTGAAGTCCTGTCCTTCCGTAGCTTCGGCATCTTCTAGGATGACATCAGACAACCCAGAATATGCCTCGCTGTCCTCGCCTGCAGTTGAGGCTAGCGCCCAAGCCCCTGGAATCGCCAAGGCGATTAACAGGGCGAAACCTAAGAGTAAAGTGAGTCCTTTTTTGTTCTTCATGATGTCTCTCCTTACCCTGCTGGCCAGCCGTTTGCTGTTAAAGCGCTGCTTCCATTGTTAGCAACCTGCGTCGCAAAAGCTAAAACATCGATGTTGACGCTAGCGCTCTGGTACAGATTTCCCATACTCTTGTCAAAGCTTACAGAGGTGAATAACGGTTCTGCAGTAGTATCGCCAGGCTCGAGTGGCTCATTGTAGTAATAGTAGCCACCCTGATACGTCCAGTAGGTGCTGTTGATGTTCAAGCCGACCAAGTCTGGGTTTACATCTCCCGATACTCCGACAGCTAGCTCTATAGATTTGGCTACCTTAACGCGGACATAGGCTGCATTGTTGCCTGTGTTTTTCACCTCAACAATTTTTGTGACCTCAGTGTCCGGCATGGCGCCGCTTATGCCGTCTTCAGGAAAAGGTTCTGTCTTCTCCCCGTCGGCCCATTCATACAATTCAATGTCTATCGAACCCGTTGTTATTACATTGTGGGCAAGATCTTCTGCAGTAAAATAAGCTATTGTCCCGTAGGTCAACAAGGACAGAAAAATTGTAATCACAGCTGCAGTAAGAGCTTTTCGTTTCATCGGGTCACCTCCTCTTCACCTTTTTGTTCAATACATACTCTCGTAAACCTTAAAGCATACCTCGGCATTCGCCTGAGCTTTTCTTATTCGAATAACGAGGTATGCCCACTGCCCGCAGGGGGCAGTGAGACAAACCTCAGATCCTAACAGGATCGTTCAATCTAGCATTTATGCAATGTTGGCCCAAGCTTGTGCAGCGGTAAAGCTTGTGGCGTTGTCCTTAGAGAACTGCGATGCATAAGCGGTTACGGTAAGGGTCGGGTTGGTGGCGTCAGTAAGAGCGTCCATCATTGCCTTGGTTACTGTATCCTTGACTACAACCTTGTTATCAGCCAGAACACCAAACTCTTGATCAGCAGCGTCTGCATTAACAACACGATACCAAACGTTGTCTACGCCCGTCACGCCGGTGAGCTGAGTCCAACCGTCAGCCATGGTGTAGGTCATGAAGTTATCGAAGTTGGCAGATTTCTCCAGCTTGACAAAGAGATAGTTCTTCTCGCTGTCGGCCTTAACGGTGACTACAGGATCTTTCGTAATGGTAACGCCCGGAACCATCTGCAGATTCAAATCGTCTGACTCTTCGAGTTCGATTTCTATACCGCTCGTTGTGAAGGTGTTCACAATAGGATCTGTCTTAGCTGTCAACCATGCTAAGGTTCCGCCAATAACACCGCCAACTACAAGAAGCAGGGCGAGAGAAAGTATCAATCCCCTCTTCTTGATATTTACTTTAGTTTTCATGTTTACTATCTCCTTTACCATACAGAGCCCGTCACACTACATGCTATGACATTCGGCTATTAAAAAACACTCAGGCTTACACCTGTGCGTCAAATGCTGCCCATGCTCCGTCAGCATCGGTATACGATGTTGTTTGGGCCTGGATTGCTTGTGCAACAACATTGATTGTAAGTCCCTCAAAGGTTGGAAGCTGTGCTTCGGTGATAGTTCCCGGCATAGTAACTTCTGTGAAGAGAGGCTCGAGCTCGACATCAGCTGCACTAGCATCTACTGTCTGATAATATCTGAACTCATAGGTGCGGTTACCAGCATCTTTCGTGTTGTCAACATATACCCATTTGGTGCCATCATAGCCACCAAAGAAATCCAGCAGGTCGGCGCCAGTCGGGGCAAAGAAAGCATCGAGCTCATCAGCCTTGTTGATGGTTACGAGCATACGAACGTAAGCTTCTTCGCTACCATCAACTACGGTGACGGTTGGATCTTTGGTATAGCTGTTTCCAGGAAGCAGCTTGTATTGATTGCCCTCTTCGGTGCGTGCGTCAGGATCATTTGCATCCTGCTCGTCAAGCACGATGTCAATTGCTCCTACGGTGAAGGTGTTGTTTACAACTTCGGTGTCGGTCAGGTACGCCATGGTGCCAAAAACAGCAGCGGATACGAGCAATGCCGCGGCCATGACGATCCCTAAAGGCTTAACTTTGGTCTTCATGTTATTCTCTCCTTAATTCTAATATCTCTGGGAGCCTTACGGCATTATCCACCCATGTAACTAGATGCTTTCACCAAGCCTGTTTTTGTCGAGAATGCTTCCCGACCTTCTCCACACTCCTCTCCCTTGTTTCTTTTTGTTTTTCGTTTTCTTTATCATTTTCCCTACTACCAAATAAGCCAGGAATGAGCACGAGCAGCAGCAACAGTGCACCTGCAGATGCTGCAACGTACATCCCTGGAGGTGTTTGGATATAGTTTGCTATATAACCTAATTTGGGAATACTGAAAACGGGTGTTCCGATCACGTTCTTGTAATGGACCAAAGACCCATCAACAGCATTGTTTGCATCACCCTTGGTTTGGTATCTTACTACGGAGGAATCTGTTTCGTCGGAAACGACTTCAACGATTCTGTGAGTGGCGACCGTATCCTCATCGAGCATGAAAGTGATTACATCGCCGACTTCAAGCTCGGTATAGGGCACTTCTTTTACGTACAGCAGGCTTCCTGTTTCATATGCAGGCTCCATGCTTCCCGATAAAACCACGTAGGTATTGAGGCCTATCAAACGGGTACCTGCAAGAGCAATTGCCAAAATGACCACAAGTGCCACCAGAACACCCGAAAGGATATTCCAAATCTTTTTAACGCTCTGCTTCATTGCTCCGCCTGCTTCATTGCTCTGCCTGCTTAACTGCTTAGGAGTACGTTTCTGTTTCATGTTATTCTATCTCAGACATAGTAAAAGAGCCTTGAAATTACAAATATAAGCCCATCTTGCCCCTGAAAGGGCTATTCACTGCTTCAAATAATATTTTGCCGTCATTCCAAGGCCCATCGCAGCACCTACCGCGCATGATACACAACCTACCTCAGAGCTGCGCCGAGCTTTATACTACGCATTATGGCAGATGGATGGTAAATATCAATAGTTTTGCCCGTTTATCTTAGTCTTTTGTAAGTCGATTTTTCCCGTCTTGCGGCATGCGTCTTACAGATTTGCGTCAGTACCTGCGCATATATCGAGCAGCGCAGCGGCGCATATAAAATCAGACTGAGAAAAGTTTCCTCAGCTCGTCTAAGAGCTGTCTGCGCATGAATATGATAAGGGCCAGGAAAAGAATACTCGAAATAAAGGCGCTCGCGTAAGCGGGTACACTCCACAGTGTTAAACCCAAGGCCACAAAAACAAGGGGCGTAAGGCCAAGGATCATGCTAAAAAGCAAATATTTTGCATATCCCGTTACAAAGGTCTCTCTGAACACTGCTATTAGAATTGCGTCAAACACAAGGGCAAGCATGCAAACGCCTGGAATAACGAATGTGCTCACCCAGAGGTTTTGCGTCAGTATGAACCAGAGCACTGAAGTGGCCAGTAGTATAAGAAAGTATCTCGCCACGGCGCGAAGAAAGTCAGGGCGGTGGGCAATGATGTTTCGTACGAACAGATAATTCAACACAAGGGCCAGACCAACGACGACAAGGATATTCGTCGGCAGTTCGAGGGCTTGCGAGAAGGGCAACAGGCTTACAAGTATTAATCCTGTTGCGAAGGCAAGCACCTTTAAAGCCAAGCTCCCCGATTTCTTGGTCTCGTTGTGCGGGAATACGGATGGCTCTGCACAACCGCTTAGCTCAGCTTGGCAGAGAGGGCATCTTTCGAGGTCTCCCCCAATGCTGAGCCCGCATTTTTCGCACTGCCTCATACTGCACCGCTTTCATCTTTTTCACAGGCTGCGGAAGAAGCGGCGTATTCGTTCGAATATGTTGCCCCTCGGCGCCCTGAGGAGTGTTTCTCCTTGCCGGGTGCGGGCATTTGTCCACTGAGGCGCTTAACGGATGTCTCAAGCTGAACCTCGATTTGGTCTGAGGCTATCTCTTTGCTTGTCTTATTGATGTTGAGGTGCCCCTCTATCCCTCGCTGCGAGAAAAAACGGCAGAAGTTCTTTATTACATCAAGGTTAGAGTAGGCGTTTGAAATGCCAATGCTCAAGTTGTCCTCAAAGGAGCACAGGGTGAAGCTGAGCCCACGCGTTGAAGTGAGGATATTGACATCGAGAAGGTAGGGGCTCAGTTGCGCATCGAATTCGATACGGCTGAGGTTTGAAATCGTCGCCGTTGTCTCACGCGTCGCCATCCAGGACGCCAACTCTAAAATTGCATCTTTTATGAATAAAGGGGCGGCCCGAAGCAGGGGATTTTTTTCGAGTGACACCATCTGGTTCATGCGAAGCTTAAGGCTCTCGGATGTGGTGACGAGCTTGAGTTGTTCGTTAACGAGACGTGCAATGTCTTGCGGTGATTCCTCTTCTTTTGGGACATAGGATATGTGGGCAAGGCCAAAAAAGTTTTTTGTTGTGGCAGAGTCAAAATACTGGCGAAGATCTACCGGAATGTTTATCCGTATCGTCTTCGTCCTTTCTCGATACGGCATCTCAGCGCGAATCGAGCAGATAAGAGCAGCTGCCAGGAGACTTGTGATGCTCACCCCATAGGAGCGCGCCAGGCTATGAACGGCTTGGGTGGACACATGGTATTCCATATAGCTCACATCTGCCGGATCACGCCACCCTTTAATAAGGTATATCTTCTGTCCCCGGCGAAAGAGCTTTTTTGCGCCGCCTTTGCGCCCTTTATGCTTTTCGTAATATTTATCGAAGCTGTCTTCAGACTTTTGAAAATCCGAGCCGTCGTACTCAAAGGGAATGGTTTCGATGTTGTATCGCTTCTGAATATAGAGGCCCACGAGCACTTTAAAGAAATTAAGGGACCCTCTCCCATCCGAAACGATGTGGGAGAGCTCAAAATTAAGTCGATTTCTATAATAGCTCACACGTAAAAGAACACTTCGTGCGTGTACGTGCAGTCCAAAGCAGATAGGAAGGCTTTCCTGCGACACTACGGGTTTGACGGGCGATTGCTCGAGGTAATGCCAAAACATGCCGCTCCGCAAGGACACATTGAAGTTTGGAAAAACTTTTATCGTTTCCTCAAGGGCATACTGAAGAGCCTCTTCCTCTATCTCGTCAACGAGTGTTGCCGAGAAACGAAACACGGTTTGAGAAGGGCCACCCGCCTGAGACGAATAGAACTTTCCGATATTATCTAAGCGATACCACGTATCTCGAGCCACGCTGGCTCACCTTCCTGCACAAGCTCGCCGCCGTCTAAGAAGCTTTGCATAATATAGTAAGTATTCTTAACAACGCTGAATACCGAGGGATACATTATATAACCATGTATGGCATCAAGCAGGCGATAACAAGCAACCTCTCCTCCTGCCTGGCCAAGCTTGAGGGCATAGGCCTCGCCCTCATCACGCAAAGGACAGTACTCGGCAGTCAGGACAAGCGTTCGGGGCAAGCACGAGAAGTCGGAAGCCACCAGGGGTGCAAAATAAGGATTATCCCTGTCTGAAGGCGAAGATTGATAGAGGCCCATGTACTCTTCGATTTTTTGAGCGGTGAGAATATAGTCTTCACCGTTTTCTAGCACAGATGCAAAAGGGGATGTCTCACTGTAGTCATTATTAGTTGCCGGGTAGAGGAGCATTTGCGTTTTGGGGGCAAAGTCCCCTCTGTCGCGAGCCATAAGAGACACCACCGCTGCAAGGTTGCCTCCCGCACTATCTCCAAACAACACGATGTTATCAGGCTTGACGTCATGCAATATCTCTCCTGCATACAGCTGCCGGGCTACCTCATAGCAATCCTCAGGAGCCTGCGGAAAACGATGCTCGGGGGCACGGCGATAGTCGACCGAAACGAGGCGACGCTCGAGCTTAATCGCCATGGTGGAACAGGTCTCGGTATAGTAATCGACATCACCATTGACCCAACCTCCTCCATGGAAAAACAGTATCGTTCCTCGAAAGTCCTCCGAAACATCAAGCCCTGAAGCTAAGCTGAACTCAATATCGAGCGGGGTGAACACACGCAAAAGCAACTCATGCCCATCAGGCATAGGCGTATAGATATCTTCGACGCGACAACGAAGATCGGGCAGGGTAAGCCGGGCGCTCACATCTTCCGCAAGACGCTGAACTTTGTAGGACGAGCTTACATCGGGCAAAATACGCGTTGCTGCTCTATAGGCGGCAAAAACTGCTTTTCTTAAAGCCATGTTTTCGTCCCTTCTCGTATGTCCGCACCTTTTCGCGGCTCTCTGCGTTTTCCAAAAACCACTCTACTTCATTCGGGGCATGCTGTGAATAGCTCCTCCCGCTAACATATCGAGCGTTTCGCCGACCGCCTCCTCAAAGGTGGGGTGAGGGCGTACAACTTGGAGCATTTCCGATACTGTTAGTCCGGCGGCGATGCCTACGGCGAGCTCGCCAATGATATCCGTCGCATGAGCACACATGAGCTGGGCTCCGATAATGCGATCATCTTCGTCAACGACGATCTTCATGAAGCTTCGGCCCGAATCCTCGATGAGTGTTTTGCCATTGCCAGCCATAGGAAACTTTCCGCTGCGAGCCTTGATGCCCGCCTTCTTTGCCTCCGACTCGCTCATGCCTACATAGGCAATTTCTGGAGAGGTGTATATACAGGAGGGAACGATATCGAGCCTCCGTACGCAATCAACCCCTGCTATGGCAGACGCCGCCATGACTCCTTCTGCCGAAGCCGCATGTGCGAGCTGCGGACCGGTGCTTATGATGTCGCCTATCGCATAAATTCCTGGAACGGAGGTGCGCATATGCTCATCAACCAGGATATATCCCCGTTCGCATGCGAGCTCGCACTCAAATTCCGGTGCAAGCACACTTGAGACCTTATGGCGGCGCCCTTTAGCAATGAGGACGGCATCGACATCGATGCTTCTTTCCTCATCTTTATACTCATATACTACTCGCAAGGATGCATCGGGCTGGCCAGGGATGGCCTCAATCTTCCTCAACACCGTCTTAGTGGTGAGCGCAATGCCCTTTTTCTTCATTTCCATGGCCAAGCTCTGTCCAAGCTCTCTATCCAAAAAGCGGAGCGGGCGTTCGGAGCCAACGAAAACGCTGACCTCGGTGCCGAAGTCATTGTAGATATGCGCGAGTTCCATTCCGGTGACGCCTCCCCCCATGATGGCCATGCTTTTCGGGAAAGGGAGTTCGTCAAGAATGCTGTCGGACGTGTAAACGCCAGGAAGCTGCACGCCCTCGATATCAGGCAACTGAGGAGAGGTGCCAGTTGCTATGATGATATTCTCAGTTTGTAAGACGAGTGCGTCGCCACCATCGGCTGGGCTGACACGCACCTCGCTCGGAGACACAATTTGAGCGAAGCCTGTGAGTATCTGCACCCCATGTGCTTCGAGGAGTTTTTTCACCCCTTCGCGCAGGGTATCCACAATAGATTCTTTGCGCGCCCTTATAGCATCAAAGTCGAGGGAAAGCGATTCGGCCTTGATGCCGAAGAGGGAGGCGCGTTGGACATTTCTATATGCATCAGATGTATGGGCTAGTGTTTTAGTGGGAATACAGCCCCTGTTGAGACAGGTTCCTCCTATATCCTTCCCTTCGACTATCGCCGTCTTCAGCCCGAGCTTGGCGGATTTTATAGCAGCAACATAGCCTCCAGGCCCTGCCCCAATAACCACCACCTGGTACGCTTGCTCCATATTCGGCTGCGCGCCAGCACCTTGGCTGCTTTCTGTTTGTGCCATCTATGCGTCCTTCCAGTCTTTCGCAATGCTTTCACTGCAATCATCGATCATTGTTGTATACGAAGGCTGCTCCTGGGCAAGGGTTTGAAGTGCCTGCCTTACTGCAGAAAGCCTATATTCGACAAGCGTCAAAGCCTTCTCCAGCCTTTCGATAAACTCTGCATCAAGGGCATCGGAATATATGTGAGCTTTCTCAATACGGCCCTGGTCAAGTGTAATTTGTATATCTATCCCACCCCAAGGGAAATGATAGTCAAAGCGTTCGGTGAAAGAGTTTTCTGTACGAGACCCTTTCCATAAGCGCCAGGTTGGAGACGCCAGATGACTCCGCAACTGCTCCAGCTCGCCATCGAGGCCTTGGTTGCCCTGACCATCCGGTCCGTACATCACTTCCACCTGTGCAGGCATGCCGTATCTTTCTGCGAAAGCTTCCACCAAGGCCTGTTGGAAGCTTTCGACCGTGATATTGCTGTCAAGATCGCTGAGATTGACAACGCGAGATTTGACAGAGGCAACGCCCTTCCGTTCAAGTTTCCTTGGGTCGGGCTGCAGATAGCGTGCCAGTTGGGAAGTGTCTACATCTACCATGATAGTCCCATGATGGCAGCCTGCCTTCTTCGTATTGAAAAAAGCATTCCCCGAAAACTTAGCATCGCCAATCTGGAGATCGTTTCTACCTGACAGCTCTGCGGGAAGACCGAAAGATTGAACGGTCTTGCATAATATGTCCATGTTGCGAGAAACGCTATAGTCCTCCCGCGGCGATATAAAGGTGAAATTCAAGTTTCCTGTATCATGGTACACAGCGCCCCCGCCAGAAAAACGTCGGGCAAGGCGGCCGCCGCTTGCTTCAAACTCATCTACACGACATTCCCTATGCGCATCTTGGTTGCGCCCAATAACAATGGTGTGGGCATTCTGCCAAAGAAACAAGACTTGCTCACGCGGAGCAAGTCTGTCCATTAAAAGTCGTTCGTAAGCAATGTTGGTATAGGGGTCAGTTTCCCTGCTCAGATAAATCAAGAATCCGAGTCCTCTATTTTCCAGCGAAGTATAGGCTTGCGAGCCGCCTGCACTTCATCAGGCCGTCCAATGAGCTTCGTAAAAGGAGCTTCGTGCAGATTAACTGCATCGTCATGGGCTTCTTCCCAAATTTGCAAAAGAACCTCGGCTGCCCTATCGAGCGTTTCACGGCTTTCTGTTTCTGTCGGCTCGAACATCAAAGCCTCGTGCACGATATGCGGGAAGTACATTGTCGGTGGATGCATATCAAAGTCGAGAAGCCTCTTTGCAACATCTAAGGCTGCGTACCCCGTTTCTTCCTTCAGGGAATCTAAAGAAAGCACGAACTCATGCATGCAGGGAGCTGGATACGCAACAGAGTAGGTGTCTTTCAAGCGATGCATGAGGTAGTTCGCGTTAAGGACTGAACCCTTCGCAGAGGCGGGTATGCCTTCTTTTCCTAAACGTAAGATGTAGGAATAGGCTTTAACTATCACTGCAAAGTTGCCGTAAAAGGCTTTCATTCTTCCAATAGAAGATTCTGGCCTATGGAAACGATAGGAGCCTTCATGCTTCTCTACGTGAGGTGCGGGAAGAAACTGAGCCAGATGGGTCTTGCATCCTACTGGTCCAGAGCCGGGCCCGCCCCCTCCATGGGGAGTCGAAAAGGTTTTGTGCAGGTTCAGGTGCACACAATCAAAGCCCATGTCGCCCGGGCGTGTTATGCCCATAATCGCATTCAGGTTCGCCCCGTCGTAATAGCAAAGGCCGCCTGCTTCGTGAATGATGTCGCATATCTCTAAGATATTCGGGTCGAAAATGCCAACCGTATTCGGATTGGTAAGCATAAGCCCTGCTGTATCTGGACCCACCACCGCGCGCAAGGCATCAAGGTCGACACTTCCGTCAGGCTTGGAAGCCACGTTAACCGTCTCATACCCTGCCATACTGGCTGTTGCTGGATTTGTTCCATGCGCCGAATCGGGAACGATCAGCTTCGTGCGAGCCGTATCGCCTGCAGCCTCATGGTATGCCCGTATAAGCAAAACCCCGGTGTATTCTCCGTGTGCACCTGCCGCGGGCTGCAAGCTGACTGCGTCCATGCCCGTGATTTCCGCCAACGCCTTTTCGGTAAGATACATCAGCTCAAGGGCGCCTTGCACCGATGATTCTGCTTGCAAGGGATGCAGGCCGCTGAAGCCTGGAAGCGAGCTGAGCTCTTCGTTGACCCGAGGGTTGTACTTCATCGTACAAGAGCCCAAAGGATAAAAGCCATTGCACACCCCAAAAGCCTCATTGGCGAGCCTCGTGTAATGCCTAGCGAGATCTACCTCGGCAACCTCGGGCAAGTTGGGTCGCTCTTTTCTCATAAAACGAGGGTTTAGCTCGGCCTGCGCGACATCACAGTGAGGGAGGTGATCGCTACCGCGGCCTGGTTTTGAAAGTTCGAATACAAGATCCATCTTATCCAACCTCCGCAGCAAAGCAATTCAAAGCTTCTATAAGCTCATCAATTTGAGCCTTCGTATTCATTTCAGTCGTGCACCACAAGAGCGCATTCGGGTTTGGCTCTTCTCCCGCCGCTTTGCCTAACGCCTCTTCCGGTGTTTCTCCCTCTGCTTTTCCTGGCGCTTCTTTCCTTGCGGAAGATACGAGCCCGCTTTGTGTATCTACTGCCACGGGAAGCCCTCCAAGAATTCCAAGCTTGGCAAGATATGCATCAAGCTGCCTGACATCGTAGCTGCAGGTGGTAACAAACTCATTGAAGCAAGGTGCCGAATAAGCTCGCTCAAAACCTTCGATTGAGCAGATGGCATCCAGAGCATACTGTGCCTTAGAGTAGCTATTCTGGGCGGCTGTTTCCAGACCTTTGGCTCCCATAGATGCGAGGTACACTCCTGCTGCTAAGGCGCAAAGAGCCTGATTCGAACATACGTTGGAAGAGGCCTTTTCCCGTCTGATATGCTGTTCGCGGGCTTGCAGGGTTAAAACGAAGGCCCGATTCCCCTGCGCGTCTTGTGTCTGCCCCACAATGCGGCCCGGCAGCCTGCGCACGAGTTTTTCAACGCAGGCGATAATACCTAAATAGGGTCCTCCAAAGGAAAGGGGAAGCCCGAGGGGCTGCCCTTCTGCAACACAGATATCTGCGCCTAATTCTCCGGGGCTTTGCAGGATGCCGAGGGATATAGGCTCAGCGCCCACTATAGCCTTGGCCCCGCTTGCCTTAATAGCGGCAACGAGCTCTTCCGTTTCCTCGAGAATACCGAAATAGTTAATTTGCTGAAACAAGCCGCAGGCTGCATCTTCGCCCAAAGCAGCAGTAAAGGCCTCGATATCCGTCGTTCCTTCTTTTGCCGGAACGACCCTTACTTCTATCGATCGGCTTGCGCAGTAAGTTTCGACTACTTCTATCCACTGCGGGTTAACGGTAGCAGAAATAACTACCCTGCTCCTCTTTCGCTCCTGGCACATAAGGACAGCCTCGGCTGCCGCACTTGCGCCATCGTATAAGGAGGCGTTGGAGGCATCGAGCCCTGTCAGCTCGCATATCATACTCTGGTATTCGAAAATGGACTGCAAGACACCTTGGCTTATCTCCGCCTGGTAAGGCGTATATGAGGTGAGGAACTCTTCTTTCGATATCACCGTTTTTACCAAGGCGGGAATATAGCGATGGTATGCACCGGCTCCGCGGAATATCGAAGGGAAGACCGTATTCTTAGCAGCCAACCCTGAAACGTTCTGCATGAGCTCGAGCTCAGATATGCCTTCGGGCAGATTGAGCTCATCTAAGAGGACTTCGGGAGGAACCGCAGCATACAGATCGTCAATCGAGGTATAGCCTAAAACCTTGAGCATCTCCGCCTGATCACTAGGTGCCAGCGGCATATAATAGTTCATAGACTCGTCTTTCATATACGCTTCTTTAAGCCTCGCAATGTGCCAGGTATGCCGCCGCATCAAGCAAGTCGTCGCCCTCAACAACAGAGTCGACCTCGACAAACCATGCCTCGTACGAGGATTCGTTAATAAGCGCCGGATCATCGAGCAGATCCTCGTTGACAGCGGTCACAACACCGCTCACGGGGCTGACCACTTCAGATACTGCCTTTACTGACTCTACATCAGAGAAGGGCTCTCCTGCAACAAGTTCGTCACCCGGTTCGGGCAGGTTAATAAAAACGATATCCCCGAGCTGGCTCTGGGCAAAATCCGTAATGCCTATTTTTGCTTTTGTTCCTTCGACAAGAGCCCACTCGTGGCTTGGGGTGTATTTCAAATTCTCAGGGACCTTCATGTACAACTCCTCTTCTTCCAACTTCACGCATTTTTTTGTTCAAGCTTATTTATTTTCTGCACGTTCGTGCCTTTTTGGTTTCCGTACGTTCGTACTTTTTTGGTTTCTGCACGTTCGTACCTTCACATCGAATACTGTGGCGGCCTTAGCCTTTGTTTGTATAGAAGGGCATGGCTACAACTTTGCATTCTATGCGCCTACCACGAACTTCTGCTTCCACCGTATCACCCAACTGACATCCTTCTGCGTCGACGAGGGCCATGGCGCATGATTTTTTGAGTGCGGGACAATATGTTCCCGAGGTCGTTTCACCAATCTGTTGCCCCTCAACAAAAACCGGAGCCTGCTCCCTTACAATACCGCGGCCAAGAACCTCAAGCCCCACGCGCTTGCGCTTCGGGGTTCCTTTAGCAATAAGGGCGTCCCTGCCAATAAACTCAGGCTTGTCAAGCTTGACGCAAAAGCTCAGTCCTGCTTCCAAAGGATCAATGCATTCATTCATTTCATGGCCATATAAGGGCATGCTCGCTTCAAGGCGCAAGGTGTCGCGAGCACCCAGGCCGCAGGGTATAAGCCCCGCCTGCTCGCCCGCTTCAAGAAGAGCGTCCCAAAGAGCAGGGGCCTCCTCCGATGCGCAATAGAGCTCATAGCCAAAGCTTCCCGTGTAGCCCGTACGGCTCACAAGGCAGGTAACTCCGGCAACTTCAATTGGATAGGTAAAACTGAAATATGCTTGAGGGAGAAGACTTTCGTCGCACACCTGTGGGAGTATCTCTTTGGCAAGCGGTCCTTGAAGTGCCAGCAGGGCATACTCATCAGAAGCATCGCGGATGTCTGTATCGCCAACGAGGTGATCGCTCATCCATGCGAAATCCTTCTCCTTGTTTGCCGCATTGACAATGATAAAGTATCCTGCTTCGGATCGGCGGTATACGATGAGATCGTCGACTACGCCCCCATCCTCGTAGCACATGGTGCTGTATCTGCATTTACCGACTGCAAGACTGTCGTAATTATTTGTTAAAAGATGATTAAGGGAAGCGAGGGCGCCAGGTCCTGAAAGCTCAAACTCCCCCATGTGAGAAACATCGAAAAGGCCACAGGCCTCACGCACTGCATTGTGTTCTTTGATAAGACCTGTCGTATATTCGACAGGAAGGGTGTACCCCGCAAACTCGACCATTTTCCCGCCGGCTGCAATATGACAGTCATATAGCGGCGTTTTCTTTTGCATACCAATCTCCCGTTCTGTCAGGCATCGTACAAGTTGCCTGCACCTTCACATTCGTCTGCAGCAAAAAAGGCTGCATTTCAAACGAGAGATACCCACACCACAACAGCAAAAAAAGATCGAGAAATCCTAAATAACCCCTGTCTTCTGTACCTGAAAGATGCACCTGAACTTATGTCCACACACAAGGTCCGGCTTGCTTCGTCGGCGGCTGCAGTAGCTCTTTCCAGAGGCTTGTCGGATTTCAGTCCTTTTGCCTGAGAGTTTTTAGCCCCTTCGGCGTTTACGAACCTGCGTAAATCTCTCCCGAAATCGTCATCCAATTTTGTGCTCAAGACAGAATACCACAAGGATTTACGAGGGCAAAAAGGAAAACCTTAACACACACTAAGCCGCCACAGCTCGAGCATCCAAAACTGGTCGGCGACGGCACCTTTATTCCTCGAATGACCATCGTCCAGGAGTATGTTGAAGGTTTTTTCTTTGGGTTCTTTTCTTTTGCGAGCTTTTCTTTTGCTTCTTTCTTCGAGGATTCCCTGTCCTAGCACACCCCTAAAGAAAGAGAAGCAGGCTTACTGACATAACAACCATGCCGGCTACCAATCCATAAATCGACAGGTGGTGCTCTCCGTACTCACGAGCTGCTGGTAAAAGCTCGTCGAAAGAGATAAATACCATGATGCCGGCAATGCCCGCAAAGATAATTCCGTACATCATATCGTTCAGGAAAGGCATGAGGATAAGGAACCCGACCAGGGCCCCAAGGGGCTCTGCAAGCCCTGAAGCAAAGGAGTAGAAGAAGGCTTTTTTTCTATCGCCCGTTGCGTAAAAAACAGGCACCGACACAGCAATGCCTTCAGGAATATTGTGCAGAGCAATGGCGACCACAATGGGAAGGGCAATAACCGGGTCGTGCAAGGCGGCTACAAAGGTTGCTATGCCTTCAGGAAAGTTGTGAATTGCTATAGCCATAGCGGTAAGTATTCCCGTGCGCATGAGTCCCTCGGTGCTTTCCTTTGCCTGCACCGGCTCACTACATAGTTTCATATCGCCGCACTGAAGACGATGCACCTCTTCCGAATACTCAAATTCATGGGGATTTTCATCGTGGGGAACCATACGGTCGATGATGGCAATGAGCAGCATGCCACCAAAAAACGATAGGAGGACAATAGCCATGCCCTTCCTATCGCCCATTATGCCCTGAAGAATACTTTGCGATTCAGCAAAAAGCTCAACCATGGAAACGTAGATCATGACTCCTGCAGAAAAACCGAGGCTGAGTGCTAAAAATTTGGTATTTGTCTTCTTTGCAAAAAAAACGATAGCACTGCCGATACCGGTAGAAAGCCCCGCCAAAGTGGTTAGGCCAAAGGCCAAAAGGATATTTCCTTCCACGTCAGCTCCTTTCGATCTACCGTCGTGCCTTCAGGGCGGATTCTCACAGGGAAAGTCAGTGACTGATGCTATCATACTTTTCGGCAGATAGCTAAGAGAAATACGGCTTCAAAATGTAAGGGGAATGACAAGGAAGGATGGTTTATTTTGGACAAGTTTTTTAAGATCTCTGAACGGGGAAGCAGCATATCTACCGAGATTATTGGTGGGCTTACAAGCTTTTTGGCGATGGCCTATATCATCGCCGTAAACCCTTCGATGATGGTAGCAGCAGGTATTCCCTTTGATGCTGCGCTGACTGCAACTTGCTTCGGTGCCGCTATCATGACTATCGCAATGGGCTTGATTGCCAATAGGCCCATCGCGCTAGCTTCAGGTATGGGTATCAACGCGATAGTTGCGTTCAGCCTTTGTGGGGCTGTTGGCGTTGACTGGCGTGTCGCCATGGCGGTTGTGTTCGTAGAGGGTATTCTCATCCTTATCCTGGTCCTCTGCGGCCTGCGCGAAGCAATCATGAATGCCATTCCTGTCTCCCTACGGCGTGCTATCGGTATCGGTATCGGCCTCTTCATTGCCTTCATCGGGCTTAAGGGTGGAGGAATCGTTGTTTCCGACGACTCAACTTTTTTGGCTCTGGGAGACTTAACGAGCCCTACGACTATCGTTGCTATTGTTTCTATTTTAAGTGCGCTTATTTTTACGGCTTTGAATATTAAGGCTGGCTTGGTTCTTTCGATTGTTATCGCAGTGGTTGTTGGAGTGCCGCTGGGCGTCACGCAGATAGCAGGCGACTTCTCTTTTGTTCCTGACTTCTCAACCTTTGCCGCCCCCTTCCAAACTACTCCTGAGGGGACTGTGGCTATCATCGAAGTATTCATGCAACCGATACTGCTCATGTTTGTGTTCAGCTTACTTATGAGCGACTTCTTCGACACCATGGGCACCGTAGTAGCCGTAGGCGATCAGGGAGACTTTGTTGATAAAGACGGCAATGTTGCGGACATCAAACCGATTTTGGCAGTAGACTCAGCGGCGGCGGCTGTAGGTGGCTTCCTTGGAGCGAGCTCTATCACCTCTTTCGTTGAGTCGGTATCTGGTGCTGCAGCTGGTGCTCGAACTGGTCTTTCCAATATAGTAATTGGTGTTCTGTTTGCTGTATTCGCCTTTTTAGCTCCCGTAGTCAGCCTTGTCTCAAGTGCTGCAACGTGTGGGGCCCTCGTGGTGGTCGGCTACCTTATGATGACGGGCGTTAAGGACATCGATTGGACTGAGATTTCTTCGGCCTTCCCCGCCTTTATCACCATTGCCGCCATTCCTTTGACCTACTCTATCACCAACGGTATAGGGTTCGGATTCATTTCCTATGTCGCGATTATGATTGTTCAAGGGAAGATTAAAGAGATTAAACCTCTTATGTGGGTTTCAGCTCTAGCCTTCTTAGCAGTGTTTATCTTCATTTAAGCAATACTGAGTTTTCCTGCCAGGTGCATCCGTCGACGTGTTCGACAGGGCGTCTGGCAGGCATGTTTGGCTGGCGCGGTCGGCATGGCAGACAACAAAAGCCCTCACGCAAAAACCCAGCTAAATCTTATCGACTTAGCTGGGTTTCTTTTTTCAGGATATACCTTAAGAGTGAGGGGGTTAAGACAGCGTAACAGCCTCTTCCTTCTGCTCTTCAAGCTGATCTTCCTCGATATCGAGAGTCAGCGCACTTTCTTCGAGAGGAGGCTCTTCGATGAAGGGCCCAAAAAGGGGTTCGCCATCTTGGCTTAACTCGACCATTCCGGTGAGCACATCAACATACTGATACGACTGCCGAGCAGTTCTGCCTCGTTTTCTATCTACTTCCATTATGAATAGCTGAGGATGCACCTGCATTAATACGCCTTCGCTCTCAACTATTCTCGAGCGCCCCATATTAGCCCGTACGCTCAGTCTTTGTCCTACGAAATCATTGAGGGTGTCGTGGATCGATCCGACTAGACCAACTTGCTTTGTTAAATCCATACCTATCCTTTTCCATATTTATAAGCACTGCTTGCCTCTATACAGCGCCTTTAAGCTCAATACACAAAGATAACTTTTTATATTATATCACGTAGGTCAATACTCCTTGCAATGTATACCTCAATTCAAAAGCATCCTAGAATGAACACACACTTTATTCATGTTTGAGCATGATCAAGGCAACATTTTATATTCCCTGACTAAGGAATGCCTTCCCGAGCTCTATGAAATCCTCACGAGCAAGCGTCTCTCCGCGACGTCTTGGATCAATATTTGCCTGAGCCAAAATCTCAGGTACTCTTTGGGCAATATTCTCCCCCGAGGGTCCCTGCGCGGAAAAGAATGTTCTGCATGAGTTGACGATGGTTTTTCTCCGGTTGGCAAATGCGGCATCTGCCATCTTACACGAGGCTCGCCGAAGCTCTTCGTCGATGGCGAACCCTGACGTGTCCTTTGGCCTCACCCTGTCGAGCCTTAAAACAGAGCTGCTGACTCGTGGAGGCGGAAAGAAATTGCCAGGCCCAACGGAGAAACGCCCTTTCACTTCTGCGAAAAGCGAAAGTTTGACGGTGTAGGAGCCGTACGCCTTCGATCCTGGATGCGCACATATACGGTCGGCAACCTCGCTTTGAACCATCACTGTTGCACTTCCCAGAACATCAAACTTCTCAAAGTAATCGAGTATGATGCTTGCTGCTACCGCATATGGCAGATTCGAAACAAGCTTTACAGCGCTTTTGTCCCGTATATTTTCATGTGTTCCAAATTTTGAAGTCAGTGCCTTCTGCAGGTCTGATATTTCGACATCGAGGGCGTCTTGGTTAATCAGGGCGAAGCGATCTTCCCAAGGCTTACACGTGCTTTGCAATACCTCCAGGAGTTCGGTGTCACGCTCAATCGAAATTACCTGATGCGCCTGTTTGAGCAGTGCTATGGTAAGCGTTCCAATGCCCGGGCCGACCTCGATTACCGTGTCGCATACCTTTAAATCTGCCAGCTCGCAAATTTTACGCACAATAGCATCCTGTATAAGGAAATGTTGGCCGAGACTTTTTTTCGTTATCAAGCCGTAGTCCTCTAAGACCTCACGTGTAGCCGCTACACTTGCCAGAGGAGACAACTTATCCATGATTTGGTTTTTCCCTCTGATTGCCTGGGGCGTTTTCTATAGCTTTCCCTGAGAATTCCTTCGAAAGCTTTGCCGCAAGCTCCTCTTTGTTCAAGCCAACAAGATCGTGAACTGCATCGAGAGAAAACCCGGCAATAGCCAAGGCAGATTGAGCAATCGTGCGTAAGGGCTCAAAGCCATGGGGGTCGCCTCCATCGCCGAGCACATACAACTCTGCTGGTCGTTTCCTCGTACGGGAGGGGTCCCCCGGCGAAGCCTGTTTCGATGCGCGCTCTTCCATGTACTCCCAGAAATACGCCTGAAGTCTATCGAATACCGCCTTCAACTGTGCAGGCGGACCGGCAAAGTAAACGGGTGAAACTACGATGAGCTTGTCTGCGGCTTCAAGCCAGGCATATAAAGCTTGCATATCATCGTCGATGCAGCAGTCGCCTGTGTTTTTACATGCATTACATGCGGTGCAGGGCAGAACCTGATGCTCTGCTAAGGAAAAGATCTGGTATATCTCATCTTGAGGACGCTGCTCAAGCAAGACCTCCACTACCTTCGCAGATCTTCCCTTTTTACGCGGAGATCCCGAAATGATGAGCGTTCTGCTCTTGTTGCCTCCTTCAGCCATTCCTCATCCCCTCAATTGCCACGAAGTCAAGCTTCTGTTCAACAAGGCAAGGGCGTTTGAATGAATTTCGTTGAGGAAATCTTTTCGTTCTTTACCAGGCCTGCATCCCCGCAATTCCGCAAGTTTTTCTGCAACAAAAATGCTGTGTTCGGGGCCGCATGCCATACCCCTCATAGGATCGGGGGCCATATAGGGGGCATCCGTCTCGCTTAAGAGGCGATTGAGGGGAACCAACTTGGCTGCTTCTCGGATATCGTCACTTTTCTTAAACGTAATCGATCCCCCAAAAGCCAGGTAGCAATCATGCTCAATCCATGGTTTCAGACTTGGAGCGTCGAGGGTGTAGCAGTGCAAAAGAGTTCCGCCTGCGGGAAATCCCTCTTTTTCAAGTATCGCAAGCGCGTCATCATGCGCCTCACGCAGGTGAAGGATGATGGGCAGTCCGCTCTCATGGGCTAAAGATATTTGCTCGCGGAACACTTCTTTTTGAGTTGAACGTGGAGAAAGATCGTAATGGTAGTCGAGGCCTACTTCTCCTATTGCACAGGTCAGAGGATGGTGAAGGCTTTTCAGCAAAAGCAAGCTCGTCTGCTTGTCGAACAGTCGTGCGTTGTGAGGATGGCATCCTATGGCGACCCTGACCTCGGGAACTTGCTGCTCTTCCCCCTCCCTATACGAGTCTGACGGCATATGCGAGAGCATATGCCGGGCCTCGTAGCGCCAGTTATCTACCTCCTGATAAGGGATAAGGGCATCCTCGTCGCTCGGATCACTTATGCAGCAAATGAAGTCAACTCCATTGGCCGCGCAGCGAGCGAGGCTAAGTGCCGGATTATCGAGCATCGCAAGGTGAGCGTGCGTGTCGGCAATCGGAGCTTCAAGAGGAGGGTTCGGCTTATCAACAAGCTGGTAGGCTCCCTTTTTTCCTTTTCTTCGAAAAAGACTGTCCTGAAACTCGGTTTCCTTTTTTTCCATGGATCCCAGCCGCTATTCTGTGTCGAAATCGAGGGCATCAAGATCAAGGCGGGGGAACAGGGGGTCTCCTGTTTCAACCATATTGCCTGCAGGTAAGCCTCCCCAGCTTCCTGCGTGTTCGATATCAGTCACCTCGTGAACATTTCCCAGGCTTAAGCGGGAAAACACTTCGTTAGAGGTGTTCGGCATAAAGGGGGCCAGGTACAAGGCTATGATACGAATGGCTTCGAGGGCATTATATATAACCTGCGCAAGCTCACCGGCAGTCTCTTCCTGCTTAGCCAAATTCCACGGCGCCGACTCCTCGACATACAAGTTTGCACGGCCTGCCAGTTTGTGAACAGCGGCAGCTGCACCGCTGAAGTCGACACGATTCATGCAGGCATCATACTCGGCGTAGAGCCCGTCCGCCACGCTTTGCAAGGGGTTTGTGGTAGACGTGTCGGCCGCAGGAACCTTTCCGTCGAAATACTTTTTTGCCATGTTGAAGACGCGGGAACACAGGTTTCCCCAGGTATTAGCCAGGTCTGCATTATAAACCTGCACCATACGCTCGAGAGAGATAGAGCCATCGGAACCGAACTGCACGTCGCTCATAAAATAATACCGATAGGCGTCGACGCCAAACACCTGTATCAAATCTTTTGGGCTCAAGGCATTTCCCTTGGATTTAGACATTTTCTCGCCCTTGGTAAGCAAGAAGCCATGTCCAAATACCGTATGCGTAATAGGCAGGCCAGCCGCCATGAGCATGGCAGGCCAAATCACACAATGGAAGCGAATAATATCCTTGCCCACGAAATGGTATTGCATGGGCCAGCGCTCAGCGAACTCGCCTGGCCGCTCTGGATCGGCATAGCCGATACCCGTGATATAGGCCAGCAGAGCGTCTGCCCACACATAGGCAACGTGCCCCTTATCAAAGGGAAGCGGCACCCCCCAGTCGAAGGTTGAACGAGAAATGGAAAGATCTTTAAGGCCTCGGCTTACAAAGGAGATGATTTCATTGCGCCGTGATGCAGGACGTACGAAATCGGGGTTCTCCTCGTACAGTGCAAGTAGTTTGTCCTGGAATTCTGAAAGTTTGAAAAACCAGTTCTCCTCGCCTGAAGACTGCCGCACTGGACGCTTGCAGTCGGGACAGACAAAGACGCCGTCTTCGTCCTTTTCAAGCTCGCCTTCTGCATAATAAGTTTCCTCATGTACGCAGTACCAACCTTCGTATGCGCCCTTGTACAGCCATCCCTTTTCGTAGAGGTCAGTCCAAAATTCTTGCACTGTTCGCGCATGGCGGGGTTCCGTCGTACGAACAAAATCGGTATAGGTGATATCCAGCATATCCCAAGCTTTTCGAAAATGGGGCTCCATTGAGTCACACCAGGCAAGGGGGTCCATTCCATTTTTTTCAGCTGTTTCAGCAATTTTCTGGCCGTGCTCATCAAGACCCGTTACAAAGGCTACGTCGTAGCCGTTCATTCGTTGGTACCGGGCTACCGTATCAGCAGCGACGGTGGTATATGCTGTCCCTAGGTGAGGCACCGCATTTACGTAGTAGATGGGGGTGGTAAAGGAGTAACTGCCTTTTGTCATGACGGACTCTTCTTTCTTGCATTGCAGCTGATGATGCTGAATGCCGTAATTCACTAACATATATGTATATAGGGCTGCATGCTCATGAATGCATGCGTCAGAGTATTGTACTAAATCGTAGCCAGGCTGCTTGTTTCTTCTGCAAATAATCTCAAAGCGCCAAGGCTTTTTGTCTAGAGGGCTACAGCAATCGAAGAGAGCGCTCGGCGCAGCCAACGCCAAGGCGCTTAGCTCTGAGCGCCCATGTCACCAAAAAACTACACTGCCTGAAATCGACACGACTCTCATACTGCCTATCTCCGACACGGATTATAGGTGGAGAATTAAAGCAGGCGACTCAAGAAAGATATACTAGCAAACATTGAAACCAGCCCTAAGGGAGCTTATGCGCGAACTCTCACCTCAAAACAAAAATCAGGCTCCACATGAGCGGGACCAAGAAGACAGCAGGCAGGACCCTCGAGGCTTTCAGCGGCCGGTCCCCCAAGAGCTTGCAAAAGAGGATAGCTCGTTTGTGCAATTCCTCAAGAAGAATACCGTCACCTCCATCATTCTTGCCTGCACAATAGCCATCTACTTTGTTGAGATGATACTTTCACGCAGCTTTTCAGTTTCGGTATATGTAATGCTCGATATGGGGGCAATGTATGGCCCCTATATCAATGATGCGAGTGGCTTATGGCGCTTTATTGCCCCGATCTTATTGCATTTTGACCTCATGCACCTCCTCTTCAATATGGGAGCCCTTTTTATGATAGGGCCTCTTCTCGAGCAGGTTCTTGGCCGCCTGAACTTTTTCCTGCTGTACTTCGTTTCTGGCTTTATAGGTAATTTGGCTTCGTTCATCTTTCAATACGGAGGTGTTTCTGCGGGAGCTTCGACAAGCGTGTTCGGGCTTTTTGTAGCCGCAGCTCTTTTATCGGTCCTCATGAAAGGGCCGAATCGACATTTGGCGTCCTACAGCAAAGGTATGTGGACCATCATCGGGATCAATATCCTATATTCCATTTTAATCCCCTCAATATCGCTCGTAGGCCATATGGGTGGAGCAGTTGGCGGGGCTCTTGTCATGCTCTTCCTCCCTTCGAAAAAACTTAAGACCCCTGTTTGGCTTCGCATTATTGTTGCCGTAGTTGTTGCAGCAGGAATCCTGGGCCTCCTGTTCTACTTCAATCTCATTGGCTAGATTTGCCCAAAGCAAGAAAGAGCTGTGAACATTGTCGGGTGCTCTCTCCTTTGCTCAGCAAGGCTTGTTGCTTTGTCATATAATCGAGGCATGAAAAAGGATTACAAAAATAGGGCAAGAAAAAAGACCTTGTCCCCTTCCCGGGAGAAAAAACAAAGTAAACCTTGGTTCTTACAGCGCATTATCAACGAATGGTTTAACCGTTTATTAGGTGCTGCCTCCGACAAGTCTTTCAGCAGTCAGGACGCGATGTATGCAGCCAACCGCACATCGCGAGATTATGTTTGGAATACCATTGGAGGGGTTACCTGGGGGCTTACCTTCCCCTTGCTTACCATGGTGGTGACACAGCTTGTTGGAGTGGAACAGGCTGGTATGTTCTCAATGGCCTTTGTAGTGGGCCTGCTTCTCATGTTTGCCGCAAATTACGGAATACGAACCTTCCAAGTTTCCGATCTTAACGAAGCCTACTCTTTTTCCGACTATCAAATCAATCGTATTATCACCTGTGTGGTCGCTCTTATACTGGGTATACTGTACTGTTTCGTACGAGGCTATACCGAAGAAATGTTCATCATCAGTATGGCCGTATATGCCCATAAGATTGTTGATGGATTGGCTGATGCATACGAAGGCCGTTTGCAGCAGGTAGGCAAGCTGTATCTCGCAGGTGTCTCGCAGTCTATACGTTCGGTGTTTTCTTTCACGATATTTTCTCTTGTCCTGCTTATTACGCGCAATCTGCCGGCATCCTGTATTGCCATGGCCGTTGTCGCAATTCTTTGCTTTGTTATAATCAGCCTCCCCCTTGCCTATCTCGAAACACCAAAATCCAAACGCCCCGTTTTTGAGAATATCAAGGCTCTTCTTTCGCAATGCTTTCCTCTTTTTATTGCCCTATTCATGTTCAATCTCATCGATTCTATGCCAAAGTTTGTCATGGAAGGTGTTTTGAGTTATGACAATCAGCTCTACTTCAACGCCATGTACTTCCCCGCTCAGACTATCCTCCTTTTTTCTCAATTCGTCTACCGGCCCCAATTTTTAAGAATGGCAAATTTGTGGGCGGAAAAAAGCGACCGGAAAAAATTCGATCTCCTTATCATCGTGATTCTCCTTATGATCGCTGTCCTTACTGTTTTCTCGATCTTTGTAATGGACTGGATAGGGGTGCCCCTTCTCGGGTTCTTCTACGGAATTGATTTTGAGAAATTTAGGGGATTGATTACCGTTATGCTTGTTGCCGGAGGCGTGACGGCTGGAATCGATTTCCTCTACCAGGTTATTACCGTTCTTCGCAAGCAAAAGGCGGTTACGAAGCTTTATTTAATAACTTTCGGCTTCTCTCTCTTTATTCCGATTCTGCTTGTTCGCTTCACCGGCTTGCCTGGCGGTGTCTTAGGTTATCTCATTATTATGAGCATACTTCTCGTTCTGCTGGTATCGGAATTCTTAAGTATCCGTCTCGGTTTTATTAAGGAAGAGCCTCTGCAAGCAGAATCCGGCGACCCCGCAGCCGCCATCCATACAAGACGCCCCAGCGAAGTTCGTGCTGAACGTGAAAGGCTTTCCCATCACCGCGGTGAGGGCATGAGCACAGGTTACGCAAAGACGGCACCTTCGCCCAAGCATCTATTAAAAAATATTCCCTTTGTCAGCCTCCCTGCAGGTAAGGAAGGGCAAGAATCTGACGATCGGGATCAATCGGACAATTCTGACGAGCCTAAAGCCTAGCTGTCTCGCGGCGGCAATCCTTGCTCGCTGCCAACAGAGCTCCGAGCTGCCTCGCAACAGAATAGTTCCCGTCCTCAATGACGACGAACAGGGTAGCCCCCTCTCAACGACGGCGATTTGCCCTGTAGAGGAGGTTCAATCCTTGGAGGCTCAAGGTTTTTTCTATACGCTCGATATGTTTCGATACGCCCTGTATCAACGAGGCGTCCTGACCCGTTGCAATGAGACTCGTTTCGTATCCAAGCTCGTTCCAAATAGCCTCCACGAGACCATCGACGCGAGCCGCCTCTCCTACTACGATTCCTGCACGCAGGGCATCCTGGGTGTTCTTCCCTATGACCGACTTGGGCATCTTAAAATCAACGGACGCAAGCTGTGCCGCCTCCCGTGAAAGGGCCTGGGCCGACAAGCGAATCCCTGGAGCAATGAGCCCTCCGCAAAAAGCCCCTTCCTTATCGACAATGGAAAGGTTCGTCGACGTTCCAAAGTCGGCAACGATAAAGGGGGCTTCTTCCAGACTGGAAGCTGCAACCAAATTCGCAATCCTGTCTGCTCCAATTTCTGCAGGGTCGTTGTATCGCATACGAAGACCTGTTTTCAGGCCTGGTCCTACCGTTAAAGGACGGCTGCCGCTTATGCGCTGCCCCGCCTCGCTGAAGGTAGCTGTTAAAAGGGGTACCACCGAAGCAAGTATGACAGCCTGCGGTGAGGCTGGCTTGCTATCCTTCCCTCGCACCCGCACTGATTCAAGAAAGCTGCACATGAACGCTTCGGCTTCGTCGACCGTTGCCCTCTCGGGGCAGGAGAAAAAACGGGCTTCTGTAAGACGCCCTTCCTCCGATAGGCCCAAGGCGATTACATCGTTGCCGATATTTATTGAGAGCAGTACATCAGCATCTGTATTCTTTTTCATTCAAAACAACCCTTCCACAAAGTCGTATATCTTTAGTATACTTGTTCCGTTCTGTTTGTAACCCGACTTCCTGTATCAAGGGGGAGCGGATATACGATAAAGGAGCTAGTATGAACGAGCTGAAGGGTCAGCTGACTCTGCGCGCAATCGTTGTCGGAAGCATCGGTTGCATTGTCATCACCGCAACATCGGTATACACAGCCCTCAAAATGGGTGCGCTTCCTTGGCCAATTATTTTTGCGGCTATCATTTCACTTTTCTTCCTCAAAGCATTGGGAAAGACTAACTACCACGAAGTAAATGTAACTCATACTATTATGAGCGCGGGCTCGATGGTTGCAGGAGGGCTGGCTTTCACTATTCCAGGTATTTGGATTTTAGGTCTCGGCGAAGTTAATTTTATACAAATGCTCATCGTTGCCCTTGCGGGGGTAAGCCTCGGCCTCATTGCCTCAGTTAGATTACGGCGGCACTTCATCGAAGATGCCGAGCTTGAGTTTCCTATTGGAGCCGCAGCCGCTAAAACTATAGTTGCTGGCGACAAGGGTGGAAAAACGGGCGTGAAACTTTTCTCCTCTATGGGAATTGCTGGTATTTTTACGGTTCTACGCGATTGGCTTGGTTCTATTCCCACAATTCTGTTCGGCTCCGTCTCTGTTCCTGGGGTAGCCTTTGGCATCTACAACTCCCCCATGCTCCTCGCTATCGGCTTTTTAGTAGGAACTTCATCCGTAGTGGTTTGGTTTTTAGGCGCCTTATTTGGAAGTTTTGGCATTATTCTCGGCGGAAGCCAGCTTGGATTTTGGGGCGTCGAAAGTGGACAGAGCATCGCCGCGAGCCTTGGCATGGGTACGATGATGGGCTGCGGAATAGGTGTCGTTTTAAAGATAACCCTGCCCAAGCTCATGTCTCTTGCCAAGGATTACCGTAAGAGGGCTGGCTCTGGCTTCGGGTCTGGGCCTGGCTCTGGCTTCGGGTCTGAGGCTGGTTCTGGCTCTGGCTCTGGCTTCGGGTCTGGGGCTGGCAAGAATGCCTCCTCATCGCAAGAAGCCTCACCTCAATCTTCAAAGGACTTTTCCCAACAAAAAAGCGCCTCTCCATCCACACACCGAGCTCTTTCAGCGGGGTTTATTGCATGCGCGGTAGCCGCCCTCGTCCTTGCTCTTTGCTTTTTGCTCCGTCTCGATCCGCTTGTTTGTATTATTGTCGTTCTTTTCTCCTGGGTGACCACGGCCATGGCCGCACAGAGTGTCGGACAGACCGGCATAGATCCCATGGAGATATTCGGCCTTATTGTTTTGCTCATCATAGCAGCTGTGTCGAAAACCCCTCAGATACAACTCTTCTTTATAGCGGGGATTATCGCTGTGTCTTGCGGTTTAGCGGGAGATGTCATGAACGACTTCAAAGCGGGACATCTTCTCGGAACTAACCCGAAGGCGCAATGGATTGCCCAGGCCATCGGAGGGATCATCGGAGCATTCATTGCAGTTCTAGCCATGATTGCGCTGGTGTCGGCTTATGGCGCAGAATCATTCGGTATCGGACAAAGCTTTGTTGCAGCACAGGCCTCTATGGTCGCTACGATGGTCGGGGGCATACCATCTGTTCCCGCCTTCCTCGTTGGCCTGCTCGGAGGATGCTTGCTGTATCTCTGCGGCTTGCCGGTCATGATGCTCGGGCTTGGTATCTACCTTCCCTTCTATATGTCGTTTACTGCCTTCCTCGGAGCCTTGATAAAGCTCTCCTACGATACGATTTGTCGGAGGAAAATGAATAAGAAACCTTCTTCAGAACAAACCCCGTATAAAGAAGCAGCGGACGAGCAAGGTCTGGTAGTTGCTTCAGGCGTGATAGGCGGCGAGTCTATCGCCGGTGTTTTGATAGCCTTCGTCACCGTCATTGTCGGGCTCAGCGTCTGATAAATATACTCCCTTTCTACGGGTAAGGGCGCACCTTTATCGATTTCATCTCCCGCCGTCCTTTGAAAGGCTTAAGAATAAGCTAAGCTATAGAGGAAATGACCTTTGGTTCGATTAAGAAAGAGTGCTTTTCTGTGGCAGATATAAAACCTTTTCCCTGTATACGCCCTCGCGTTGATCTTGCATATCAAACAGCCGCCCTTCCTTACGACGTCTTCAGTCTTGAAGAGGCGCGCGAAGAAATAGAGAAGCACCCCCTCTCGTTTCTCCGTATCGATATGAGCGAAGCAACCTTCCCCTACGACATTGATCATGAGGATGAAAAAGTTTTTGAGCGGGCAAAATCTATACTTGAACATGATATCGATTCGGGAACCTATATTACTGATGAAACGCCAAGCTTTTACCTGTACCGCTTAAGCACCAAGACGGGTATCTCCCAGACAGGCATTGTCGCCTGTGTATCGATAGACGATTACCTCGAAGATCGCGTCAAAAGACATGAAAAAACGAGGGCTTCAAAAGAAGTGAACAGGATAAAGCATGTAGAGGCCCTCGAGGCACAAACAGGGCCCATCTTTTTAACCTTCCGTCCCGACGATAGTATTGATAGCTTTACTGAAAAAGCTAAACTGGTTCCCCCTCTCTATGATTTCATGGCGCCCGACAAGGTTCGCCACACCGTTTGGCGCCTGAACAAGGAAGAGGACATCGACATGCTGCGTCGAACCTTTTCTGAGATTCCCAATCTCTATATCGCAGATGGTCACCACCGCGCTGCTTCCGCCGTCAAGTCGGGGCTGCGTCGCCGCGAGGCATTGGGTACTCTTCCACGAACTCAAGAATCTGACTATTTTTTGGCAGTGCTGTTTCCGAGTGATCAGCTGACCATTCTCGACTACAATCGTGTTGTCAAGGGCTTGAACGGCTTCGAAGCATCGACCTTTCTTGATGCGCTGCGTACCGACTTTATAGTCGATGGCCCGTATGAAACAGCCTATAAGCCAGACAGTAAAGCAAAGTTCGGAATGTTTCTTGAGGGGCATTGGTACTGTCTGCAAAGTAAAGAGGCACCCGAAGCAAACGATCCTATCTCGGGCCTTGATGTTAGCCTTTTGCAGGATAAAATTTTAGAGCCGCTGCTCGGTATAGAGGATCCCCGCAATGATGAACGCATAGATTTCGTGGGCGGCATTCGGGGCATGGAGGAGCTGGAGCGAAGGGCGTCCACTGACATGACCCTCGCTTTTTCTCTGTATCCGACATCTATTGAAGAGCTCTTTGCTGTTGCCGATGCCGATTTGCTTATGCCTCCGAAATCAACCTGGTTTGAGCCAAAGCTCCGGAGCGGACTGTTCATTCACCAAATATAGCCGATACACCTTAAAGCCTGAACGCTCAGGCTTTAAAGACCCGCACAGCTAGAAGAAAGTATTTGCTGTGCGGGAACGTGCCGCTTGGGATACCTTAGAGCAGTTTTTCTTCCCACTCCTGTTCGCGGAAGCCGAAGAAGGCGAAATCCTTGCCTAAGAGAATCGGCCTTCTGACCATTTTTCCGTCTGTGGCCAAAAGCCTATACGCATCCTCTTCATCCATACCAGCATCTAATTGTTGCTTCACATTTTGCTCTCGATATAAAACACCGCTCGTATTGAAGAGTCGACGGATTGGCAGCCCGCTTAGACTGTGCCACTCCTTAAGCTCGTCAGCGTTTGGATTTTCTTGTATCATGTCACGCCATTCATATTCGATACCATGATCGTCGAGCCATGTTTGAGCTTTCCTACTTGTCGAGCATTTTTTATATCCTAAAAAGGTATACCGTGCCATCATGACTCCCTCACTTAGTCGCCTATTTGCGTGGCTACCTGACTGCAGGCTGCCTAGGTGCTCATCTACACAGGAGCTTAGTCTACCACGCAAGAAACTGTCAATCGTAGTAAGTCTAAGCAAATGTGGAAAAGCGCCTTGACAAGCAGGTGTGCACTACTAAAATTGTATTTTAGCACTCTCAAGCTAAGAGTGCTATTTTAGAAAAGAAAGGATGAGCGATCTATGCGCAAATTTAAAACAGAGAGCCAAAAACTCCTCGATCTTATGATCCATTCAATCTATACCAATAAAGAGATATTTTTGAGAGAACTGATATCGAATGCCTCCGATGCGGTCGACAAGCTTTACTTTAAAAGCCTCACAGAGAAGGACAGCAGCATCGATAGGTCCGATCTCCAAATCGAGGTTTCTTTTGATGCCGAGGCACGCACCATTACCGTATCCGATACAGGAATAGGTATGTCAGAGCAAGAGCTCGATAAGAATCTTGGCACAATCGCTCATTCTGGAAGCCTTGACTTTAAAGACGAGCACACTGAAAACCAAGGTGACGATATTGATATCATTGGCCAGTTCGGTGTAGGCTTCTATGCTTCCTTTATGGTTGCCAAGAGCGTAAAAGTTGTGTCTAAGGCCTACGGCTCCGACACTGCCTATGTTTGGGAAAGTGACGGAATTAAAGGATACTCCATCTCAGAAGGAGAGCGCGATGGGCATGGCACCGACGTCATTCTCAGCTTGAGAGACAATACTGACGAGGAAAATTACGATCAGTATTTAAGTGAATTCGGCCTTAGAAATCTTATCACGCGCTATTCGAATTACATCCGCTACCCTATTAAGATGGAAGTTGAAAAAACACGTGAGCTCGAAAAGCCAGAAGACGCCGGGGACGACTACGAGCCCGACTACGAAAGCTATACCGAGACGGAAACCATCAATTCAATGATTCCTATTTGGAAGCGAGCTTCGTCCGAAGTGAGCCAGGAGGAATACGACGAATTCTACAAAACCGATTTTCATGATTTTAGAGACCCTGTTCGCACCTTCTCAATCCATGCTGAAGGAACACTCAGCTATGACGCTCTCCTGTTCGTTCCCGGGCAGGCGCCCCATGACTTCTACAGCAAGGATTTTAAAAAAGGCCTCGCCTTATACAGCTCCAATGTTCTCATCATGGAAAAGTGCGAAGATCTTCTCCCCGACTACTTCAACTTTGTCCGCGGTGTCGTTGACTCACAAGACCTCAGCCTCAACATCTCGCGCGAAACCCTGCAGCAGAACAGCCAACTTCGCGCTATCGCCCGCAAGGTAGAGAAGAAGATAAAATCAGACCTGGCCGACTTCCGCGACACAGATCGCGAGGGGTACGAGAAGTTCTTTAACGAATTTGGCCGTGCCTTGAAGTTCGGCCTGTACAGTAGCTACGGCATGCAAAAAGATACTCTTGCCGATCTCCTTTTGTTCTATTCTGCGCAACAACAGAAGATGATTACGCTTGACGAATATATCGAGAGCGCCCAAGTCGACCAAAAGATAATTTATTATGCTGCTGGCGATTCAGTTGACCGCCTTTCAAAAATGCCTATCGTAACAACAGTGCTCAACAAAGGTTACGACGTATTGCTTTGCACTCAAGATGTTGATGAATTCTGCCTCAGCTCAATGCCTGAATACAAGGAAAAGACCTTCCAGAACGTTGCTAGCGGCGATCTAGGCCTTGAAACAGAAGAAGAGAAGAGTGCGGCAGAGGAAACAGCTAAGGAATTTGAGGAACTCTTTAAGACGATGAAGGAAGCACTTGGTGAAAAAGTAAGCAAGGTTTCCGTTTCTACACGTCTGGACGAAGCACCTGCAGCACTCACCTCCGAGGGCCCCGTCTCTCTTGAAATGGAGAAAATACTCGCACAAATGCCCGATAGTGGCGGTATCAAAAGCGAGCGTGTTTTAGAAATCAATACTAAGCATACTATCTTCGAGGTGCTCAAGGCTGCGCAAGAAGCTGGAGACACCGAGAAAATTGAGTTCTATACTGGCATTCTCTATGACCAGGCTCTTCTTGTAGAAGGGCTTCCCCTCGAAGATCCAGTTGCCTATACCCAGGCCATCAGCAAGCTTATGATTTAATCCTCTCGGCAACTGACCCTTCGGCATGTGTAAGGCAAAGCCGCAGGGTCAGTTGCCTCCCTCTACACTTCTCCCCAACTTATTCCTCGGCGGCCTTGGCGGTCTTTTTTGAGGTCGCCAAAATCTTTCCTACCATGCGGCCAAAGGTGGCGCAACGACCCGCATTAAGCCCTGGCACCGAATCGGGATACGTGCCTGCAAAACATCCTCCCTGATCGTTTCCTACGACATAGACCCCCTCAATAATCGATCCTTCGGCATCGAGAGGCTGCATGTTTTCGTTCACACGTATACCATCGAGGGTACAGAGCGTTATCCCCGCTGCTTTTGTCCCATAAAAAGGAGCGAGCTCAAGTCTGCTAAGGCGGAAAGGTTCTTTTCCGAAATCAGAATCTATCCCGGCCTCATAGTTTTCATTCTGTCGTTTGCAGGTGTTTAGAAAAGCTTCAACGTCGCTGATTCCTAGCTTTTCTGCAAGCTCTTCGAGGGTGTCGGCTTGTTGAATAAAGCCTTGTTCAATAAAATCATCCATCTCGGGGATAATCCAGTCCTCGATCATACTGGGCCAGGCGTCGTGATCGGCGCCTTCCCGATAACTGATAGTAGAACTTCCTGTTGTATGAAAGCGAGCGATATCCTCTTCCCAGTTGCTATCCCATATCTGATGCCAAAAGCGTTTATCTTCGGCACGCTGTGCTGAAGCTGAAAACACGTAGTCGGAAGGGCTGCTTTCGTTATGGAACCGCTTCCCCTCAGGATCAACGCGCAAAAAAGGCTGCGAGCCAAAAAAGAAATACCCGTAATCAAAGCCTTGTGCATAGGGGTTCCCAACTTTTTGCTCACTGCGCAGCGTACAGCGATCGACACTGTACGAAGTAGGCGTCTCTTCGAGCTGTGCTCCTATCCACATAAGGGCCTGTATCCCATCCCCTTCACAACTTGTGAAGGCATCAAAAGCCCCGAGACATGAATACCGCACCGCATGCCTTGCGGTGTACATTTCGCGATTGTGCGCATACCCGCCTGTCGCCACAACTACGCCGAGCGAAGCGTTTATGCGAATATTCTCTCCTCGCTTGTCTTCAGCGTACAGGCCTACAACTTTAGATTTTTCCACAATAAGAGACTTCATGGATGTGGAGAATAGCACTTCGCATCCCCTATAAGAACTGATGTGCTCGTTGAATAGCTGGCTGATCTCCTCTTCTCGGGAAGGATACTCTCCGTTTGTTCCATGACCACAAGGCCACTGCGTATAGCGTGTATCTTCCGGCATATTCCACTCAAGCTGCACTTCCATACCATACCCTGATAGGAAATCTGCATACCAATCAAGGGCTTCACCAGAGTGTTCTGCCCACAAACGCATGAGCTCCAAATTGGCTCCTCCTGAGGCATAGCGATCCAAGTCGCTGAGGAGCTCGACCGTATTGATTTCAACTCCCACCTCTTGCTGCAAAGAACTTCCCACTGCTCCCATTGCGGATGTTCTGATTCCATTTCCTTTTGTTGACTTTTCAATCAGGAGGGTTTTCAGTCCGCTTTCAGCAGAGGCTGCTGCTGCGAAGTATCCCGAAGTGCCCGCGCCCACAACTACAACTTCATACTCGAGGGTGTCGTGGCAGCTATCATCATCGATATCAGGCGGTTCGCCCAGCCATTCAATAGCAGAAGAACTTTTGGGGCTCTCCCGTATGAAGCCTGTCCCGCTGTCTCCTATCTTAGAAGAGTCCTTCTTTTTTGTATCTGAGGAGCAAGCCGTCATCCCACCGACAGCAGCACATACTCCCGTCGCAGCCACTCCTGTAAGAAAAGCACGACGGTTCATCGCTGAGTCTTCATTTCTTTGCATGCATCCTCCGATACTCTGTGCCCTGGTACAGTCCTCATGGCAGCATGAATACATCAAAAACTAATCATAGTTCACAAGCGTAGCTTTATTGAACAGAAACAATCCTGTTGGCATGATGTACGAAATCTCTTACGTTGGCAATAAATTTTTCATACGATGAGTCAACGGGCTCATCAATGTAATATAAGGCCGTAGTGAGCACCATGCCAACCAAGGCTGCTGCTTCGAAATCAACATCTATTTCTTGGCGCGCTAGACCTTCTTTTTTTGACCGTTCAATCCCACTTTTAATTAAATCGAGTAAGATTTTCTCTTTGCCCCGCATATCTTCAGACCAAATCCGTCCTTCGCGCCAAAGTTCAGAGACGAAAAATCTTCCAAACTCTCTCCTCTCGAAAATGGCGGAAGAAAATGACTCAATCATCAGGGTTAAAGCGTCGGGACCGGAGGTAGCGTGTTCTACCGCCTGCTCAAACTGTTTGATAAGCGTATCAATGCCCTCTTTGAGAACCTGCGATGCAATTTCTCCCTTGCCCTTGAAATGGTAGTAAGCGATGCCCTTTGAAACGCCTGCTTCTTGAACAATCTCATCTACGGTTGCGCCCGAGTATCCCTTTTTCCCGATTACCCGTACTGCCGCTTCTAACAGCGCGGTACGGGTGGCGTGGGCTTTTTCTATCCTCCCCATGTATGAATCTCCTTTTTAATAGATTGCCAAATCCAAAAGAGGATGGAAGTCTTCCATACGTACCGTGCGCTTTCTGTACGCCACAATACTCGTCAGGGCAAGACAGGCAAGGCCCAAGACGAGAAGAACTCCACCATCAAAGAATACTACAGAAAAGTCAATCCCGGTCATAATCTGTCGCATTCCGGAAACCACATAGCTCATAGGCATGTAGGGATGAATGACTTGGAAGAACTGTGGCGTCATTTCTATTGGGAAGGTTCCGGCAGCAGCCGTGAGCTGAAGCATAAGGATGATGATAGCTATGAATTTGCCGGGGAATCCAAAAGCAGCCATCAAAAACTGCATAACAGCAGCAAAGCTTAAGGCCGTGAGATAACCGAAGATGTAGAAACCTACTACATTATCGATTTGGAGCTTGAGGCCAAATTGCAACACAAGCATCAAAAGCGTTGCCTGAGCTATTGAGAACATGGCAATTGGTAGATAGTTTGCTAGGGTTATAGTAAGAGGATGTCCACCCGAAAGAACAAACCGCATATTGAGGGGCTTGAACACAAAACCTGCCATCAAAGCGCCCACCCAAAGGCCCAAGCCCATGAAATAGGGGGCGAATCCGG
>CAYFQW010000005.1:39140-66105 GCA_964345475.1 uncultured Raoultibacter sp.
GCCATCAAAGCGCCCACCCAAAGGCCCAAGCCCATGAAATAGGGGGCGAATCCGGTGCCAAAATTTTTAACAGAGGTGAGATTCGACTCATCAAGATCGACTGGTCTTGACATGACCTCAGCCTTTTGTTCGCTATTTGACGTCTGCTCTACCATCTCATCTGCCCCATCACGCAATCCATCTGCGAGCTCTAGGGCCCCTGCCTCCGCATCCTCTAATCCATCCGTCAACTTTATTCCTGCTTCATGCAGAGCTCCTGCACCAGTTTCAATACTTGAAGCTCCTGTGGCCGCATCCTCGCTGCCGCTCACAAGCTCACGTGCGCCGTCTGATATTTGAGTCGCAGCGTTTTCTGCGCTGAGTGCTCCAGCAGATAGCTCCACCGTACCATCTGAAAGTGTCTTTGTTCCCGTGGCGACCGATGATGCCCCTTGGTCAACCTGGGAGGCGCCTGAAGCAAGCTCTTCTAAGGAAGCCTTAAGGACAGGTGCGCTTTGCACGAGAGGGGCAATCTCTCCCGAGATGCTTTCATACCCATTTTGTAAGCCCGAGACACCAGCTAAAAGACCGTCCAAACCCGTCTTCACTTGTCCTGCTCCCGCCGAAACCTGTACGAGGGCAGATTGTGCGGCGGCAGAAAGTTCCTGTGCCTGGGTGAGATAACCCTGCGCCAGTTGCATATTTTCAGGATCGTCAGAGGCGAGCAGCTGAAATGCAGCTTAATATGCCGCATTGCTACTGTTCATTAAAGCGAACACTGTTTGTTGAGACGGGTAGCTGTCACCAGACTCTCCTATTCCTGCCACGAGAGTATTGACACCCCCATACAAGCTCAGACTTGAAGTGTCGTCTGGAGATCCGATACCCGCCTGCACGTTTTCGAAACCCTGAGAGATAGCCTGCGATCCCTCAGTCAATTGGTCGATCTGCTCAGAGCTGGGCATCGATTGTGCAGCCTGTGCCAAGCTCGCCGCACCTAAGGCAAGGCTCGATGTGCCCTCTTGCAGGGTGCCTGCGCCATCTGCCAACGCTTGAGCCCCATCCGAAGCGTTGATAAGACCCCCAGAAAGTGTTTGCAATCCTGAACCAAGAGTGTTCGCTCCATCAGCTAGAGACGAAGTGCCTGCTGATAAGGTATTCAAGCCGGCATACAGAGTTCCTGCACCCGTTTGAAGTGTTTTTATATTGTCGGCGATAAGACCACTACCTGTATAGGCGTCGAGCAAACCTTCATTTAGGCTTGCTGCCCCGTCAGCCGCACTGCCCATATCAACTGCAGAGTCGGAGAGACGGCTGAAAACATTCGTCCAGTACTCTTTGGACACCTGATCGCTCACAGTTTGCCGAACCTCGTCCCACACCGTACCGCCGATTTGGGATGCCAGCAAATTCTCACTTTGATTGTAGACGATGCTCATCTGTCCGCGACGTGGGGCATCAGTATCAGCCGAGGCCAAGCTTTCAGAAAAATCGGAGGGAATCGTGCATGACATAAAATAGCTGCCATTGGCGAGCCCTTCCCGAGCTTGTTCGGCAGAAACGAAATTCCATTGCAGCCCTTCGTCATTATCCTTCAACTGCTCAACGATCTCATCTCCGAGCTTCCTCTGCTCGCCAGCAATAAGTGCGCCATCATCCTCATTCACCACTGCAACAGGGACCGTATTGAGATTTTCATAAGGGTCTTCGAAGGCGGCTAGATACAAGGCCCCATACAACAAAGGAATGACAGCCACTGCAGCAATAGCTACCCACATGATCTTTGAGGCACTGATGTTTTTCCATTCCGAGCCAGCAAACCAAAACTCCTTACCTACCATTGTTATACGCCTTCTTTCGATAGATACACGGTCTTGTCAGCCATCGCTGCCAAATCGCGCTCCATAATGCCTACTACAACAACGAGATCGAGTTCTCGCGAAATTTTCAATAACAACTCCATGAGGGCTTTTGACTGGTTCATCGTCATTTGATCCTCTATATCGTCGACAACAATCATCTTTGGCTTACCCACACAGGCCAAAGCTATGCCGAAGCGGGCCTTTTGCTCAGCGGTGATATCTTTAACCCGCTCATTTGCGATATCGGCCAGGCCCCATTCCTGCAAATAATCCTTCACAAAAGATTTTCCCGCTGGACGATTGAACAGCTTGAATTCGGTGTGCATAACAAAATCAAGGGAAAGGTTTTCTTGCAAGTCGTTCAATCCCGCAAAGAGTGCCAAGCCTACAGAGCGTTCAACCTTTGAGCGTTGCCGAGGAAGCTCGTACCCTCCCACTTGAAGCGTGCCCGAACTTGGCTTCATCCGCCCAGAAAGAGTTAAAAGCAATGCCGTCTTGCCGCTACCGCTTCGACCACGCAGCGCGGTCACCGACCCCGGGTTCGCATCGATATCAATTCCGTCATAGACAAGCCCGCCGAGAGTTCTCAACCTCAACGAGCGTACCTTGAGATACGTTTCTTTTTCCACTTGTGCTCCTTAATTGACTGACTAGTCAGTTTCGTGATGAAAAAGTATAACACTGCAGCTTGAAGGGGCAAGTTCGTTCACGATGCGTCCACATTGACCCCCGAAACGGTTCATTAAAATCTGACCTAAAGCTTGATTTAGATCTTCTAAAACGCCCTTGAGATAGGATGTCTTAGAAAATATGGCCGAGGGGGGGTTAATCATAAACTCTCAAAAATATATCGGCTTTTCCTCTTGACTTTTCTGCATCTTTCCCTAATATTCATCTAAACCGTTGACGAGGAAGTAAGAATGGTAGCGCACTCACAGAGAGTCGGGGCAGCTGAAATCCCGACAGAAAGCGAATCATTAAATGGACCTCTGAGGGCTGATGCAAATCACGTATTCGCACACGCAGCAATGTGAGAGCGAAGGTGTAGTAGCATAAGACGGCAACCTCCGTTACCAGGTAGAAACGTGATAGCGTTTCGCGAGTGGACACGTAATGTGTCAAGCAGTGGTGGCACCGCAGGAGTTTTCGCTCTTGTCCCTGCATTCTAACAATGTGGAGATGAGGGCTTTTTTTATTTCCTCTCTCCCAAACTGATTTTCCTGCCACAGGAAAATCCGAAAGGAGAATGAAAGATGAACAAACGCGAGAGCACCGACTACAAGACCTACCTCAGTGAATCAGAGCTGCCCACCCATTACTACAATGTGCGCGCAGACATGAAAACCGATCACGCCCCCATCTTGAACCCAGCAACACGTGAGCCCGTACGTGTTGCCGACCTTGAGCCGGTCTTCTGCACCGAGCTCGCAAAACAGGAGCTTAACAGCAGCGACCGCCTTATCCCCATCCCTGAAGAAGTGCGCGAGTTCTACAAAATATATCGGCCCTCACCCCTCGTTCGCGCAAAATTTCTCGAAAAAGCCTTGGGCACTCCCGCAAAAATTTACTATAAATTTGAGGGAAACAACACCTCGGGTTCTCACAAGCTGAACTCTGCCATAGCACAAGCCTACTATGCTAAAGAGCAAGGTCTCACCAGCCTTACGACTGAGACGGGAGCAGGCCAATGGGGAACAGCCCTTTCTATGGCCTGCGGCTACTTCAATCTTGGCCTGCATGTGTTTATGGTAAAAACTTCAGCCGAACAAAAGCCTTATCGAAAAGCCCTTATGGAAACCTACGATGCGCAGGTAACTCCTTCACCTTCAAATACAACTGAAGTAGGGCGCGCCATGCTTGCAAAAGATCCTGACAGCCCCGGATCTTTAGGCTCGGCCATTTCTGAAGCGGTTGAGCTAGCCCTTAAAACTGAAGGATGCCGCTATGTGCTCGGAAGCGTGCTCAATCAGGTCTTGATTCACCAATCGATCATAGGGCTTGAAACTAAGACCGCCCTTGAAAAAATAGGGGGGAAGGCTGATATCCTCATCGGTTGTGCTGGAGGCGGCTCTAACCTTGGTGGGCTCATGGCGCCTTTCATGGCCGATAGGCTCGCAGGGAAAGACGCTCCCTACTTTATTGCCGTTGAGCCAGCTAGTTGCCCGAGCATGACACGCGGCCGTTTCGCCTATGACTTTTGCGATGTTGGGCAAATTACTCCACTTGCGAAAATGTACACTCTCGGTTCGGGTTATATGCCAAGCTCCAATCACGCAGGCGGCCTTCGGTACCATGGCATGAGCCCAATTCTTTCGCAGTTGTACCATGACGGACTCCTCGATGAAGCCCGTTCTGTCATTCAAACCGATGTTTTCGAAGCCGCAAAACTTTTTGCTAAGGTAGAAGGAACACTCCCCGCACCTGAATCGGCCCATGCCATCCGTATAGCCATTGATGAAGCGCTCAAATGCAAGGAGAGCGGAGAAGACAAGACCATTGTGTTTGGTCTGACAGGAACTGGGTACTTCGATATGGCAGCCTACATGGCTTACAACAACGGAACCATGATTGACTATATACCCAGCGATGAAGACCTCGAACGTGGTTTCTCCTATATACCTCAGCTTGAAGGCATTCAATAAAGATTAGATTGCCCAGAACGCGATACGCGCACCCACGCTCGTCTGCAAACGAGCGTGGGTGCGCAAGAAACAGTTCCTCGGTATATGTTTTAAGGGGCTTTCCTTCCTTTGCCCCCCTCGGGGTCTTTGTCTAGCCAAGTTTGATCGTCTGAGACCTGCGTGCTAAATATCCGGCCCAGATCCTTTGCGTCTCTTGCTTCATGGTACTTAAAAAGCATGTTCCCGTGTCCCGTCATACCAAGAATTTCTATCTTCCCTGTAAAGTGAGACATGCAGTACCTGAAGGATTTGCTAAAACCACTTTGCAGGGCTTTTGCGCCTTCAACAATTTCATAGCCCTGTCTCAGGGGAACCTGGAAGTTGCTTTTTACGCCTGCAACTGGGCGGCATTGGAACACATAGTAGGGCTCGACACCAATTGCCACAAGGCCAGAAAGAAGCTCTCCAAGGGTTTTGCTGTCGTCATTTACTCCTCGGAGAAGGACCGTTTGATTGCGTACCGGAATACCTCTTGCTACCAAAGCCTGAACAGCAGCTGTCGACTCTGGCGTTATCTCCCGCGGATGGTTGAACTGAGTGACCAGATATAATTGTTTTTTATCATTCTGCGTCGATAGCATATCCAAAAGTGCTGCGTCTTCCGTAATGCGGCACGGGAGGGTGACTGGAATCCTGCTTGCAATACGGATGAAGTCAAGATGCTTGATAGGGGTAAAGGCATTCAATATTTCTTCTAGATACGTATTTGAGTTCATGAGTGCGTCTCCACCGCTCACAAGAACATTATTAATTTCTGGATGTTTGGAAACATAGGCCACAACCTCCCCCAAGTCATAGACAGTCTCCTCTTCTGGAAGCCCCACCATGCGTTTTCTAAAGCAATGACGGCAATACATTGCGCACAGATTCGTACTAAGCATGAGCGCTGTTTGATCATACTTATGCTGCAGCCCTACGACTACCGTGTTTTCTTTTTCGCCCGATGTGTCAAAGCATCCTGAAGCATCTCTTTCCTCTGACGAGGGAAGTGCCATTTTCTTGATAGGATCGTTTTTATCAGAGAAATCAATTAACGACAGATAGTAGGGAGTAACCAACAAAGGAAAGTCCTGTACGATTGCAGAGAGGCTTTTCTTTTCCTCTTCGCTTATATGGACGAGCCCTACAAGATCATCAACTGAACGAATGCTTTGAGCTAATTCCTGTTTCCACTTCATCATGCACCTCTAGACCAGGATGGGCTGCAAGTGCCCATGCGCCATACGGGACGTATCTCTTCTACATAATTTGACGGTATGGGAAGCTGCTGCTCCCCTGTACCACGAATGAGTCGAAACCTGTATATGCAATCGGATTATTTGTGCCTAGGTTAGACTCTCGTCCCTTTTCTATGACGGAAGTATACCATACGAAGATAGGCTAGCGGCACGAGCACCATCCAGCTATCTATAAACGGGGTGTCGTTTGCTTGAGCCCTTTTCCCTTAAAGCCTGCGCAACTCGCTTGCGCGGGCTTTTTCCCTATATAGCTCTATTATCCGCCTCTAGACTCTTGCCTGCTTACACCTAGTCTCTTGCGTACCTCAGCAGTTCATCAGGCTTTTCTATGAAGACTGTTGGTGAATGCTCGAGCAACACTTCTTTGGTGCGATACCCCCACGACACACTGAAAATATCGACTCCAGCAGCGCGCGCTGTTTTTATATCTGTGGGAGAATCCCCTATATACACTGCATTATCGCGCTTCACTTCTAGATCTGTAAGGATATCAAGAAGACCCTGAGGATCGGGTTTCCGTGGGACAGCCTCGCTCACTCCTCGATAAATATCAAATATATCGGGGAAGAAGCGTGGGATGGCATCTTGCACACCTCTATCGTTTTTATTGGATAAAACAGCAAGTTTCCTATCCCTCTGCTTAAGCTCTTCGACCACTTCGAACATATTAGAAAATATCTTAGTCTGCGCTATGCCGTATTTCGGATACAGTTCTAACCAGCGCTCATACAGAGCCTCTACCTGTCCCTGAGCTGTGCCTGCAGGAATTGCCCGCTCCATCAATTGTCTCAAACCGCCCCCGATAGCCCCGTGGATTTCTTTCTTAGTTCGCACGGGATAACCAAAAGATTCCAGACTGGCATTCGTGAGCGTGACGAGATCGTCGAGAGTATCCAGCAAAGTTCCATCAAGATCAAAAACAAACGCTTCGTAATTCTTCACGTAGAATCTCCTAACTAGACCCTCTCATAACGCGCACGTCAACCAGAACTTCTTGCAGCACCCTCCGATCAAGTGTGCAGCCAAGCCCATGCTCATTTCCTGCCTGGTTCAGTGCAATCATGCCATCTTCAACAATGAAGCCTGGCTTAACAATTTCAGTCGTAAAGTATCTGCTTGTAGAGCTCAGGTCTCCAGGAGCAGCAATTCCCGGCAAGGTTTGAAATGCTGCATGAGCAAACTTCGAGACACCCGTCTCGTACATGCCGCCCATCCAAATATCAACACCCTTGTTGACCGCCTCTTGATAATACCCCAAGGACGGCCCTATTCCTCCCCATTTTCCAATTTTTAGAGCAATGGAGCTGATTCCAGGATCATGCAAGGCAGCACAGGCCTCATCGTGGGTTTGGATGGACTCATCAAGGCATACTTTCATTGATAGAATATTTTGTAAGCGAGCAAGACGTGCGTTAAGCCCTCTTGGCCCTACGTGTGGTACCTTCGCCGGATCGAAAGGCTCTTCTACGCAATAGATATCTAGCTTGTCAAGCTCTTTGAACGTCTCCCAATCTTTTTCCGAATAACTCTGGTTTGCGTCAAGAGATAGTTGTATATGGGGAAAGGCTTTTCTAATGGCTCTTACCCGTTCAACATCATCGCCCGGCTTAATTTTTATTTTATATCGCGTATAACCCAGCTTCATGGCTTCTTCTATTGTCCTCAGTGTTTCCTGGATAGACAACACCCCGATAACCAAGCCAGCTGGCACCTTTTTGTGTGCCACACTTGATGTCGCCTGGGGTGCTCCATGAGAATTCACGCTTCTATCCTCGGTAAGCCGTCTTTGCTTGCCCGTGCCCTGGCCGTTATCTGTTCCGGCAACTTCTTCGTTCAGCAGCTGCCATAGAGGCTTTCCAACTATCTTGCCATACAAATCCCAAAAAGCAGGCTCCAGAGCGCCGCGTGCCAAAGGATAAGCGAGCGATTTTTCCTGCTCCCTGAGAACAGCATCGATCTCTCTTGGGTGGAGAAAGCTTTGATCGAGAACGAGGGGCGCAAGTATCTTTTCCAAAACCCAAGCGTCTTTATCAAGCGTTTCGGGCAAATACCAATCAGTAGAAAAAGCGACGCACTCTCCCAGGCCACTGCGCCCTTTCCAGTCGAGTATCTCTACAATGATGGATTCTCTCACATCGAGTCTTGTTTTTGCCGTTTCGAAAGGATGTACAAGTTTTTGTCGGATACGGTACAGATGAATTTCTTTTATTTCTAGACGTTCGTAGTAACGTCTACGAAGAGTCTGCCTGTCTATCTTCCCTATGCCTGTACGGGGGAATTCATCTACTGTAAATATTTTGTCTGGGAGATTGAGCTTCGACATGCTTCTTCCCGCCGCCTGCTTAACCTGCGCTGAAAACATTTGCGGGCTCGCGTCAATGGAAGCGTCCTTTTCTAGAAAGGCAATAGGCCTTCTGCCCCAGGCTTCATCTTTTGCCCCAAACACATAGGCATCTTTCACCCCTTTAATTCTAAACAAGGCGTTTTGAATCTCGGCAGGATAAACATTCTCGCCCCCAGAGACAAACATATCCTTTGTTCGCTCTCTGATGTGTAGCTTCCCTTCTTGGAAATAGGCCTCATCGCCGGTGAGGAAATAGCCATCAAGGGTAAAAGCCGGCTTTCCTTGGAGGTAGCGAGAGAAAACGCCGGGCCCTTTAACTGCCAGTTGTCCAGAATTTCCGCTTCCCTTTGGTATAATCTGGGCTTCGTAACCGGGCAACATTTCGAGCCCTCCTGAAAAACCTCGAGACGCCCAGGCTCCAGCGACCATGCTCGAAGTCTCAGTCATGCCGTAGCTTGCGTATATCTGTGCCCCTGCGAGCAGGGCTTTTGATAAAGTGGCTGGATTGATAGCAGCCCCGCCCAAAGCAATACACGCATACGACTGAATTACGCCGTCGCTATCTTCACGAAGCATATCCTGAAGCATTTTGTCAACAACCGAGATGTGCGAAATATTTCGCAAGTTTGCAGCACGCAAGATTTCTTTCGCGTCAAATCTTCTGTGGAGAACGATAGTTCCCTGGGCAAGAATCGCACGAATTACTATTTCGAAGCCGCCGACATGAAAAAGAGGAAGCGTCAGCTGCCATGCAGGCTTCTTCATACCTGAGAGCACACTATTTGCTGCACGCGCGGAACCACAGATATTGTCCCATGACAGAACAACGGCCTTTGAAGTTCCCGAACTACCTGAAGTAAAAAGGATGAGGGCGTCGGATGCTGAAGTATAAAGAGCTGCATTGCGTTCAGCAAAATGTATAAGGCTTCTCTGGTCTGTCGTAAGAAAGAATTGATCGACCTCTTGCTTTTTACCCCTGCCAAAAAGAGTACCCCTGCTTCGTGGATCTTCGCTAACAACCGCCTCTACCGAACGAAGCAGAGAGGAGACGCGCGCTTCGTTAAGATGGTAGGCCAGGGTAAGCCCACGAGACATACGGAGTTCACGCATACGGATATTCTTTTCTTCATCAGAGAGTCTTCGATTGAGCACGGCAAGGCTAAACCCTCCATAGGCGGCAGCGAGGATGGAGATGATGAAACCTGGGCAGTTCCCCATGTCAAGCGAAACACAGTGGCCTCGCCTCACTCCTCTTTTTTCTAGCTCTGAAGCGAGCGCCACCGCAAGAAGCTTAAGCTCCAGATATGAAAATGACACCGATTGTCCATCATGCTCGATAAAAGTCAAAACCTCTGTCGATCCATACAGTCGTACTGCCCGTTCGAATGCGGGAATCACACACATCACCTATCGCTTCTCTGATTTTCAAATATTATGCTGCAGCATCATCCTATCGTGAACGAAACCCCTAGTTGTCCTTTTCGATTACACTTCTTCAATCTCAAAACCGAAGCGCCTCTTTACGATATGCTTAGGGAAACTTCGGAAACTGGCTAAAGTCTGCCGGTCTTTTTTCTTTAAATGCATCCCGTCCTTCTTTTGCTTCGTCCGTTGTGTAGAACAACAGAGTTGCATCTCCTGCCAGTTGCTGAATTCCCGCCAGGCCATCGGTCGCTGCATTAAAAGATGCCTTCATAAAACGAAGCGCCGTTGGAGAGAAAGCCATCATTTCCTGAGCCCAAGAAACACACTCTTTCTCAAGATCTTCTAGAGGGACTACTTTGTTTACGAGCCCCATCTCCAAAGCCTCCTCAGCAGTGTATTGACGGCAGAGGTACCATATTTCTCGTGCCTTTTTCTGTCCTACGATTGCAGCAAGATATCCGGCACCGTATCCGGCATCAAAACTCCCCACCTTAGGCCCCGTCTGTCCGAATTTGGCTGTTTCTGCAGCAATCGAAAGATCGCAGACAATATGCAGGACATGTCCGCCTCCGATAGCATATCCGTTAACCATCGCTATCACTGGCTTAGGGACAACGCGGATGAGGCGCTGCAAATCAAGCACATTCAGACGAGGAACGGAATCTTCTCCTACATACCCGCCATCGCCACGTACGAACTGGTCGCCTCCTGAACAAAAGGCCTGATCCTTATCTTCTCCCTCATGGTTTTGCCCTGTTAAAATGATAACGCCTACAGACGTATCATCCCGTGCTAAGGTGAACGCGGTGTACAGCTCGCTCACCGTTAAAGGAGTGAACGCGTTGCGCCGTTCTGGACGATTAATAGTAATTTTTGCGATGCCTTCGAATACTTCGTATTTTATTTCATCGAAAACACGATCCTGAATCCATTCAAAATCGCTCATGCAGTTCTCCTTGCTCGTATGTATCGATGCGGCGATCCTTATACGATTGACTTGTTCTCTAAGAACTCGTTCACTCGCTTACAATAAGGATGTGGAAGCTCAAGATGTACGTTATGCCCTGATTCAAAAAACGCTGTGTATATAGTAGCATCCACTCCGTGTTTTTTCTGGAGATCACGGGCAAGATCCGCATATTTGATATCACGGGTACCTGCTATGTACAAAATAGGTATAGATAGGGCAGCGATAGCATCACGATAGTCTGGCATTACCTGTTGGCCTGATTCACGTAGTGAATGTGCAAGGGCCTGAGGCTTGTTTGCAAGTCGTTCCGTATGCAGCTGTTTTTGCACAGCACGAGGCAAGTGCTTCTCAGGTGCGAACACAGGAAGCTTTTCCCAGGCTTCCACAAAAGCCTCTATCCCCTCTTTCTCAAGAAGGCAAGCCATCTTTTCGTTGCGCGTCCGTATAGCCTGGGACTCGCATGCGCTTATACATCCGAGCCCCGTACTTTCTAAGATGAGGCTTGTAAGACGCTGAGGTTTTTTGCAAGCATAGCCTAAGGCGATTCGCCCGCCCATCGAATACCCTAAGAGATCGCAAGAATCTTGGCCCATAGTATCGAGAAAGGAATCAAGCACCTCATGCATTTCTTGCGCGCGGTACCACGTTGCATCAGCAGGCTTGTGGCTTTCTCCATGGCCAATCGCATCAAGGGCAAACACGCTTCTATGTTTTGTAAGCAGGGGCGCGCATTCTCTCCAAGTTTCCGAGCTCTGCGAGAACCCATGAAGCAGTACCAGGGCTGGCTTTTGACTGTCTCCCCATTCTTCGAAATAACAGCTCATGCCTTTATGTAAGAAACGCGGCATACCTCTCCTTGAAACCCTGATACTCTACGGGAACCTCAATAAGGTGAATTCCCTTTTTTGATACAAACTTCGAGTAAGCCGCTTCAAATTCGTGTATGCTCTTTGCCCTTGCATATGGAACTCCAAACCCTGCCGCAATGGATTCAAAGTCTGTATGATGGGCTGTGCGGAACAGCCTTTCGAAGTAATCTTCCGTGGAGCGTTGGGGAAGCATGTCGAAGATAACGCCTCCGTCGTTGTTAAAAAGAATGATAACAACTGCAGGAACAGTGCCCTCTCCGTTGGAATGCCTGCCTCGTCCCTTTCCCAAAATCTCACCCTGCATATTGAGCGCATTCAAATCGTGGAGGAAGGCTAGATCGCCTGTTATAAAGGTGGTCTGCTTGAAACAATGCGCTGCTCCGAGAGCCGAGGACGTGCATCCGTCTATTCCGTTGAGCCCTCGGTTGCACAAAACCCTCAGTGACTTATTTTGTTTTTTATAGAAGGTATCAAGCATACGGATAGCCATCGAGCTTGCTGAAAACAGGCAGGAACCCTCTTCCACCATGTCGAGCAGACGATACACGAAAGCTCCCTCGAAGCCTTCTTCTATCTCTACAACGTGTGAGATAGCTTGTGCCGATCGCTCATTTGCCTGCATCCACGCCGTGAGGAATTGCTCTTGTTTCATGCCCTCCTCGAAGTCTGTGTCATAGAGAAAGGATGCTGCAAAGGCAGCAGGCGTGCAACGTACAAACATATCGGTGCTTACATTAAAGTCGCGTGTTTCAAAAGCATCTACTACGATTTGCATACAGCCAGAAAAAGCGAGACTACAGGATTTAGAGACGGGATACCTTCCGAAGCGAATGATCATATCAACCTCGCTGACGAGCAGTGCTCCTTCCTCGCTCGACAGAAAGCTATCGTAGCTATCGAGCACCTCTGGTACGTCAAAGCTTCTCAATTGACTCAGAGGATCCGCACATAAAGGAAGCTTGAAGTGCCGGGCCCAGGCAAGGATAGTTTGGGCTTCCGCCGTATTTGCAAAGCAGCCTTCTCCACACAAAACGAGGCATTTCTTTTCTTTGAGTAGCTGTGCTATCACCTTGATGACTGAAGCATCGGGATAGGCAGTGGCGTGTATGAGAGGGGAAAGGCGGTCGCCGCCCTCTGCATCATGCTTGTCTGCGGGCATAAGCTCCTGTCTTCTGTTGCAAGAAAACAAAGAACTCGTGTCAAGGCACGGCTTCAAAGGCTCATCAAAGGGGAAGTTGAAGTGAACGGGGCCTGCGTCTCCTATGCAGCCGTAGAAGGCCCTTCCCTCATCGTTTTCCGAAGACTGATTTCCAACAGCCTTAAGACATGCCGTCAAAGCCATTTGGCGAGCAAAGGCGATCTCTTGAGGAGAGTCTCCCGGCAGCGGCATCTGCTGAAAATGACGCACGTGCCGACCGTAGACATTCAGCTGGTCGCAGGTTTGTGGAGCCCCAAGATTCTGCAACTGCGGTGGACGATCTCCTGTAAGCAAGAGAAGGGGTACGCGCGATGACTCGGCCTCCAGTACCGCTGGGTAATAATTGGCAACTGCAGTGCCCGAAGTGCAGATAGCGGCTACCGGGAGACCGCTTGCCTTCGCTAAGCCTAAGGCAAAAAAAGCAGCTCCCCTCTCATCAATATCTATATGCACGCGCAGATCGCTCTCATAGGCGACCATGGCCAACGGAGTAGATCTGGAGCCAGGGCTCACAACCACGTCGCGCACCCCGCACCGGATGAGCTCATCAAAAAATGCTGAAATAAATAAGGCTGAGGATAAAGAGCCTCTTTCTCTTGCGTGCAGTGTCGTATCCTGATGAGTGCCCATCAAGACTCCTGGCTCTTACCTGGGGCGTCAATAGTATCTTCACCCTTGAAAGCACTGAGCACTGTTTGCAGCTTCATGTCAATCTCACCGAACTCATCTGCTGCTTCGCTTCCCGCAACAATACCGCAGCCCGCATACACCCAGCCGATTTCCCCATCAAAAACACCCGTTCTCAGGCCGACCGAGACCTCACCATCACCAAGCGCATTCACATACCCGCAGGCTCCCGCATAAAAGCCGCGGTTATATGTTTCAATCTGCCTGATGAGCATTAAGGCCTCGCCGACTGGGGTGCCGCCCACTGCAGGCGTGGGATGGAGCTGCTTCATGAGGCTGTTGAGGCTTACCCCTTCCATAACTTTTGCTTTTGCAGGCGTATGAAGATGCTGTACATGCTCCAAGGATAGTATTTCAGGCGTATGGGAGATTTCAACATCATAGCAATTCCTTAAAAGCACCTCCCGAATGAGATCAACGACGAAGGCGTGCTCTTTTAGGTTTTTTTCATCGTTCAACAGCTCTTCGGCAAGTTGCTGCTTCTCCTCTGTGCTAGAACCACAGCCCGTAGTGCCTGCAAGGCACATGCTTTCAACCTTGTTCCCCTTTTTTCGGACAAGCAGCTCCGGCGTACAGCCGCAGAAAAATACATCGCCATAACGATACATTATGACCACCCCGCGAGAAGGACCGTCTATAAGGTTGACCAGAAGTTCTTTGGATGTAAACGCCTGTTCGGCTACGAGTTTTCGTCTTCTGGACAAAACTACTTTTTCGACTTTTCCTTCAGAAATAGCAGCAAGGCCAAGCTTAACCTGTTCTTCCCAGAGCTTCGTATCATCCTCTTCTAGTACATAGGGAACGGAAACGCGATTACGCCTCGGTGCCTGCTCGATTCGTTGAGCAAAACGTGAAACCCGTCCTCCGTACACAGGCCCTAAGCTATTTACCTGCAGAAATCTACCCTCATCGTTTTCAATGAGAATCACTTCGGGAAGCATGAGTTTAAGTCGGGGAAATGTTGCGAACAGCTCATCGCAAGGCTGAGGATTCTCGGCGTCAAACCGATTAAAGGTAAAAAAGACAGGTGCTTCATGTATCGGCCCCTGTGTCTCAAATTCTAGCTCATGCAAAGAACCGATGGCGACACAGCGCCCCATCCCTAAGTATCTCGTTTTCTTTGCTTTGTCATAATATGCAAATTGGTCGGTAAACCCCTCTTGGAGCACACAGAATGCGTCGATGATATCATCTTCCACTTCCTGCGTGTACGAAAATACCTTGGTCACAAAACATCCTTTTCGTCGACTGAACTCACTACGTGCTCAAAAATTCCGTGCCCCGCCAATCGTACTCTACTCTTCAAAATGAATCCGATAACAGGTATATTACTACTAGGTATTCTACCATCATTCTCTGCTCTTAAAAAAATCTCAGGGGATGAAGGGCGTCCAAGGATAGGAGTGGTGTTGAAATATGGGTAATACGCACAATGAAGTATCTGAGTCTGAGCTTATTGAGCAAAGCGAGAAGAAAAAATCGGCAGGTAAGCGTTTCCTTTCCGAATTTGGTGAATTTATTAACCAAGGCAATGTGGTAGATCTCGCTATTGCTGTCGCTGTTGGTGCCGCATTCACTGCCATCGTAGATTCAATAGTAAGCGACTTGATCATGCCTTTGGTCTCATCCTTGCTAGGTGGCTTCGACTTTTCAAGCTTGGTCTTGGTTATCCCGCTTGGTGCCGGAGAGTCTGCCATTACCTATGGTAATTTTATCAATGCCGTTGTCCAGTTTATTATTATCGCCCTCGTTATCTTCTTCATTGTGAGGGGTCTCAATAACATGAAATCGCGTGCACGTACAGCAAAAGAGGAAATCGCCGCTCCAAGCTGTCCTTTCTGCATGGAAGAAATTAAAGAAGGCGCTACTCGCTGCCCTCACTGTACTGCCGAGCTTACTGAGCCAGCCGCCTAATCTTCTCTTGGCTGCATGCTGCCCATACCTTGGGACGTGTAGGTACAATGAACTTTCACTGAGGTCGTTTTACCTACACGTCCTTATCGCAGCGTTTTGCACATAGCTTTTTGTCTATAGCTTATACATAAATTGGAAGACATCTTCTCGCTGAATAGTAATTTGCAAACCGATATCCTCGCTGACCTTCCGAAGGTCTGCCTGGACGGTATTGAAGTCGGCCTGTTCAAGATCGAGGCTTACAAGCATTGTCATTGAAAATATCTCATTGAGGATAGTTTGGCTGATGTCGTCAATATTGACACCCCTATCGGCAAGGGATTTTGAGATGGCAGCAACGATGCCACTTTTATCTTTTCCTAAAACTGAAATGACGCATTTCATAGGGCTATCCTTTCGATAGAACTAGGCGAACTAGCTCCACATCATACATTTGAACGGGGCAATCCTCAAGGAGTATGCGCGAGGACGCCTTGCGTCTTTTTTGGCACAATGCTTCTGGGTATTAGAGCGCAAGTTCCAAAGAGACGGGACAATGATCGCTTCCCATGACTTCGGACTCAATCGAAGCCTCCGATATCTTCGGTGCAAGCGCATCACTTACCAGAAAATAATCGATGCGCCATCCTGTATTGTTTGCACGTGCCCTTGAGCGGTAGCTCCACCAGGAATACGCATCCGTCATATCCGGGTACAAGTGTCGGAAGGTGTCGGTAAACCCTGCATCAAGAAGCTTGGTGAACTTCTCCCGCTCTTCGTCAGAAAATCCTGGATTCTGACGATTTGTATCGGGGTTTTTGAGATCAATCTCCTTGTGTGCCACGTTGAAATCGCCGCACATGATGACTGGCTTTGCTTGAGTCTTTTGCGCACCCAGAGGCAAGCTCGCCTCTTCGAGTCCTTTGCAAAAGTCTCGAAACGTATCGTCCCATTCCATGCGGTGATCAAGACGGGCAAGCTCTGGTTGGGAGTTAGGAGTATATACGTTTACGAACCAAAATTCAGGAAACTCGAGCGCGCATATCCTACCTTCAGTATCGAGCTGGGGGCTCTCAAGAAGATGAAGCGATTGCAAAGGCTCTTCCTTTGAGAACACGGCTGTGCCCGAATAGCCCTTTTTTTCAGCATAGCTCCAGTAGTTAGAATACCCTGGCAGATCGAGGTCTATCTGCCCTTCCTGCAATTTAATTTCTTGTAAAGCAAATACATCTGCATCAAATTGAAAAAATATGTCCTCGAAACCTTTTTTCATGACTGCACGCAGACCATTAACATTCCATGATACAAACCTCATGGGATCTCCTTACCCATACGTGTAGCTACCCGAGCAGGGTTTCCAAGCTTGCTACTTGCGTTTCTGCATTCTTATACATGAAAGCTTTATGCTGCTGAGCTTTTCTTTCGCATGCTCGGTAACCCCGAATACGCCTTATCCTGTATCCTCTAATATTCCAAAGCCTGCTCAAGGCCTCCTTTGTAGGCCTTGCTCGCTTCTGCAAGCGAAACTTTAATCTTACCCTCTATCTCGATACCCTCTTCTGCTTCACGCACTTCACCGACAACCGAATACGGGAGTTTCGCCTCTATGAGTCGGGCGATAAGCTCAGCGGCATGAGTGTTGTCAACACTGAGCACGAAACGGGCCTGAGTCTCAGAAAACAAGGAGGAAGCAGCCGAAAGATCGTCGTCGAGGACGATATAGGCTCCTGTGTTCCCCGCTATACAACACTCAGCAAGGGCAACCGCTATCCCGCCCTCGCTTATATCATGGGCGCTTGCTAGAAGGTTATCGACAACCGCCTGACGAACTAAGGCGCTCGTATCGCGCTCCAGCTCAAGGTCGCAGACTGGACAGGTTCCGCGCTTTTCGTCAAAGAGCACGCTGAGATACTGACTTCCCCCGAGCTCATCGGCAGTTTCTCCAATGAGGAATATGGTATCGCCTGACTTTTTAAACGCAGGGGTGGCATACGTTTTGAAATCGTCCATAACGCCTACCATTCCCAAAGTCGGCGTGGGATAAATAGCGGTTCCGAAGCTTTCATTGTAGAAACTTACATTCCCTGAAATAACCGGGGTCTCGAAATATCGGGCTGCCTCACTCACTCCGTCAATGGCCCGTTCGAACGTATAAAAAACCTCAGGTTTCTCAGGGCTTCCAAAGTTTAGACAATCTGTGAGAGCCGCAGGTGTAGCTCCTACGCAGGCTAGATTACGTACGCCTTCTGCTACTGCAATCTGTGCTCCGACAAAAGGATCCATCCAGCAGTATTGACCATTGCAATCGCTCGTCATAGCAAGGCCTCGCTGGCTTACTTCATCTCTTCCAGGCAATCCGATGCGCATCACGGCAGCATCGGCGCCAGGAGCCAGCACGGTGGAATTAAGTGCTTGGTAATCAAACTGACTCCATACCCATTCTCTGGAGCAAATATTGGTACTCGCCAACAGAGTGAGCAAATGGCTCGAAAGAACATCCTGCTCGTCGGGTAGGCTCAAGCTGGAAGGGTCAAAGGCTTGTATTTCATCCAAATAGTCGGGACGCTTGCTTTCAGGATAATATAGAGGAGCATCCTCAGCCAGCTGTAGAGCGGGCATATCGGCAACGATTTGATCGTCTTCAGGAAGGTCGGAATCCTTCACAACAAATCGACCCGTATCAGTTATTTGACCAACAACCGAACATGCTACACCCCAGTTTTGGCAAGTCTCTTCTACGATAGAAATATCTTCTGGTTTCACGACTGCGAGCATGCGCTCTTGGCTCTCGCTCACCATGATCTCAAAAGCCTGCATCTCCGCCTCGCGCTGCGGCACCTTACGCACATCTATCTCTATACCGACACCGCCTCGGCTTGCCATCTCTGATGCACTCGAGGTGAGTCCAGCCGCACCAAGATCACCAAGGGCAACCAGCTTGCCTCCTTCTAAGAGCTCGAGACACGCTTCTATAAGAAGTTTTTCCGTAAAAGGATCCCCGGCTTGTACAGGAGGCCGCTTGTCCTCCATCCCTTCGTCAAAGCCCTGAGAGGCTAAAATGCTAGCTCCCCCGATTCCATCCCGTCCTGTTGAGTTTCCAAGCAAAACAACCAGGTTTCCTGGGCCCGATCCTACAGCACGGGTAAGATTTTCTTCCCTCATCAAACCAAGTGCAAAAGCATTAATCAGACAATTACCTTCGTAGGCCTTGTCGAAATAAACCTCCCCACCAAGGGTGGGAACTCCCAGGCAATTTCCATAGCCACCAATACCGGCTACTGCACCTTCAAACAAGTACCGTTGGCGGGGCTCATCAAGCGTCCCGAAGCGCATGCTGTTCATGCAGGCCACAGGTCGAGCTCCCATAGTGAAAATATCCCGGACAACTCCCCCGACGCCGGTAGCAGCACCTTCGTAGGGCTCTATAGCGGAAGGGCTGTTATGGCTTTCCATTTTAAAGGCCACTGCCCAGCCTTCTCCTACAGATATAACACCTGCATTTTCCCCTGGCCCTTGCAGAACGTGGGGCCCTTCACTTGAAAACTTCCGCAACTGGGCACGAGAATGCTTATATGAGCAGTGCTCCGACCACATAAGCGAGTAGATATACAGCTCGGTCAGAGAAGGTGTTCTCCCTTGGGTCTCCACGACCTTTTCATACTCCTCGGCAGAAAGGCCGAGTTCTATGGCTGTGCGGGCCGCTACTTCTGGCTCAAGGGTTTCAAGGTGGTCACAGATTGGTTTGGCGATCTCTAGCATATCCTTTATCCATTCATTCAGTCGGCAAACACACCGATACGAAGTTTTATAAAAATGCCCTAAGCAAAGCGTCGGGCGATTGCTTCAAAGAATATTCTTCCTTGGGTGTTGCCCGATATACCATCAACCGCGCGCTCGGGATGGGGCATAAGGCCAAACACGTTGCCTTCTTTGTTGCAAATACCTGCAATGTTATCTCGAGAGCCGTTGGGAGCACTGTCAGGAAGTACGCTGCCATCGGCTTCGCAATACCTCAGGACTACTTGAGCGTTTTCGAGAAGCTGTTGATGATCCTCGTCACTGCATGCAAAATTGCCATTATGGTGGGCAATGGGGATACGCACAAGAGTATCTGCAGGCGCTTCGAGCCACTGGCAAGCTGATTCGTGAACTTTGAAGTGCGCCTCGCGGCAAAGAAACTTCGTGTTCTTGTTGCGCACAAAAGCTCCTGGAAGCAGACCTGCCTCAGTTAATATTTGAAAGCCATTGCAAATACCTATAACGGGCTTACCGCCCTCGGCAAATTCTTGCACTTTTTCCATTATCGGAGAATAACGGGCGATTGCGCCTGGGCGCACATAGTCACCGTATGAAGAACCACCTGGCAGCACCAGCGCATCTATATCATGAAGATCCGTGTTCTCATGCCAGACATATTCCGCCTTGTAACCCATATACTCGAGGGCGTATAAGGCATCCTGCTCACAACTCGTCCCAGGAAAGCGTACTACTCCAAAATTCATATGCCCGAGCTCCTTCTAAGCCTTGATTTCGTAATTTTCAAGTATGGGGTTAACGAGAAGCTTTTCACACATCTCTTCGACTTGCTCAAGGCTTACGGAATCTTCCACCTCAAGCTGAATATACGTTCCTATTTTTACCTTGCCTAAGCCTTTATGTCCCAATTTTAAGAGAGCTGCCTTTGCTGTTTCTCCTGCAGGATCGAAAATACCTTCTTTGTTGCTGATACAAATTTCAAAGTTTTTCATTCTTTTTCCTCTAGTACGTAGGGCCAATGATTCTCAGCTTTTACCGATATGAAGCTATCCGACACACAGCGAGCAAGTGACTCCATGTTCCTTTATCTTTGCTTCAGTGCCAGTTTACTCTTTCTTATGAGACGCTTAAACATTTTTTTTCAGCTTCTTCAGCTCTTCAAATTTTCTCGAGCACATATCCTTTTACACTTCTTGCGCCAGTGCGCATTTCTTAACTTGGTGCCTTATTTTCTTTTAGGCTCCTTAGTTGTTTTCTTCCTCATCTCTTGCTGGTATTCTTTCCTAATTTTTCGTATTTTGGTGAAGTCGATGAGTAAACCACCGATGATTCCTGCATACGCAAGGCCGAGGACAATAAAGCTCAAAGTCTCTTGGCCTGGTGCGATCCATCTCAAAAGAAACGCACATGCGGTACTTATGAGAGCTACGATAAGAGCAGCCCACCACAGTCTTTTCCATTTTTTATATTCTGCCGTCGGAGGATTGTAATACTTCGCATCAAGCTCACGCTGCTCTTGTCGCTCGATTTTTTCAGCAGCCTTCTTCGCCGCCTTTTTTTCCTTAGGAGTTTTTTCTGCCGACTGGACACGTACGCTTGCTGCTGCTTTTGTTTTAGGTTTTGCGGATGCAGCGCTCTTGCGGGTTGTTCCCTTTTTTTCGTCGGCTTGGTATCTATCGTTCATTGGGCTTCGCTGGCTCATAGTTCTACTATTCTCCTTGTACACTCATTGCGCCTGGGATCGTTCGCCCCCGTGCTAGCTTTCTCGTATTCTAAGCCCTACCAAAGGTAGGCCCTGTCTCCTAGATTGCAAGCGGTTTACCCGTGATTTGCTCATACGCTTGCAGATATTTCTTGCTGGTTTCTTGAATAACCTCTGCCGGCAGCCGTGGCGGGACTCCCTGTCTATCCCAGTGTTCGTTCAGCCAGTCCCGTACGTACTGCTTATCATAGCTCAGTTGGTCGACCCCCTCCGTATAGTCAGCAGCTGACCAGAAGCGGGAAGAGTCGGGAGTAAGCACCTCATCAGCAAGTACGATCCTCCCGTCCACACGACCAAACTCGAATTTGGTATCCGCAATAATAATGCCCCGTCCCTCTGCATAGCTACGGGCCTTTTCGTATACCTCCAAGGATAGGTCGCGCAAAGCGCTTGCATCCCCCAACCCAACAAGCTCAACAAGCCTCTCGAAGCTAATGTTTTCGTCGTGGTCGCCTATTTCAGCTTTAGTAGAAGGGGTAAATAGTGGGCTTTCAAGCTTTGATGAAACCTGCAGCCCCGGCGCCAATGAAATCCCACATACCGTACCTTTGGCTTCATATTCCTTTAGTCCACTCCCTGCTAAATAGCCGCGAACGATGCATTCAGCAGGAAACATCTCAGCTTTTTTCACCAAGATAAACCTGTTCTTTAAATATTCTTCATACGGCTTGAATTCTTCAGGCAGATCGGCCGTATCGGAGGAAATAAGATGCGTTTCGACTACCCCTTCAAGAAGTTCGAACCAAAAACAAGAAAGCTGGGTGAGGACAGCCCCTTTGTGAGGAATTTCATCTTCAAGTATAAAGTCGAAGGCTGAAATGCGGTCGCTTGCCACCATTAAGAGGCTATCGCCTACATCGTATATGTCACGGACCTTGCCCTGCACACTAGGCTTCATGTCGATACCCGTCATAGCATTCCTTCCACCAAGCTTTGATACGCTTATCGCTTGCTTTTCTTTTCCTTTGGTCTTTTTGTTCGTGCTTCCTCTTCATTATACAGAGGTATGTAGACGGTGAATGTAGCGCCTTCGTTCGGCTTACCCTCTACATTAACCCACCCTCCGTGGCGGTCTACAATTTCTTTCACCACGGTAAGCCCCACCCCGAGGCCTCCAGATTCGCGATCGCGTCCAGAGTCAGCACGCCAGAAGCGCGAAAATACCATGCGGGCTTCCTCAGACGTCAATCCGATACCTGTATCTTTAACCGATATCAAAGCCATGATATCGCCTTTACGCACTTGGATATCTATGTTTCCCCCTTCAGGGGTGTAGCGAACTGCGTTTGATATAAGGTTAGCAACCACTTGGCGAATCATATCAGCGTCTCCAGACACAAGCACTTCAGGCTCGGCGTGAAAACTCAATTCCAGACCCGAGTCGGCAACAAAAGCCTCGTGAGTTGCTACTATCGTAGAAATCAGCGTCCCGACATCGAGTACTTCCTTATTCATAGGAGTACTCCGATTTTCGAGCCGGGCGAGTCGAAGCAGGGCATCGACAAGTCTGCTTAAGCGCTCCACTTCGGAGTTTACCGTTTCTAAGCGCTCAACATCTGCTTCAAAAATACCGTCTATCATGGCCTCGACGGTAGACTGGATAGCCATCAAGGGAGTGCGCAGCTCATGGGCGACATCAGTGGTCAAACGCCGTTCGAGCTTTCTATCTTTTTCGATCGAGTCGGCCATTTCGTCAAAGGTTTCGCCCAGGCGCGCAATTTCGTCGTCGCCTCGCAATTCTGTTCGAGCTGACATATCCCCGCCGGTAATAGCCTCTGCGGTTCTCATCATGCGATTTATGGGGTTCACCAAATTGCGCGCGAACAGAAAACCAATGCAGAGTGCAAGGATTATCGCGAACACTGAGGCAAAAATCATGGCCTGGTATGAGTTGGCCCTAAACTCCTCATCTGCCTGAGAGAGAAGGGTGTCCGATCCATACACATACACCCTCACATAGCCTACCGTGATATCGTTCACCTTAATAGTTGCTATCCTTGTTTGGGCATTGGATGGCTCGGGCATCTTATTATACAAAAGCCCCGTACCGAACTGGATCGCAGCCGAATCCCAATCTGGAACTCTATCCTCCTGTCTATCGGGAGGAAGGCTCGTATCAATTTCGCTTGAGAATATCTGTACTCGAGTATTTTTATCGCTAATTAAGGTCTGTACATTTGAGATGGCTTTGTCTGAAGTCAGGCTGCCTGTTTCTCGATAGCCCTTAGACACCTCTACTGAAATCTGCGAGGCGAGCTCTTGCATGTTCTTGTTTGTGTAGGTCTTAAAATGCTGATCCCATACGAAAGAAAGAACCCCTATGGTCACGAGAGCTGTCAGCGCTGCTATCGCGGCAAAGGACATGGTCAATCGAGTAGAATACGATAGGTTAGACCACCGCAATTTTTTTCTTTTGGGATTGTGGTCTTGCCTTGCCTTTTGTTTGCTATTATCCACTGACTCGTATCTTACCTACCAAAATCTTGCTCGATGCCCCATAGATTCCTTTGCGTCTATGTATGCAAAGAGGTGCGCGGAAGCCATGATGTCCTCCGCGCGTCTGTTTTTGTTACATTATTGCTGAGAAACCTTCGTCGGATCCTCAAAGCGATACCCAACCCCATGGACAGTATGAAGCCATTTTGGCTTTTTAGGATTGTCACCGATTTTTGCACGGAGGTTCTTAACGTGGCTGTCTATGGTGCGTTCGTATCCTTCAAAGTCGTAGCCTAAAACTTTCTCTACAAGCTCCATACGCGAATATACACGGCCTGGATAACGTGAGAGAGTGGTAAGCAGCTTGAACTCGCTGGCGGTAAGATCGATTTCCTCATCATTGACTAAAACCTTGTGCCCAGAAACATCTATGGTCAGTTCGCCGAACTCAAGGACTTCGCGCTGCGGTTCGGAGTCGGCATGAACTCGACGAAGAAGCGCACGGGCCCTCGCAACAAGCTCGCGTGGGCTAAAGGGCTTTACAAGGTAATCATCAGCCCCGAGCTCGAGCCCGATGATACGATCCTCCACTTCACCTTTGGCCGTAAGCATGATGATGGGCACATCTGAGTTATCCCTAATGGCGCGGCAAACGCGCTCTCCAGGGACACGAGGAAGCATCAGATCAAGAATGACTAAATCGAAATGATGTTTAGAAAACTCCTCAAGAGCTTCCTGTCCGTCTCCAACGGCGGTCACCCAGTAATTTTCGCGTTCGAGATATGCAGTCACAGCATCTCTGATTGCTTTTTCATCTTCTACTAATAAGATACGCCGAGTTTCGTTGCTCATGTATTCTCCTCAGGCTTTGACGTTATTACAAAGTTGCGCCTTGTAGGATACTCTCAGGAATAGCTGAAAACCTCACTACAGATGGAGATATCCTCGATAAGACACCTTTGGGTTTATTGTAGCAATTAGGTATATTTCCCTTTGATTTGTATGTGAAATGACACAATAAACGTGCAAAGTCCAAAGCGTGAGTGGACTTCTTGCACAGCGGGTTTACATAGATTGTAGGCTCTTTACACAGCGGGTTTACACAAATTGCGTATCCTGTAAACTCAATACATCAATACTTGGAACCAGAAAATATACGAAAGCCCCGCGGAATATTAGGTCAAAAGATAGAGTTGCAACATGCAGACTGAGTCGGATAAAGCCCAAACAAACCGCCATATACTTCTCTCTCGACGGCATTTTTTATATGGCGCTCTCGGAGCATGTGCGCTGAGCCTCGCCTCCGATGCCCCCGCCTTGGCCTTAGCTGCCTATGCAGACGAAGAGGACTTGGACGTCCTCGAAGTTCCCGACGACTCAGTTATTACGCAAGAAAACCTCGTCGAAACGACGGACGACTCTATGTTCTCCTTATTGGGAAGTTTTGAACTTCCCTACGGTACTCTTCTCTGGTCGCAGGAAGAGTCGCTGGCGGCTTGCCTCTTTCCCTCGGAAACTTCAACGCCCCTCACAAGTGCGGGTATCCTCTTTCTTGCTTCAGGTGAGACCCTTACTTTGCTGGAAGAAGCGCTCGGACAAGATGAACACTTCGACATCTACGATGTACGGGCGTGTTCAGAGGGCCTCATATGGACAGAGGCCAACATCCTCGCCGGTATCTGGCGCATCTACACAGCCACTTTTGACGGCACAAACCTCGGAAAGGCTTCCCTGGTAGACCAGGGAGATAACGAGTGGGAAACCCCCACCCTCGCAATAGCTGGGGGCAAGGCTTTTTGGCAGGTTCTACCGACAGCAGGAGGAATACATAAAACGGAGCAGTCGACCCTTAAGTGCGCCGCTTTTGGAAGTTCTGAGGTCACCGAAGTGTATGCATCACTTGGTCGAATGAGCACACCCCCCTATCCTTTTGGGGACAGTATCGTCATCAGCCCTCGAACCGATACCGCAGGAGTGCACCATCAATTGACCCTTGTTGATGCCGAAACTGGCCAAACAAAAGACAGCCTCGTTCTGCCGCAAAGCATGAAACCGCTTGAAGCCGGATACGGCGATACTGGTTTTACATTCTGCTTTGAGAATATTTACAGCTACGGCGACGGAATCGCCAACCTCGGGAGCTACACTCCCTTAGCGGCCCATGAAGCGCATGACTACCAAAACAAGACGTGGTTCAGATTCGAAAGAACTCCTTACACGGCTCCCTGCTGGGCTGAAGGCTTCTTCATTGTCAAATCGAGCCTGTCAGTTTGGGTGATAGATTTCGACACCAAAACATACTGTACCCTCTCTGTGCCTGACGGCTCTGACACCTACGGAGACTACCTCGCGAGTATGGGGGATCTTCCCGTATTTGTCACCTTTGCAAACGTCAAACGAACATCCGTCTCGGGCGAGGAGAGCAGGCATTGCCTCGTCCGAGTTTGGAAATCCTCCGGAGTTTCAAGAACCTCGTCTTAAAACTCGAGCTCCCGTAGGCGGTCGAACACAATATCCTTACGCTCGAGGAAGTCCCAGGGATCAAATATCTCATCGAGCACTCCTGCATCAAGCTTGACCTCCGGATCAGCCTCGAGGCACTCCCGATAGCTCGGTCCCTCGACCGCATTTTGGATGTCTTCCCATACCTTCATTGCATTACGCTGGACGATAGCATAGGCTTCTTCTCGACTTGAGCCCGTATCCACAAGGGCCAGTAAGACCTTTGAGGAGAAGATGAGTCCACGTGTGCGATTAAGGTTGTGTTCCATTTTTTCTGGATAGGTCTGCAGGCCTTCCAACATCCATTGCATTTTGGAAAACATATAGTCGAGCGCAGTAAAGCTATCGGCGAGAATAACCCTTTCTGCTCCAGAGTGGGAGATATCGCGCTCATACCACAGGGCAACATTGTCGAAGGCCACCTGTGCATTTGATTTGACCACGCGGGCAAGCCCGCAAACACGCTCGGCCGTGATGGGGTTTCTTTTATGAGGCATGGCTGAAGATCCTTTTTGGCCCTTAGTAAAAGGCTCTTCTGCCTCAATAACGTCCGACTGTTGCAAGAGGCGCACCTGCAATGCAATCGACTCAAGGCTTGCAGCAGTTGTCGCAAGAGCACTGAGGACCTGCGCATGGCGGTCGCGGGCTAAGACTTGGGTGGAAAGAGGATCTGGCGTGAGCCCTAAACGCTCACATACATACTGTTCGACGAAAGGATCGATGCTTGAATACGTTCCTACAGCACCTGAAATAGCACCGCATGCGGCCACTTCACGAGCTTGTATCATGCGTTCGAGCGCGCGTTTTAAGGCCCAAGCCCACGATCCGAACTTCATGCCAAACGTCATAGGCTCGGCATGTATCCCATGGGTTCTCCCTACGCACAAGGTATTTTGAAATTCAAAGGCCCGCTTTTTGCATACCTCGCCTAAAAGCTTTATATCCTCAATAATAATATCTATTGCTTGGATTATCTGATAGCTCAGGGCGGTATCACCAAGATCTGAAGAGGTCATTCCATAATGAACCCAGCGGGAAGGAGGTTCGCTTCCTTCAGGAATGTCAGCATCGATATACTCTGCCATGCAGGTAGTGAAGGCTATGACGTCATGATTTGTTATCTTCTCTATCTCATCAATACGCTCAAGAGTAAAATCGGCGTGTTTGCGTATCCAGGCAGCCTCTTCCTTTGTAATGCCCGATTGGCCTAATTCTGCTTGGGCCTCACACGCAAGCACTTCTACTTCTTTCCAGATGGAGAACTTATTTCGCAGCTCCCAAATTGCCCCCATTTCTGAGCGGGTATATCTTTCAATCATGTATCCTCCTACGTTTCTTACATTAAAGCCCGCAGGCTATTTTG
>CAYFQW010000005.1:66205-106534 GCA_964345475.1 uncultured Raoultibacter sp.
TCTTTGTCAACTGAAGCCTTTTGTGTTTAGAGGGCTGCAAGAACTTGTTTGACCTGCCCCAAAACAGATTCGTCCGAAATGACTATTGCCGTATCTCCGGGAAATATCCTTGTGGTTCTTCCCGCTACTTCTATATCTCCCCCACTCGAAACTGCGAGGATATTACTTTTTTCTGGCATCTGAATATCGCGGACGGAAATACCTTTTACTTTAGCCGCGCCCCTCATAGAGCCGATGGGGATCTCGCTCAGCAAAACGCCAACCTGCGTAAGGGCGGAAACTATATTCACGTTTCCTATGATAGCCTCTTCTTCAATAAGATTTGCTATCAGAGAAGTTGACGAGACGCATTCGATGCCAACCTTCCGGAAGATTCGGAGGTTCTTAGGGTTGTTGACGCGGGCGATGCAGCGCGGAACCTTAAATACCCTATTAGCAATCTCACACGATACTAAGTTGTTGTCGTCCCGCCCTGTTGTTGCTACAAAAACATCTGCTCTCCGTATGCCAGCATCTTCCTGATATTTGGAATCACAGCCGTCTCCATATATCACAAGATAGCGCCCCTGCAAGACGACCGACAGACGGTCGGCAGTTGACATATCTTGCTCGATAACAGCTACTTCGTTGCCGCTTTTCAACAATATTGCAGCGAGGTATTCTCCGACCTTACCGCCGCCCGATATTACTACGTACATATCACTACCTCTATTCCTGCATATACCGTATGTAGGCGCTTATCAGATCATGACGGATGCACATCATAAGGCTGTCGCCATGGTACAAGAGGCTTTCGCCTGTAGGAATCGAGCTCGCAGATCCATCTCCCCGCTCAAAGGCGACGATGCGAGCATCGTGATCACGTTCAAGATCTGAAGCTCGAATCGTCCTCTTCTCTAAAGACGACAGATCGAGCGAAAACCTTAAGACCTCGAATTCTCCAAGCGTATCGACATGACTCCCGTGTCCCGAAACGATCTTTGAAAAAGCAGCCTCAGCGGCAAGCGATGTCCCACACACGTAGTCGAAGCCAAGCTGCATATAGGCACGTTCATGGTTAGGATTATCGAGGCGGGTTATGACATGGGGCACCTCGAAAAGACGACTTGCAACTTCAGCCACCATAAGGTTTGTATTGTCTAGGTTTGTGAGGGAGGCCAAGACATCGCACTCTTCTATACCGCTCTTAATCAAGACATCCTCATCAAAACCCAAACCCTGCACTTTCGCTCCGTTGAACCCTCGCCCAAGTTGCTTGAAGGAATCAGGATTTTTGTCAATGATGCAGACATTGTCCCCATTTTCAGAGAGCATGCCGGCCAACCTTGAGCCAACCCTGCCGCAGCCGACTATAATAACGTTGCTCATAGGCCTCCTTGCCTCTCCTCATCTCCTGGAAACATATCCTTAACAGAGTAGCACACAGGGTAGCCTATGTGTTCTGAGGGCTTCAATGACTGGCTGTAAGAAAAAAGAAACAAATCATAGCTGCCTGACGTGGCAGAAAAGGTTCTTCGCTTATTTGAAAAACCGATCCAGTAGATGGACCCAGCAAGCCAGGCAAGGCGATGGACGATAGATTACCTGTATAGCAGTTCCTTGTGGAGGCGTTTGTTATATGCGAGACATCTCGGAGACAGTGTTGCTGTACCAATTTGGGTTTGGTGGGCAGTAACGTTGGGCCTGTGCAGGAGTAATCATAGGAGCATAACCTGCACTCACCAAGCCTTGAATATGGCCGTTTATTGCCTCAGTCCAGCTGCCCCAGGAAGATTGTCCCCAGCCCCATGCATTATGGGACTTGAAGCATATCGCGCCTTTTGAGCTTTCTATAGTAGAAATCGCAGGAGATAAGCGAGGATCCACGCCGTTTGCCCAAGCAGCTTCGGCAAACGTAGCCCCATATCCAGCGAGGGTTGAGCCTGCCAGGTAGTTGTCGATACGCACGGTCCAGGTATTAATGAAGTTCTCTTGACTCATGGACCAATCTATAGCTTCAAGGCCAGCAAGAGCCGCATGTTCTTGCGACGTAATCTGCAGGGCATCGATTTCAGCTTGCTTTGCTGCCTCTTCGGCGAGACGAGCCTCTTCAGCGGCGATTCGCTCAGCTTCTTCGGCTGCGGCCATTTCATCGACGGCCTTATCAATATTACGATCAGCGGCTTGAGTTAGCACTGAATCTTCTTCGGTTTTCACCATCTCGCTTGGAGTATATGCATAAGCTGCAGGCTCGGAAGTTTCTGCCAGACCAAAGGTGGTGGCATTCGTACTGCCCGCTCCAGCGGCAGAGGTATTCGCGCCAATACTGATGGTAAGGACGGCTATGATTCCCAACAGCAAAACTACGGCGAAGAACATATTTCTTCTCGAGTTGCTCGTTTTCTTATAAGTTCGTGACGCCAAACTCTCTCCCTTAAACGTTTTTGCAGCTACAAAACTAACCGCCGAAGCGGTTGACAGCCTAGTAAGTTGTAAGGTGATTTGCTGTCTGGATTAGCTTTATGCTGTTTTGACTCCCCGTATTTTACCTTAGGGTACTGAAACTAACAAGTTTTGACCTGTTTTCCATCATTTGTTCTATAAGGGCAGTACTGTGGCTTATTTGCTTTTGTGAAAAAACATAAACCCAGGTCATCGGTTTGACAAGAAAATTTGAAATTGCCGCAAGAATATGTTTTTCGTTAATTAATTTCTCTTTTATGAAATGCTCCTCTAAAAAATGGAACAAAAGGACCTGAGAAAATGGCCTCTTCAAAAGAAGAACTTAGCACACGAAGCCCTCAGAATGAAGCGAGCTAGGGGTGTCCCGGGCGCTACAAAAGAGATATTTGCACAAAAGTTTCCCCTCTTTGCAAACATACTGTCCCCATTTACTGCTATACTTCAGCAATTGAGAATTATTCGCAATTGTTGAAAAGATAGATGTATGAAAAAATACATGACGCCTCAGCGAAAGGCGCTTCTAGAGTTTTTAAGACAACACCCTAATCAGCAATTTTCGGTTGAGGAAATTGCTGAGTCTCTTTGCGGACAGACGAAAATTAGTTTGAGTTCGATTTATCGGAACATTAAGGACCTAGAGCACGATGGTTCTGTGGATCGAACATCCACGGGAAGCGGCAAGTCCTTATATCAGTACCGAGGAGGAAAGGACTGCGACTCCCATGTACACTTGAAATGCGAAAACTGCGGGCAACTCTTTCACCTCGACGACTCTTCCATGGCGCTATTGAGGTCCGCGCTTACATCAAAAGAAGGATTCCATATCAACCCAGGGCACAGCACTCTATACGGTTCGTGTGAAAACTGCCGGGGAGATATCCCTCAACACGCTCAAGGAGAGAAGTAGCCCATGCGCACATCTAAATCACTAAACTTTTTTTTCTGTCTTATCTTTTTAATAGTCGCTGGGTTTTTTCTCGGATCCTGCTCACCGGGGGAGCCTTCCTCTCAAGACGACAAGCTAAAAATAGTGTCGACCATCTTCCCCTCATACGATTGGGTCCGAGAAATCGTGGGGGAAGACAATCCCGATATCGAGCAAGTGCTCCTGATAGACAATGGGCTTGACATGCACAGCTATCAGCCCAGCATTGCGGATATGGCAGAAATCTCTTCGTGCGATATCCTCATTACTGTTGGCGGCATATCTGAAACATGGGTCTCGGATGCCCTTGAAACATCGGGAAACGATAACATGGTAGTCATCGACCTCGTTGACCTTTTGGGGAACGGGGCGAAGCAAGAGGAAACGAAAGAAGGCATGACCCACACCCACGATGACGAAGAGGACGAGGCTTCTCGTGTGGACCAGCGCGATGACGAGGGCGAACGAGGCGATCACGAACATGATGGCGTTATCGACGAACACGTATGGCTCTCCTTGCGTAATGCTGAAATCTTTTGCAATGCGCTTGCCCAAGCGATTGCCGATCTCGACCCTGAGCAAGCAGATATGTATCTTAGCAATGCCGAAGCATACATTAACGAGCTGCAGGCCTTGGATAGAGAATATGAAACGCTCGTCGAAAACGCTTCCTGCAAGACCATCGTGGTCGCCGACCGATTTCCTTTTCGTTACCTTGTCGACGATTACGGCCTCGACTACTATGCGGCATTCCCTGGATGCGAAGCCGAAGCAGAAGCAAGCTTTGAGACACTTCTCTTCCTCTCAAAAAAAATTGATGAGCTTGGGCTTTCGACTATCGTTGTCACCGAAAGCTCTGATTCTAGAATCTCAAGAACCGTTGCTGAAAATACGTCTGGGGGTACTAAGAACGTCGTAGTTATGAACTCAATGCAGTCTGTAACGAAAGCTGATATATCTGCGGGAATATCTTATTTGTCGGTAACGGAAGAAAATTTGACAGCCCTCGAACAGGCTCTTTCTTAGATCGTTTCAAACTAAGAGCCCTCTATAGAAAGCACCGCTATGCCACTTATTGAATGCCAAGATATGACCATCGGACACGGACGTAAAAAGGTAGCCCAACATCTCGATTTCAGGGTCGACGAAGGGGATTACCTCTGTATCGTCGGAGACAACGGAACGGGAAAATCTACACTCCTAAAAACAATCCTCGGTCTCTTAAGCCCGCTTTCTGGGTCTCTTTCGTTCGGGGAGGGATTGGAGCAAACGGAAATTGGCTACCTGCCCCAACAAAGTTACATGCAGCGAGACTTCCCTGCCTCAGTTCAGGAAGTTGTCCTTTCAGGTTGCCTCAATCGATTGGGAAAGCGACCTTTTTATGGCTCGAGAGAGAAAGGCCTCGTAACAGACGCTTTGACGAAACTTGAGATTCTTGATCTCGCAAAACTGTCGTATCGCACGCTTTCAGGAGGACAGCAACAGCGAGTCCTTCTCGCGCGGGCCCTTTGCGCAACGCACAAACTGCTCCTTCTTGATGAGCCTGTTGCCGGACTCGACCCCCAGGCAAGCTCAAACATGTACAGCTTGCTTGAAAAAATCAACCTTGAGGAACAGATAACCCTCATCATGATTTCGCATGATGTTGATGCAGCAATTGATTACGCGAGTCACGTTCTCCATCTTGGGGAAGGCCGCATGTTGTTTTATGGAACACGGGATACCTACCTTAATGAGGGGTATGCCTACAAGCATTATTGCACGCGCCCGAGAGATTACCCAAACTTTCATGGTGAAGAAGACGGCTTGAAGCACTGTTGCCCTCCGGCAGAAGGGGGTGTTCATCATGCAAGCAATTGAGAACCTCATCCTGTATTTAGAGTATCCTTTTGTTCGGTACGCCCTGCTCGTTAGCGTCCTCGTAGCCTTATGCGCCTCTCTTTTTGGGGCGAGTTTGGTGCTGAAGCGCTTTTCTTTTATTGGCGATGGCCTTTCCCACGTTGCCTTCGGCGCCGTAGCAGTAGCCGCTGTGTTGGGTCTTACCGACAACATGCTCGTAGTAGCGCCTATCACGATTGCTGCTGCAGTATTGCTGTTAAAAACTGGGGTGAATTCCAAGATCAAAGGCGACGCGGCAATAGCCATGCTTTCAGTGGGAGCGCTCGCATTTGGTTATCTGCTGATGAATATTTTTTCCACTTCTTCAAACTTGGCCGGAGACGTGTGCACCACCTTGTTTGGCTCGGTGTCCGTTTTAACCCTCACTGAGCACGATGTGGCGCTTACTGTTACCCTATCCATCTTTGTTGTTATCACTTTTGTTCTTTTCTATAACAGAATTTTCGCCGTTACCTTCGATGAGGACTTTGCCCAAGCAACGGGCACCCAGGCAGGCCGTTATAATTTGTTTATGGCAATTATTATTGCTATGGTTATCGTCGTCGGGATGAGGCTCGTAGGGGCCCTCCTCATTTCCGCACTCGTCGTTTTTCCTGCCCTTTCTGCAATGCGTCTCTTCGGCAACTTCAAAGCGGTTGTTATATGCTCTGCCCTTATCTCAGTAACGTGCGCAATCATCGGAACCCTAGGCTCCATTCTTGCGGGCACCCCGGTAGGAGCTAGCATTGTTGCCGTCAATGTCCTAGTGTTCGCAGCAAGTTATGCAGCGGGGGCTCTTTTGAAGAGGGCTTAAAAGGAGAGACGGCGCCTCGGATACGTCTCGCGCCGTCTCTTTGAAACAACTTCAGTCTACTTTTCTGTTCACAGCCAAAAAGTGTTCTGTTTTATTTGGGCAAAGCACCTGCGGTAATGGTTTCAAACTCCGCCTTTGTGAGATCGTAGTCATAGAAGGTCTTGAAGTATCCCGTTACCACCTCTTGCATATCATCGTCAAAGTAGTCAGGATAGCAAACGCGTGGGAACCACTGCATTCCGAGAATCTGATTTACTGTTGGGGGGTTGTTAAGCCACACCCATGGCTCACTCGGGACCACATAGTAATTGCCCGATTCGATGGCTGGAATGCCGGACCATGCTGCTTCACTACCGACGGTGTCGTAAATGCTATCTGCTCCAAAGACAATAAGTTCCGGAGCCCATACTGCAATTTGCTCGAGGCTGATTTCGTTGCCTAAGCCACTGCCTGTAGCCTTCTCAACTTCTACTACGTTGTTAGCACACATATCAAGAATGGCTCCTTGGTATGAGTTTTTTGCAATTGCATTGAGTCCTGAATCCCCCAAGAGGTACGCCACGTTTACCCGTTCTGAGTCAGGAATATTGCTCATGAACTCTTCAGTGTCAGTATAGGCTTTGGTGCAGTAGTCGCCCAACTCCTTGCCTCGTTCTTCCATACCCAAAAGGTCACCGAGCATCTTATACATCGTAGCGTAACCATCAAGGGAGGCTTGTATGAATACGACAGGGATGCCCAATTGTGCCTGCAGACTGTCAAGATCCTCCTTTAGGCCGTCCTTGAATTCACCGGTATCAATAACGATTTGGGCACCTGATGCAGCAACAGCTTCTTTGTTCATATCCCCTTTGCTGCCAAATGCAGCACCGAGTACGGGTAGGCCATCGAAGCCTGCGTCAAAATACTTCAGTTGATCATCGGTGAGCTCTTGAGACAGGCCTACTATCTTCTCGGGTGCCATAGTTAAAAGAACCTGTTGAGCAGTATGCCCTGACGGGGCAATGAAGTCGAGCTGAGCAGGAACCTCCACCTCTCGACCTGCCGAATCAACAAAAATTCGTGTTCCGTCCTGATCTTCAGTGCCCTGCTCACTTTGCTTCTGTTCAGCAGTGGAGCCCGATGTATCGGAACTGCCTGAGCAGGCTGTTAGGCTAAAGCCGAGAACAGCGATGCAAAGGACCGTAAACACGTACAAAAGCCATGGTTTCTTTTTTCTTACTTCCATCATTTCCCTTTCCTTGTTTCCGCTTTCTTGTATTTTATTCAGTTGTGAAGGTAGTATTAGTTCGCCTGCATGGTGCCGGCTTCCGCCTTTTCAGCTTGCTTTACTTCCTGAACCGGAACACATACTCGTATCTTGTCGTCATATAAAGAGTTTACTTCTACGTCGACCTTATAAATGGCGTTGACCAGCTTACTCGTAATAACCTCTTTTGGCGTGCCATAGGCATACACATGCTTTTCGTGCAGAACGAGCGTTTTATCAGAGTATAGAAATGCTTGGTCTGGCTGGTGTGTCGATTGAACTATGCTCAATCCCTCCTTCGCAAGCTGTCGAACGCAGGAAAGAACGCGCACCGTATTGCCATAATCGAGCGCACTGGTGGGCTCATCCATAATAATAGTTTTAGCATTTTGAGCGAGGGCGCGAGCTATCAGCACAAGTTGCTGCTCGCCTCCGGATATTTGGGTGTATGTGCGCTCGGCCAGGTGAGCAATACCAACACGCTCGAGCGCCTCGTAGGCCTGATAGCGATGCCGATAGCTGGGTGTGTGCAACATTCCCAAATCTGAGCCAGTGCTCATAAGAACTATATCGATTACCTCATAGTTGTATATCGGTGCATGGGTTTGAGGGATGTATGATATCTCGCGAGCTCTTTCTCGTACGCTGAGTCTCTTGATATCTTTTCCGTTAACTAAAATATTACCCTTGTAGTTGCTATTAAGCCCTAAAATACAGCGGAACAGCGTCGATTTTCCTGCCCCGTTTGGCCCAAGCACATTAACTAGCGTAGCATCGGGTATCGAGATATTGATATCCTGCAATATGGAATGCCGTCCATATGAAAAGTTCAGATTCTTTACTTCTATACTCATTGCTGCTTCTTTCGTGTAATAAGGTAGAGAAAGAAGGGGGCGCCCACAAAAGCGGTCAGGATGCCGATGGGAATCTCTGCGGTAGTTGCCAGGCGAGATATATTATCGACAATGAGTAAAAAGCTCGCACCCATAAGCATACTTGCAGGGAGCAGTTTGCGGTAATCACAACCTACAATCATGCGACAAAGATGGGGGATGACAAGTCCCACCCAACCAATCATACCTGTCACAGATACACTAGCAGCCGTGACGAGCGTGGCGGCAAGAATTATTAACAGCCTCAGCTTGCGAGCGTCAATGCCCATTGTGGACGCCTCGTCATCGCCCATGGTGAGAATGTTAATACGCCAACGTAAGGCAAAAAGTACCGTAAGTCCCAAGACCATGGGAATAAAGGTAATAAGAAGATTTATATCGAGCTTTGCCCCCGTTAAGCTCCCCATAAGCCAATATGTGATTGCGGGAAGACTGTCTTGAGGGTCAGCGATAAGTTTCGTAAATGATACGCCGGCAGAAAAAAGCGAACTCACCATAACTCCAGCAAGAACGACTACGAGAACTCGGTTTCCTCGCGCCTGGCTACTTATCAACAAGACAAGAAGAACCGTGAAAATGGAGAAGCAAAAGGCGGAAGCCGATACCATAAATGCTCCGCTTCCAGCCAAGATAGCAAGAGCCGCTCCGAAAGCCGCTCCTTGAGAGGCTCCTAGTATATCGGGAGATACCAGCGGATTTTGAAAGGTGCCTTGAAATGCAGCGCCTGCGGCAGCAAGGCAGCACCCTACTAAAAGCGCCAGTACGATACGGGGTAAGCGTACATTAAAGAAGAGAGACTCTTGCTGCGTGGTCCAGGTTGTCTCGACAGGGAAGACTAAGCTCAGCAACATACCTATAGCTTCAGCTGGTGCGATGGGATAGCGACCGAGCAAAAGCGATACACCTGCCGCCAGAACCATAAACACTGCGAGCCCCGTTATGATAAGGTTAGCTCGCCTGGAGCTTTGGCTTACTTTGCATACAGCTGTGCCTTTTTCTTTCAGGGGCTCGTCGTCCTGCTCAGATTCCGATGCCTGAATGAGGACATCTACGCTTCCCTCTAAAATATTTTCACCAACCTCGATAGCCCCCAACCTCTCTTTCTTAGCTTGCACGTTTTATTCTCGAAGTAGTATAGCCTAAGATAAGAGTGTTTTCAATTCAATATAAAGTACTTAAAATCTTTCACTATCGGGCTCCCTTTCCTTGCCACCAGCTCCAGGGCCGTCTTTTGTCATTCCCCTGCCTCCAGCCCTCTCTGTAGTCAATGAGGAGCTCGCCATGGCTATTTCTACACCATCACAAACTGCGGTGTAATCTTGGTCCTCAACAAGGTCGAGGCTTGAAAAGACCCATGATAGTCCTGCATTTTGCAGGATAGCAGTATATATGCTTGAGCCCAAAGAGTCTCGTATCGTCTTTGTCGACTATGTTATTTTTATATTTGGCTTTTACGACAAGAGAGTCCGTCCCGTTCAGAATCAGATCATCGTGTGGAAAAATAACTCTATCGTAGTCGTTGCTGCCATCGCCCAGGTCATGTTTGCTTGCATCATCGAGGCTTTCCGAAGCCGTTACTTTGAGCCCATAACTGCATCATTTTCCTAAGTAAGGGCACGAAGCGCTCTATTGTCACCTATATACAAAAAGAGAAATTCCAGAAATGGAGTTCGAGAGTATTGCGAACGTTTAGTGGCGCGCCCTGAGGGATTCGAACCCCCGACGTACTGATTCGTAGTCAGTCCCTCTATCCAGCTGAGGTAAGGGCGCGCTTTAAACAGCCTTGTTATTTTGCCACTACCTCCTAATAAAGTCAAAGCTATTCTCGTAATCGCTAAAAATCCAAAAAACAAGACCACCCAGGGGTGCGACTTCCCTGGAAAGAAAGCTTGGAAAGGAAGCCGCAGGAGAGCCTTTCCCACCTAGAATTGTGGGCACTTAATGTACCCACAATTCTAAGGGAAGGTGGGTTTGTATGTTCCCCTGATTGTTTTCGTGGTGATAGCTCAATCTTCTTTCATATTGAAGTATTATATTGTTACACAAACGAATAAGTTCTTTATGAGGTGACACTTGCGCGCGTGACAAAATCTAATCCCGAAAATACTACCTTCAACTCAACGTACTTCGTTGCCTTTGACCTCATGCATACAGCTCTCAAGGCGGGGTTGAAAGCTGCAAGCAATCTCAGCATCACCCAGTATCGTATATTAGTAAGACTACTCAGCGATCCTCCCCAAAGTGTCGAACAGGCTGAGATACGAACATATCTGCGCCTCAAGCCTAACGTAGTCACCCAAGCGCTCGACGCACTCGAACAGCAAGGCTTCGTGAACAGAGAGCGCAGTGAGAGAGATGGGCGGACACGCGCCATTAGCATCACTGAAGCAGGCATTGAGCATGTATCCAAGGTGAACGAATCCATCGTTGTTCAGCTCTATGATCGTTTTCCCACCCATAGCCACACCTTTCGCCACATCTTGGAGGCATCCATTACGGCAGGCGCCACCATAGACCCATCCCTATCCGAGGAGACGGTACGGAGGTTTCCTGCTTCCCGTACCTTGGTCGCATTTGAATTTATTTCTCACATGATGGAGGAAGGCTTGCGCAAGGCCTGTGGTGCAAGCTTCAGCGAATGCCGTATCATGCAGCGGCTCGACGAAGAAGGAAACCCTTTGCGTATAGGGGATATCGCCAAACGACTACAAATGAGTCCCACGAATGTTGCACGCGCAACTGATCGTTTAGTGCAACGGGGCTGGGTACAGCGCATGGGGGTGCCCAATGATAAAAAGGCCGTGTTCGTTGTTGTTACCGAAGAGGGCATCCGTCAGCAGGCTATTATTACCCGCACCATCGATGAGCTTGCTCAGCGTCAACTATGGGAAAAACTTGATAAGGTCCACCGCAATGCTATTGCTCAGGTAGCGAGTGTTGTTTTCGCCGATATCCAAGCAAAAAAGGAGGCTGAGCATCAAGCCATGCTCAGCCTCCTGCAGCCTTTATAGGATAGAGACGCTAGGCTTTAGCCTTCCGAACGAACATATATGCAACGATAAGAATAAGCAGATTCGCTACTATATCAATGCCGAACCACATGCCAACGGTGCCCATGTTGATGCTAGTCACATTAATGGCAGCAAAGGTGTTGATGGTCAAAATCATTACAACCAAGCCACAAATAGCAGCCGCGATAATTAGATACCATCCCGCACGATTCTCGTCCTTTGCTTTAGCCAAACAGGCACAGACAACCATAGAGGCAGCAGCCAGCAAAGTGCCGATGAAGGCGGCAAACACTACGAGGGCAAGCACGAGAACTGCCGTACCTGGCAGCTTCGAACTCATAGATGATATCTGTATGGGCGACAGGATGCCACTTGCCACAATAACCAGGCAAACAATTGCTACGAGAGCAGTTGCCCATCCCCATAAAAAGCTTTGTACAGGCTTGCCGGCACCTTTTGCTCCCCGAGCAAACAACAATCCCTGAAGTGCTACGCCCGCTGTGGAAGTCACCAGAGCAAGCGAAGCAGCAAACAAAAAGGCAACGAAGGCTGAGCCAGTAAGTATTGAACAAATTACATCCAAAATTGGCACACCGGATATGGAAATATAATCATAAGCCAGCGTTCCATTCATGTCCATTATTCCGAGCCCTAAACGCGCAATGAGCGCGACTACCACCGCAATTAAAAACAGGGTGACATGAGGGCGGGCCATGCTTACTGAATTATTTTTCATGATACGTCCCCTTCCTCTACGCTTGCGCGTCATTCATCTCGTGCTCCACTGCAGAGGTACCACACAGATACCCTCCGCAGAAAGCCAGGCCGACATCTCCCATAAGCGAACCGAGTATGGGGTCTCCTATATAACTATTCTCACCGCAAGCTCCTCCGGCGGTATGCCATCCGGCATACAGGCCCTCAATAACTAGGCCGTCGGTACCGACCACTTGCATTTGGTCGTTAATGAGTAAGCCGGCCTTGGTGCCGTAGAGGTTTCCGCCGATACGACATCCATAGAAGGGTGGTGTAGAAATAGCATGCAACCAATGGGCAGGCAGAGGATACAGGAAATCGTCTTCCCCTGCTTCGCAGCACGCATTCCATTTTTCAACCGCTTCAATAAGAACACCCTCTGCGAAGCCAAGGTCGGCCTCAAGCTCTTCAAGGGTGTCGCGTTTTTTTAGCACATCTGCGTCAATCGCGTCCTGCACACCATGATGCCAATCGCGATAATGCTCGGGAACCTTCTCTATCTGCTCAAGATCGGGTGTAATCAACTTGCGGCAGTGCTCTTGCGCAAATCCCGCCAAGTGATCTTCGTAGTTTCCGTCAAAGATGATATAGGAGCGATGCCCTGGTACTGCCATCTGAATAGTTGCTAAATCACCTAGAGCGTAAATGGCGTCTGCACCGTCTTCAGCAACACGGCTATCCATATAGCGAAGACGATTACCGCAACGATCGATAGTGAACCAAGGCTGACGAGAAAGCTGTGTCATGCCATCGTAGAGAAAACGGGCCCAATCGCCGCCTTCCGCTTCCCAGTCGACACCGCCGTCGAAGCTTGCAGAGCTGTTGAATCCGGATACATCGGCCCCGACACCGAGACCCATGCGGAAGCATTCGCCCCTTTCGCCACCTACGAGATAGCTTGATGCGCAGCCCATTGCTGCAGTGGGGATATACTTCTCTAATAAAGCTTTATTATTGCAAAAACCACCAGCCGTCAAGATAACGGCAGAACGGGCGTGGATATATATTTCTTTTCCATAATCCTCTTCGGCAACGATGCCCACGATACGGCCATCCCTATCTTGAACGAGCGCTTTGCCAGGACAGTTGAACATGTACTGTGCGCCTTTGTCTCGTCCGTAGAAGTACATTGCGTTAGTTGCGTCTTGCATTTTGAGCACGTGATGATCGAGTGTAGAGCTTAGGGGAGCAACATATACCGGTACCTCGCCGAGACGCCACTCCACTCCACAATCTGCCATCCAGTCAAGGCTCGGTCCGCCCTGTTCAGCAATTTTGTAGATGAGCTTAGGATCAGCGGCATAATGGTATTCATCCATAGCCCAGTCGGTAAGCGCCATCGGATCGAAGGGGTAGCTAGGCATAGCAAAATGCTTTTCGTTTTGCCCGCTGTAACCGCCTAATATACCGCACATGCCAGCAGATTGCGCATTGCCGCCCCAAGCTGCCATAGCTTCGACACAGATTACCTCTGCGCCAAGCTCGGCTGAACGTGCTGCGGCATTCAATCCACCGCCACCTGCCCCTACAACACAAATGTCACATTCATAATCCCAGGTGGAAGGTACTGGGCGTGGAGGAATAGGCGTCGCATCATTTGCTGGAAAAGATGAGCCATTTAAATCGCGATACGTACCATCAAATGAAGACGCGTTCGTTTCGGAGCTAGCAGGCACCTTGACTTCTTTGGAGCCGTCCGCTGCCCAATCACCGCTCACGCCCTCTTCTTCCGCAAAAGCTGCTACTGGGGCTATCATGCCCACGGCCGCCGCACCACCAACCACTGCCGCAGCACCGGTAAGAAAATCTCGTCTCGTTACACCATTGCCCGCAGTTGGGCTCTGTTCGATATCCTGTTTTTTATGCTTCATTGTCTGCACCTTCCCCTATTCATCACTATTGGCATCGGAGCCATTGCCCGCAACACTAAATAAAGAAGCACCTGCTTTGGCCGCCAACGAAGCCGACGTCTCTGACTGCTTGCCTTCAAGCGCCTGCGTAAGCGCATCCTCAGTTGCATCTTTTACTCCATTTGTGGTAATAGTTGCGCCACTGACACCGTCAATATCAGCGCTTTGTGCCGCATCAATGAGGGCAGCAAACTTGCCATCACGGATGGCTTCATAGCCACCCACGCTCTGGGTTTCTCCCTCTTGCGTAACTTCGGTGCAGGTAATCCGATTATCTTGGACCGTCAAGGTAACGCTGATAAGACCGTCCATACCTTTTCCCACGCCGACGTAGACACCGTCGATAAGAGTGCCTTCTGCTTTCTTCGTTCCGTCAATCACGATTTCTTGTGCCCATGGATCTTCCGTGCGAAGCTCCAGCTGTTCTGCGGTGGCCGCATCTTTCGAGCCAGTTCCCTCATACGCTGCACCGCAGCCGACTAGCCCTAAAGCTAATACGGCGGCACCACACGCTGCCAAAACCGTCTTCTTCATTGCCATGTCTCCTCTTCCGTCGAGCCTTTAGAACGTTCCCTAATGTTCATTTTAGGTTTTATTTTGTTACATATTTGAACTTTATAGGCATAATAGCATGATTTGGAGAACTTGTGAAGATATAATTTAAAATTTATTGCAGCGATAAATAGAGTTTGTCACGGAGGCAGGTAGAACGTGAGTCAAAGCTTATTCAACCTGACGTGCAACTTCGTCGACCAATTCAATTAGCTCTTGACGCGAATGTAAATCCAGCTTCGTATATACGTTACGGGTATGCGTACGCACAGTATTCCAAGATACACCTAATTTTTTTGCGATTGCCGCGCTCTCATATCCCATTGCCAAACAGCGCAATACATCGGTCTCACGTTGCGACAGCTTACCTCTCTCAGACACCTCTTCGATTGAGAGCGTAAACCTGCCCTTTTTCTCGGAGAATTCACCCTCCTTGTTCCGATCTGAAAGACCCTCTCCTAACAGTAAGTCCAGAGAGGCTTCACTAGCCTTGTTTGGCATAAACAAATTATCCAGTTCTTTTTCTGAAAACAAAACGAATGCACACACAAGCACGATTGCCATCGAACTAAAAAGGACCGCAAAGCTGTACGGTGAAACCATAAGTGCTGGAAGAACATGCACCCCCATCAGCCATCCAACGCCATTTCCAAGCATAAAAACGCCATACCCAAACCCAAACACCAGCACGGCAGAAATACGCTTTTGATATACGATGAACGCAAGGAGGCACCACAGCACGAATTCGTACACATACGAGAGAAAAGTGACAACCTGGCTCCAGCCCACGTGCATGAGCCCAACGGTCGGGGTAATGGCTATCAATATCACCACGAAAGTCATGATCACGGAATATATTTTTCCAAAGTTAAAACGCTCGCCATCAAGCCCGATAGCAGCCCCAGCAAACGCGAGAGCCATAAGCATACGAAGCAGCATAACCAAACTTGAGCTTTCGAACGTTACGTCTACAGGGGAAAGCTCGACCGACGCTGAGCGCAATGAAGACACAGTAAGAGAGAATACGAAGGTAACGGCTACGAGGTTCCAGAACGAACGAGGAAAACTCGAACGACTTTCTTCATATACCAACTTATCTTCATTATGATCGAGAGAGGAGAGAGTTGCGGTCAAGCTCGCCAAAAGAGGTATGGTCACAAAAGAAAGTATACCCATCAACGAAGGTCCGCCAGCGACTGGCTGCCATACTGGTGTGCCAATAATGATAAAGTAAATAACAGCCGCTAGCATATAAGAAAGAGCGACGTACAGGATTGCCTGTCGTGGCCGAAGACTACCATACATCTCACCACACTTGAGAGCTATTAAAGCAGTCCCCAAGCCTGTCATGATGCACTCTCCATAAAAGACGATACGAACAACTTCGACTGGAAGGACCGAGCCTAGATAATAGGGGCCGATAATGATAATGCCTAGACAGGCCAGTGAGGCTACCACTCCTCCAGCTATCACAAACTTCAACTTTAAAATTGTTGTTCTTAAGCGAGAGGGCAGGAAAGTTGCCCCTAAAAACACGAGGGCAAAGCTTAGGGTGGAAAGTAAAAAAAGGGAAGAGATATTCCTCCCGTCAATTTCTGTATTCGAAAGCCAAGCTGTGCCAAAATAGGCAATATAGCACCAGGCGAGCCATAATCCCAAAGCCATATAAGGAAGCGAGGGAGACGCTTGTACTATTTTCGTAAGAAACCTTCTCATGGTACAAACGATCTCCCTCATCAAACACATTCGATTATGGCATCTCCAAAACTGCATGCATTAGATATGTGCCTGCCTATCACGTGCCGCCCTTAGCACCCTTAATATAAAGTAGGCAAGGAACACTGTTGAGTATACTCCAACACTAATTGTCGAAGCAATGCCACCGTTCAGTGCCGATGGCAGCAGCATGAGCATTACGTGGACATACACCAGAAAGAAGAATAGGTAGGCCAGTTTTTGGACTCTCTTCCAACTATCCGCTTTCATCCTCGTCTTAATTGCCTGAAACGAAGTGATACCTAAGATTAAGAGCAGGACAAATAATACCGCCGCAAACCCGAAAGATCCTAATACGTGCATGTTGAAAGATCCTCCCGAGAGTATCCGTGGAAGGTAGGACTGTATATACACCACCATGTGACCCAAAGATAGAATGCAGGCGATAATTGAAAGTTCTGCCCGTACCGGCTTTAGCCATTGATATAATTTGGAGCTCTTCGACAGCACTCCTATATACATAACCACCACAAAAAGAGCTAATGGCAGCATACTTTTATGGATCAAGGGCAGAAACACAAGCCATACTGATCGAGGCATTGCAATAGCATTGCGCGCGAAGTATATAACACACACTGCTACTGAGATCCCATAAAATAGGCCTGGATATTTTTTTATCGGCCTACGTAAAACAAGACATGCGACAAAAGTGCAGATTAAAATCAGTGCAAAAGTCATAGTACCGCCTCATCCCTCCAGTATTCAGCGTTAGAATTTCACTTTTATGCACTCTCCTTCATCGCATAATAATCGAAATTCTATAATTAAATCCTTAGTAAGGTCCAGGTCGAGAGAAAAAAAGCCGCGCGTTATCTTCAAGACACCCCGGTAGAATCTCGTCTGTAGTATCAACAAGGCTGTCTCATGAAAATCGCCAAACCATGAAAGCATATGCTCCTCTAAAAACCATTTTGCAGTCTCTATCTGCCTACGAACATCGACAAAGTCTCTACGATCGCAAGCCTCAATTGCCCTCTGCGACAGGATTGACTGAAATTCGCACATGAAAGATACGTGATCGTCAGGAAAGTCGTACCCTTTTTTCCTTTGTACATGGTTCTCTTCAAAAACCTTATGAACCTTGTGGTATGCATCTTGGAACAATAGGCCCTCAGGGCTCGTAAAAACTGACTCATAGGGCACAGCGTAGCGTCCCTCCCATGATGAGGTGCCAGCAAATGCTGAGGTAAAGTCAACGGCAAGTTCCTGCCTTGTCCCTGTATTACGCTTTTTCAAATACCTCATCATGTCATTAATTCCCTGCTCAAAATCATCATTCATGTTTTTGTAGGGTGAAAAGTCCAAAGATGCAATATTCTCAATCTGGGCTTCTGAAAGAGGTTTGAAATAGATGGAGGCCAATAGGTCATAAAATGACGCCCGCCCGAGAAGGGCACTTTTCGTATCGGCAAGCATTTTTTCTAACTGCTCTATAGATACGCTTTCGCTTTCTGAAGACGCGTGGCCCTCTTTAGCCTGCGCATCTTTGGCCAGATCGGTTTTTAGAATCTGCTCACTAATGAGAATGGACTCCGTCATAATACATGCCCCTCCTGACATGCGCCAAAAGCATCCCGATGAGAAATGTTTACAAGATCGGGATGCTCAAGCAACATTTTTATGCTTCTACCATGCGAGTTATCGGCTCCGGGCTTTCTTGCCACGATGCAACTTTTTCTGAAAGGATAAATACAACGGTTGGTTTGAGCCCGTTCGGGTCGACGAGATGATGACAATTCTCTTCCCCCGCCTCAACCAGTGCTTTTGAAGCCTCGCTTGATGGATCGTCTAGATCCCCGAAGGTCAAGGCTCCGCAACAGCAAATAGAAACACAGGCTGGCTTCCACTCCTCGTCATTGCGTCGCTGGAAGCAGAGTGTACATTTTTGGACGACATTTGTATTCTTGTTAAGCATACGTGCCTCATACGGGCATGCCGGAATACAGGTCTCACAGCCAATGCAAGTGTCATAGTCCACCAAGACAACACCTGTCTCATCATCGCGATACGAAGCGCCTGTTGGACAAACTTCAATGCACCCCGGGTTTTCACACTGTTGACACTGGTGAGGCAGCCAATACATCTCTAGGTTGGGAAACGTGCCCGTAGGACCAATAGTAAACACCTGGTTAAAATGCACACCTAGATCAATTTCGTTTTCAAGCTTGCAAGCTGCAACGCAACTATCACATCCAGTACAACGATCTAAATTTATTACAAGGGTATTTTTCATTAGAACACATCCTTTGTCTGAGGCTCTGCCAACATGTCAGCCGTTGGCAAGAATGGACTGAATTCTTCTGGGTCTACCCAAATATTTGCTGGCTTTTCCGACTTTTCGATTCGCACCGTGAAGCCGCGATTTGTGTAGGATCCATACACTTCATTAAAGGGAGCGTCATTTTTGGTTAATACATTGACGTTACATTCACGCCAGCCCGCCGTTGGCTTGCTTTGAGACTCATCGAAACACTCTGGATTCCAAAATCGCTCCATCCAGACAGTCTTTGGATTAACGCCTTCTGTCAGATACGCGCGTGCATGCACTTCGCCGCGACGGCTGCTCACCTTAACCCAATCCATATGCTTGATACCCAGCTCTTCCGCACTTGCGGGATTAATACGAATTTCTGCAGTAGGATGCAGTTCACGAGCATACGCAGCATGCCTCATGGTTCCATGGTGGAAATGAGGCACCCGTCCTGAGGTCAAAACAAAAGGATATTCCGTATCGTTGAGGGGGCTTTCTGCTGGTTCTATAAATGTACAAATTGGGCTATAGTCTTCGCATGCCTCTTGAGGTTCTGGATAGCAGAACGGATATCCCGTGCGTGCTAGCTTAAGAAGGATTTGACAGTACACTTCAATTTTACGAGATTCAGTTCCAAATCCTGCCGGAAGGCCATCGTCAACTATTACTTCATGCTGGTTGTACGTAAAGTACTCGTCTACGGGCGTTACTCGGGGAACATACTCATCAGTATTATCAATAAGCTCTTCCCAACTAGGAGCTCCTAGTGTCTCAGCTACTCCAGCCTTAACTTCTTCTTCGGTTGCGGCACCGAGATATCCGGGCATGAGGCCGGGAAGCTCTCCCCCCATCAATTCGCGGCACTTATTTAATACTTGGGCAGCTGGGATACTGTGGGAGACTGTTTCTCCTATATGGGTACATTCGTTTTGCAGCCATTGAGTATTCAGCTGGGTCATATTGACCTGCGGCTCTTCAAGCCACTCACGCAAGGGGAAGACGAGATCCGCTGCCTCAATATGAAACGAGGTAAGCATAGGATACTGTCCAATTACATAGTCAACTTCTGGGAACACATCATACCAAGAGGTTGCGTTGCCAAGCATAGCCAGCTTATTACCCGACATATCAAACCAAACGCGTGGTTTATATGGCTCCCCTGTAGCAATAGCCTCCCGCACACTTGGAATATGAGAGTGGCACCATGCATAAAGACCCTTATGATCTTTCATACCTAAACGGTCAACGAGCAGTTGGTTGGCTAGTTTTTGCTGAGGATTCTCCTCGCCTAGCTGTTTTATACGGGCTTCGTTCTCTTCGTCAGACATGCCTACTACGGCTCCGATACCATACATATCGGAAAACATTCCCCCAAAACCGTTATTGTATGTCAGCGGGCGTGACTCAGGTACGTTCCCCGCACCATACTGCGTCATGGTTACGCCTGGTTTATTAATGTATCCCATAATGGAATCAAGGCCCATGCAGCCGAGCGGTACTTGCGAAGCAGATTCTGTCATGTCAGAAGCAACACCATTGGCTATGCCTGCAACGCCTGCTTCAGCATATATCTTTACTGCTTCTTCGATTTTGTCGGCTTCTAGCCAACATATTTCAGCAGTATGCTCAAAGGTCCAAGGATCTGCTTCTTCTTTGTAAATTTGTCCTGCTGTCTTATAAGTTTTCCCGTTATAGTCGCCTGACCAGAAAATCTCGGGATCTACCGTGGCATCATTTGGCGCCGAATACTCAAAGGGTGCGACGGCCTCCGTTGTTAAATCGTAACAGACATAAGCGGGAGTGTTGTCGGGCGTTGTTTGCTTAAATTCAGGGAACAGCTCACTGGCAAGCACGGGGAGCTTTGTATCAGGATCTATCAAGAAAGGTAGGTTGGTCCAGTATTTGGTGAACTCTTCGTCATAAAGCTTGTTCTCAAAAATATAGCGGAACCAACTGAGTAAAACACCTGTATCCGTTCCTGGACGCACTGGCAACCACACGTCTGCTTTTGCTGCGTCGGGGCTAAAGTTAGGATCCACTACAATTGTTTTTACGCCAGCAGCTTTAAGCTCCGCCATACCACGGCCTGATTCTGCAGTTTGGCTAACCGAAGGCTGGGCTGCCCATAAAACAACAACTTCGGCTTTGTTTTCATCAACCCTGAAAATTTCCTGCACTGCATTGTCTGCAATAGATTGGTCGTTTCCTCCATAAAAGAGCTTTGAAAGGCTCCATCGTGGCAAATAACATTGTGCACATCCTGGCTCAAACACATTGGGTGAGCCAAGAGCCATCGGCAATGTCATGGCCTCAATAAAAGAGTAGGCTCCCCCACCGCCAACGCTCGAGAAAAATGAATAGGGTCCATATTTGTCGATAGCGTCTACGATATGCGTTGCAGCCTCTTCTACCGCTTCGTCCCATGAGATAACTTCCCATTTGTTCTCTCCGCGTTCTCCTGCGCGCTTAAGAGGATGAAGAACTCGCCTGGGGCTATACATGGTATGCAACTGGTTAAGACCCTTGATGCATAGGCTTCCACGGCTTACAGGTGCGTCGGGATCTCCCTCAAGCCTTACTACAACACCATCTTTTACATAGGCTATAGCTGGACACATTTGGATACAGCCGTGGCACGAGGTCTTCATTTTTATAAGACCGTCTGTACTTGTCCCTTGCAATGCTTCATCTTTGCTCTCCGGTTGATCCTCCATGCAACCCGACAAGGAGGCACCAATTGCTGTTGCAGCACCAGCAAGAGCCGATACCTTCATGAAGCTACGTCTTGTTAGCACATTTTTTGACATATCCTCTCCTTTTCTTAACTTTGGTATCTTTACCTTGGCTTCCACTTAGATTTACAGTCCTAGCTCGTCGAGATACATCCTCCCTTCCCTCGTGAGCTTCCACCCTGAATCCCAAACAAGAGCACCCGAACGTTCGAGCTTGTCGATAAACACACTCGGTTGCATCATGGTAATTTTTCCGTTCACCTGCGTTTCAAGTACAGGACAATCTTTAAGAAATTGGCTTAGCTCCCCATACGAACGAGGGGCAGCTCCAACAAAAGCAAGTATGTCTTTATACGTTTTTGCCCGTTCGGGCTTAAGATCAAAGAGCTCTAAAATACGCGCTTTTGGGCTATGCCTCTCGACAAACAGTCTCCCTACTTCACTTGTTCTGTAGGAGAAAGAAACCACCAGATCGTCAAGCTCGTCTTCGCTAAGGTTCATCTTGTCTTCGGGATCTACAACTTCCCCGTCTTCATCACGCTCAATACACTCCAGGCCTTGAGCTTTTTCTAGGGTCTTAATAAGCCGATACTGATTTTGGGTGGCTGTCTTGAATTCAGGCAATGTGGCTATAAAAGTTTCTGCCTCGTCCAATGAGCGCTCGACTTTACAGTAATCCAAAACAGAATATAAAATTTCTCTATGGAGGGGATGCCTGGTGACGGCATCTTCGAGGAGTCTCAGTTTTTCTTCAATATTGGTTTTATATGTAAGCCTGTTTTCATCCTCGAGCAAGGCTGCCGATTGCTTCGTGCTTTCCTTATTTATATGAGGATCTTTTTGTGCACTCAACGACTGTCCATCTGGATCTTGAACACCCATGCACTGCATATCTGCGTTTTCAAGACAAGCATCCGCATGTTGAATACCATCGCGAAAATCGCCTTTTGAAAGGCTCCCCGCTCCGCTCATTTGTCCCCCTCTTCTATGCTCATCGATCTCAAAAGCATTGAGCATTTTCCCTTATTGGAAAATATAGGGCAGAGAGGGAGTCATTAGCTATCCGCATTCTGGATGAAATGACATGCGGCACAAGCATAGACCTCACGCATTTTGCGTCACTTAGACCTTTTAGCTGGTTTTTTACATTATTTAAAGTGTAAGATGGACACATCAAAGAAGGTGAGTCTGATCTTAAAAATATAAAGACAGCTGTCTTCGGGACAGGTATGGGTTTTAAAACTAGCCTTTAAGAATGGCCTGGATATTCTTTTCTATTTTCTAGGAAGAAGTCATACGCATTTTCAAAGAAAAATCTGTTTGCATTGTCTTTTCCGAAAGCTCGTGCAACTGACTCATATAATGTGCCGATACGGTCTGCTGGCCTGAGCCATGAGGGGATGTCGCATCCGTCATAGTCGCTTCCAAGCGCAATACTGGCTTCTCCGCCCAACTCGAGCCAATGATTGATATGCCTCAAAATATCATCTGGGTCAGCTTCATTTTTTCCTGAGACAAGAAAATCATTACAGTAGTTCATGCCGACAATACCACCTCTATCGGCAATGGCGAGAAATTGATCATCGGTAAGATTACGAGGATGATCGCAAACCGCGCGAGAATTAGAATGCGACGCAACAAAAGGCCGCTTAGAAAACTCCAGCAACTCCTGAAAGCTCTCGTCATTTAAATGAGAAACGTCCACGATGATTCTTCGGTTCTCGAGACCTTTTACCACCTCTCGCCCAAAAGAGCTGAAGCCTGCATGGGTTTGCTTTCCGCTCGCAAGTGCGTTCGGTCCATTCCAAGTGATAGTTATCATCTGCACGCCATCTTTCTCAAGGACATCGAGGGGCGCCAGAGAATCCGTAAAAAATGAAGCGCCTTCGACAGTAAGGAGTGCAGCACACTTTTCGACGGCAAAGGCTGTTGGGATTTTTGACGGATGTGAGACGGACATGATATCACGCGCATTAACTTCGCACTGTTTATCATAAAAACTTTTGACTTTCGTATATAAACGCCAGGCCTCCTCGCCCTGAAGAACATCAGGAACAAAGATTGCAAAACACTGACACCATGCATAGGGTCGTACGCGTGCGAGTGATATATGTGCGTCGTTATCATAGAGGGACGTCATTCGACTTAGTGAGACGCCCTCCTCTTCATTCAAACGGTTGAAATCCGGATACACATTTGAGCGCCTCAGCGCAAGGCGATCAAGCGTATCGCAATGCAGGTCGAAAACAGGTATTTTCCCCTGATACATCGTTTCGCTTCTTTGCATCGTATTCTCCAAAGCCTCTCCTGTATGCTGAGATAAGTTTGACGCTTCCGTAAGGATTCAGCAAGGATTATATGACCTATCACTTGTTTTCTAAATTTCTAAAGCACGCCCCTTGGTTTCAATGCCAAATATTCCCACAACGAGAGCAACTAGTAAGAAAACGGCGGTCAGCGCCATGAACACGAAGGTAAAACCGCTCTCTTCCCCAACCCAAGCGAACAGAACCGGTACGATAAAGGGGGCTATGAATGCGCCAATCCGCCCGAAGGCAGCGGCCCAACCCGTTCCCATGCCGCGAATTTCCGTGGGATAAAGCTCGGGTGTATATGAGTAGACACAGCCCCAGGCTCCCAGGGCGAAAAAATACAGGAAGCAACCCGAAGTAAGGATTTGAGCCACCGTGTCTGATTGCCCAAAAAACCACGCAGCGGCAGCTGTCCCTAGTAAAAAGATGGTAAGTACTGGTTTTCTTCCAAGGCGCTCTATTAATACAGCAGCAGCAAAATAGCCTGGTAGTTGGGCAAAGCACATAATCAAGGTGAATTCAAAGCTTTTAACTAAGTCATATCCTTGGGCAACGAGAAGAGACGGCGTCCACAGAACGAAACCGTAATATCCGAGGTTTATGCCAAACCACAGCACCCACAGAACCGCTGTGGAACGGAGGTGCCTTTTTGACCAAAGATTGCGAAACGAGGAAGCCTGCTTCGTCTTGGCATCAACCCCGTCACTGGAGCCGGCATCTGGAAGCCCGCCCTCATATTCGAGACCAGCCTCTTGTTCCATCTTGCTAACTATGACATCCGCTTCAGCCAAACGGCCAACAGATTCTAGGTATCTCGGCGACTCGGGAACCGAATAACGCAAAATCGCTGCAAACAAAGCTGGTACGGCACCCACAAAGAAGGCCACCCTCCAACCATAAACAGGAATTCCGAGATAAGCTACGAAAGCGGCAAGGATCCAACCCCAAGCCCAAAAACTCTCAAGTAATACTACGTTGCGTCCTCGAGATTTTAGGGGCGAAAATTCACTGACCAGGGTTGAGGCGGCAGGAAGTTCACCACCCAGACCAAGGCCTGTGAAAAAGCGAAATACTATCAACATCTCGTAGCTCTGTGCAAATCCACACAAAGCGCTTCCGAGGCTGAAGAGGAGAAGCGTCCAAACTATAACTGACCTTCTCCCGAACCGATCGGAAACAAAGCCCGACAAGGCTGCTCCAATAATCATGCCCAGTACGCCAGAACTACTTAAAAAGCCAAGCTGGGCATGGGATAAACTCCACTCCTGCCCAATCGAAGCTATGACACCGCTGACCATACCCTGATCCATGGCATCAAAGAGCCATCCTATTCCAGTTATCAACAAGACTTTACGCATAGTTGACGTCATTGGCAGACGGTCAAGGCGTTGGGCAATACTCATACGTATCGATGCTCTTTTCGTCGAACGGATCCCCCTGAGGAAACCTCATGCGCTCAGGCTTTGTTGCGGTACTCGGCAGCTCGTGAGCCTCTACCGCTCGACCCCTGAACAAAAGGCTTTCTGAGCGGCTATCGTACTACAAAACTACGACGAATCTAAGGCTGTTTGCTTTATTGCTAGGGCTACGGACATAAAAAGGCCGTAACTTCTAAATAGGAGGGAGGAAGTTACGGCCCAACGAAAGGAGATTTGACGGACAAGTTTAAGAAAGAGGGGCCTCCCTTAAACAATCAGCTAAGAGCATGCTTTGTCGATCTGGCTTTAGCTGAATAAAAAGGCCCCTGGTAGTTTAAAGATTGGCGACATGCCTGCCTATAACATAACCCTCGGTATAACAGCGCCCGAGCGAAAGTCCTGGAATGGTCATAGGGTAATCGACTCCCCCATAGAAGAGGCCGGAACAATTTCCGATAGCGAAAAGCCCTTCGATGGGGTTGTTGTCCACGTCGAGACACTGATGATTTTCGTCTATCATCACTCCCGAGCAGAGTGCAGATGTCCTCAACCAACGACGAATACCGAAGAATGGCGGGGTATCGATAGGCGCAAGGAATTTAGCGGGTTTGCCGAAGTCAACATCTGCTCCTGATGCAACGACCTCGTTATATCTATCGACGGTTGCAAGGAAATTGTCTACGTCTTGAATTTCAAGTTTTTCAGCAAGCTCTTCAAGGGTATCTGCCTTGAACGTAGAGACGAGTCCTTCGAAAACCCCCGTGCGATCTTCCACCTCAGCTTCTGGCATATACAGCTCGAGTTCTTCAGGACTGAATAATTTGCCTGGCCATTCAGCAGCTTGCGTCATATAGTTAGCATCAAAGATCTGCGCATAGATACCAGCATCTTTTTCGCTTTTAAGATAGTTATTCAAAAGGGACATCTCAACAACTTCATTAACAAAACGGCTTCCGTCGCTAATTTTTACATCGAGAAACGGCATGTCGCACATGCTTGCTGGGCCGCCATCGAAGTCGTGAAGCATATGAGTATGGTTGAGCGGCTCCATTGCTCCACCTGCCCATACGACCATGCAGTGTCCGTCACCAGTTTTGTTGTATTGCTTGCGACCAAAGTGAATCATGTCGGGCATATAATAGTTGACCATCTCATCGTTGTTTTGATAGTCGCCTGTGGCAACGATAACACCCTTGCTCGCGTTGAACTGGATGTTGTTGCCATCTTCATCCTGCGCTATCACTCCAACAACCTTGTCGCCCTCTTTAACCAATTGTTGGGCAGGGGTCGAGTAATAGATTTCTACGCCTTCTTTTTCTGCAGTACTTGCTAAGGCAATCATAGCATCGCCGGTATTGAGAGGTTTTGGGCCTGCATACGACGTAACAAATTCCATCTCCCAGCCATTTTTTGCAATAGTTGGCGCTTGTTGAGCGCTACCCTGATCAACGATAGGGCCGCCACTTTCAGCTGAGCGCTCAATAACCCAGCTAATTGCTTCAGCACCGTGCTCGGCCCAAAGCTCAACTAAGGCACGCTTAGAGCGATGCTGGTTGTCTTTTATGAGCAAGGAAACAAGATTTTTAATATCGGCAGGATTGCTTCGCTCTGGATCGGGGGCAGAGCCAGTGTTACCTTGAGAAACAGCTGTTTTTTCTTTTTGGATAAGTGCGACGCTTGCTCCCTCTTCTGCCGCCGCAAGAGCAGCGGGGACTCCTGAAGCTCCAGCCCCAATGACAACAACGTCGTACTCCAAGGTCTCGGCTACATCTGTAATCGTTTCGGGCGCTTGAAGAAATGATGGTAGGCCCTCACGATAATGTCCTGCGCTGTTACTTACCTCAAGAGATTCGGCCGATGGAGATCCTCCCCCATTGCCAGCACCTGACGGCGAGCTAGACGAAGAACCACCTTCGCTGCTGCATGAGCCCAAGGCACCTGCGCCAACAATACCTGCGGCGGCGATACCTCCAAATTTAAGAAGATCCCGTCTTGATACATTTTTTTCTGATTCAAAACTTTTTCCCATAATTCCTCCTAGCGACAGTTATGAACTCGGGGCATCCCAAAGCCCTTCGACCATAGCGCCAGAATAAAGGCTTGTCTTTCGTCCATTTTGAAAATGACAGGATAATTCTTGTAATCCCTGCGAGTAACCCTATACGACCTGGGATAATTCAATCTCTAATCCCCTTTATAGCGATTTGTTTCCCTATTTAGGTTACAATTGGTTACAGCAATTGTGTCCACATGAGGAGGTGGCTGTTGGATGAACGAAAAAACAAAGGCCGAGAAAAGCAATATGGACAAAAACCCGCCAGTTCGTTTTGGGCGCTTTGGAGACAAAACTCCTATCCCTCTTTTCTTCTTAGGACTTGCTGCTTACCGAGCGTGGATAGAGATCGTTTTTGTCGGTTCTTTTGTGAGCTATCCTACCCAAAGCTATGCAGGACATGACGCCTTTGATGTCATTATGGTATGTTTCCTCCTTCTCAGCGCCATAGCCTCAAGAAAAATATCGCCTTTTTATTGTAGAAAGTGGGTATATGTCCTTACTGGTATATCAATGACTGTCGCCACGGCAGGCAGTTTCATCTCTGTATTTGTGCCAGCATATGCCTTTTTTCTCGCCTGGCCTTCTGTCGTTGCTGGCGGGCTGGGGATTGCTCTCCTTATTTTGCTTTGGTCTGAGCTGTATGGTTGCCTCAACCCTGTTCGCGTTGCTCTCTATTATTCCGCGTCGATGGTCGGTGCGGCCCTCATCGTGTATCTATTCTACGGCTTCCGCCTTCCTTGGGTATTTGCAGCAACTATGTTGTTGCCATATATCTCTCTTCTAGGGGTGTCCCGTGGATTCAATTCACTTTCTTATGAGGAACTGCCAAATAACACCCCCTCCTTTTCTTTTCCCTGGAAGATAGTCCTACTCATGGCTGTCTATGCCTTTGCTTTTGGCCTTAAAGAAGCCGAAACATACTCGTCTTCGCTCTTTGGCCCCCATGCTGCCTTCGGCACCTTCGCTATTGCCCTAGTCATTAGTATTGGCGTCTTTATTCAAGGTGGTAAATTCGGGTTTGACCGTATTTATCGAATAGGCCTCCCTTTGATGGTCGGCGCTTTTTTAATACTGCCCTCTCTCAATATCCTGATTGTAAGCATGTCAGGATTTTTCGTGACAGCATCATATGCGGCATTCTCAGTTCTCGTTATGCTTGTATTTGCAAATATGTGCTACCGTTATGGGATTTCAGCTGTATGGTTGTTCGGAATCGAGCGCGGTGTTCGTGCCCTCTTTGGCCTTTTCGGTAGAAAGACAGCTGAATGGATGCTAATTCTTGGTATGGATGAGGGCAGCGGCGGTGTTCTTATTACATCGATATTCATTGTTTTTATAGTTGCCTTAACAGTGTTTCTTCTCTCGGAGCAGGAGCTTGCCCTTAAATGGGGTGCGACTTTTTTGGCTACAAAAAACACTGAGGAAGACGCCGCCCTGATAAAGGAACAGGAGCTTGTGAGGCGATGCGAAGGACTGTCTAAAGAATATGGACTGACAGACCGCCAAGGCCAAGTATTGCAATTGCTCGCACAAAAAAAGACTATCGGAGAGATTGAGAGGGCTCTTTTCATTGCCAATGGAACAGCCAAGACCCATATTCGTCATGTGTATCGCAAGTTAGCTATTCATTCTCGTGAAGAGCTATACAGCATGTTGGAGCAAGCGCCCTAAAGATATGGCAGAAATTTTTCTGCGGAAGGTTTGAAGGATTGGGGTTTAGGGGTCATGCCATGGTGGTTTCTTTTTACGTTCATTTTTGATGCTACAAGGCGAGCACTTGCGCCCTAAAGAAACTATAGCTACAATGTGACACGTGAATTCTGTTTCAGGGCGAGGTGAAAATCCTCACTGGCGGTAACCGGCTGTTTTCAAAGCATCTATCTGCTTGAAACCAATACGGGAGTCCGCGACCCTGTTTCTTTCGCACAAGTATGCGTGTCGTAGCGACAGGAACAGGCTGAGTCTGGTGAAAATCCAGCACCAACGGTTATAGTCCGGATGAAAGAGGCAGAGCTTATCGGGATATATATCTTGATAAACCCTTGAACCTGTATGAATTAGGATTCATGCAGGTTTGTTTCTTTTTTAGGCCGGAAACAAATCTTTTGTATGGGCCTAGGTACAGAGAGAAGGGTTTATGATGGATACAAAACAACCTAGTAAAAACGACGTCGACCAACTCCAATTTAAAAATACGAACCGTTGGGACACCCGCCAGCTTGTTACCATGGCACTTTTGTGTGCGATTGGCGTTCTATTGTCATTTATTGAATTTCCTATTTTTCCTGCAGCACCTTTTTTAAAGTTCGACGCCTCGAATATGCCTGCCATGGTTAGTGGTTTTGCTTGGGGCCCTACGGCCGGTCTAGCAGTCGGCGTTATAGGAGCCATCATACACGGTATATTGTTTGCCGATTTTTGGGGTGCGGTCATTAATATTGCCGTAGTGGCTTTTTTCGTTGTGCCTGCTGCCCTCGTCTATAAAAAGAAACACACTTGGAAGGGTGCTATTCTCGGCTTAATACTCGGGACGATATTCTCCGTGCTGATGGCACTTTTGGCCAACATTCTCATCACTCCAATGTACACAGGTGTTCCCGTCGAAGCAGTCATCGCTATGCTCCTTCCCATCCTACTTCCCTTCAATTTGCTCAAGGCCGTAATAAACTCTGTGCTTACGATTATTGTCTACAAAAGTATTTCCAACCTTATTACGCCCAAGAAAAAGCAAATTACGGGCAGGGGCGGCAAGTAGGGCCTAACCAAACGACAACTCGGAGAACCCTAGATGATTTCTTTTCAAAACACGGGCTTTACCTACGATGGCGAAGTTTTCGTACTCAAAAATATAAACCTCCACATTGAGCCAGGTAGCTTCGTGTGTATTATCGGAGGAAACGGTTCGGGGAAGTCTACTCTGGCGAAGCATATCAATGCCTTGCTTACACCCGACGAAGGCTTAGTCGAAGTGTTGGGGCGTGATACACGTGAGGATACCAACATATACTTCATCCGGAGTAATGCAGGCATGGTCTTCCAAAACCCTGACGATCAGCTGGTGGCAAGCCTCATCGAAAATGAGGTCGCCTTTGGTCCAGAAAATTTAGGGGTTCCGACGGATGAGCTACAAGAGCGCGTTGTAAGGGCCTTAGGTGAAGTAGGCCTTCGTGGTTTTGAAAAAAAAGAGACCCATGCCTTATCTGGCGGGCAGAAACAAAGACTTGCTATCGCAGGCGCCCTTGCCATGGATCCTCAAATCCTCGTCCTTGACGAAGCCTCAACTATGCTGGATCCACGCGGACGTAAGGGCTTGATGCGCGTATGCAAGGAACTCAACCAGCGGGGTATGACTATTGTTATGATCACCCATTTTATGGAAGAGGCAAGCCAGGCGGATCGCGTTGTTGTCTTGAGCAATGGCGTTATAGAGATGGATGGAAGCCCCCAAGAGGTCCTCGTCAGAGTTAAGGAACTTGAAGCCATGAATCTCCGACCCCCTTTCGCCTGTCGACTTTCCCTTAAACTGCAAGACCGGGGACTACCTATTACAACACAAGTCTCTGAAAACGAATTGAAAGAAGAACTATGCCGATTACTTTCGAGCAAGTAAGCTACTCTTACAAGCCTGGCAAGGCGGACAAGCAATCGAACGGCCAAAACAAGGCTCAGCGATCTGTTCGCATGGCGGGTGCCAGAAGCAAAAAGAATAACAGATCCAAACAGGTTGATGTAAAAAAAGCAGCATGGGGAAACGAGCCTGACGCCCTGTGGGCACTTAAGGATATTAACTTCGAGCTTGAGGAGGGAGAGTTTTTCGGCATTGCGGGACATACTGGCAGCGGGAAAAGTACCCTCCTTCAGCATATGAACGGACTTATCCATCCGACTCGAGGTCGCGTATTGGTGGATGGCCAAGACATTTCAGATAAAAAAATGGCAGCGGAAGCGCGTTCGAAAGTCGGCCTCGTATTTCAATACCCTGAACATCAACTTTTCGCAAATACCGTGTATGAGGATATCGCCTTCGGCCCTCGCAACATGGGACTTTCTGCAGACGAAGTAGATCGAAGGATACGAGAGGCGCTGTTGCAGGTCTCGCTCGATTTTGATGACATTAGCCAAAAGAGCCCTTTCGAGCTGTCTGGTGGGCAACAAAGGAGGGTGGCTTTTGCAGGAGTCCTTTCAATGAGGCCTAAGATTCTTATTCTCGATGAACCTGTTGCAGGGCTTGACCCGGTATCAAGAGTCTCCTTTCTTGATTTTGTGTACGAGCTGTATCAACAGGGGCTCACCGTAGTTATGGTCTCGCACAGCATGAACGACCTTGCGCGTCTTTGTGATCGGATTCTCGTTTTAAAGGAAGGCGAACAGTTCATGCTTGGGACGCCAGATGAAATATTCACACAACATGAAGCCCTGAACGAAGTGGGATTGAGCGCTCCTTCTGCCCAAAGACTTGCAGACTTGCTTATGGACGAGGGTTTACCCTTGCAAAACACATCGCTTTATGACGCTGACGGCCTAGCTGACGACTTGGCTGCTTTATACAAAGGATAAGTCGTGTCCGATACCGCTGTCTTAGGAAAATATTGGCCCGCAGAAAGCCCTATCCACCACATGGATCCTCGTGCGAAAATGCTCTTGTCCTTAGGGGCAATGGCGGTCATTTTCTGTGCACAAAGCTTCATTGGGCTCGCCGTATGCGCCGTATTCACGTTCGCTTTTATCACGCTTTCCCATATTCCTGTAACCCAAATGCTCAAGTCTATCGTACCTCTTTTATTTATCGTGGTGCTTACCGCTCTTATAAATATTTTCTTTACCCAAGGTGGCACCGTATATGTAAGCTGGGGATGTATTCAAATAAGCGAAGCCGGCCTGTATCGAGCCGCATTTATGGGCTGCAGACTGCTCCTTCTCCTTTTGTGCATGAGTCTGCTAACGCTTACCACAACGACGATTGATATAACCGATGCCTTTGAGCGACTCTTAACGCCCTTTGCGCGCATTGGGCTTCCAGCTCACGAGCTTTCCATGATTATGGGAATTGCATTGCGCTTCCTTCCCCAATTCATCGAAGAGAGCAAAACCCTGTATCGGGCTCAGACCAGCAGGGGTGCTGCATTTACATCGGGCTCGATTAAAAGACGCTTTCTTATGTTAGGGTCACTTATGATTCCTTTGTTTACCAGCGCATTCCGACATGCTGAAACACTTTCTTCGGCCATGGATGCGCGCTGCTATCATGGAGGACCAGGAAGGACGAGGCTTCACCCGCTTCACTACAGCTATCGAGATGGACTGGCTCTCTGTGTGCTTCTCGCTTTTCTTGTCACCGTGCTTGCAAGCAACATGTTGGCCTTAGGAAGGATTATCTAGAACATGTTACGGGGTTTTGAAATGCCTTTCTTTTGCGCCCGGCAACCCGCGCCCGAGCATCTGTGCCCTGGCCTCTACCCTGAGACGAGCGCATCCGAACCGAATAGGAAATTATTCCGATGAACAGGAGACCATTATGACCGGAATCGAAACAATCCTCGAGTATCTCACCACCATACCTGCTTGGTTTTTAGCGACCTGCGAAGAGGACCAACCCCATGTCCGCCCCTTTAGTTTTGCTGCCCAGCAGGAGGGAAAGATATGGTTTTGCACTGCCACAAACAAAGACGTCTATCACGAGCTCACTATAAACCCAAAGTTTGAGCTTTCCGCTTGGAAACCAGGAAGTGGATGGCTTATCTTGAGAGGGTCCGCAGGTCTTGAAGATAGGGTATCCGACAAAATTCGCCAAGACGGCTACGAACATATGCTAGGCCTCGGAGAATATTACGAAAGCGCACACGACCCTTTGCTGACCTTTTTTTCAGTCGAAAATCCCCAGGCTTGGATATGTGATATCGACGGTAGCTGGAATTCAATAGACCTGTAAAGCTCCTTGACGCAACAGCAAGGATAGCTGACTAATCTTGCCAGCTATCCTTGTTTACTCACGAATGTTTTACGTGAAACATTTTGCCAGGTATGATTTTCCTAAGCAGGGAAATCATACAGATCTTTGGTTGCCAGCTTGAATTCTTCAAATACTTCTTGAGCAATAGCCTCGTCTTCCACAAGCTCGAACGCAGCTGGCTGCCCTTCTTCATCGGTCTCTAATACTTCAAGAAGTATAATTTCGCCCGACGATCCTACAGGCTCATCATCGCTAACAGGGAAAAAGAAACCGTAGCGTTTCTCCTGGTGAAGGATAAGCCCGAGAAATTCAAGGTTCGTTATTTCGCCTTCCTCATCCTCGAAGCTGAACACCCTGCCTTCTTCAACAGGTGGACAAAAGTTTGGAGCACTTCCCTGTCTCATGTTTATGCGCCTTTCACTGTAGGGCCCTATTTCTTCTTTTTGTATTTCTTTTTTTGGCCGCTGCCTTTTTTGCCAGAGGATGAAGCGCCTGTTGGCGATGTTTGTGCGTTCTTTGCTTTCTCTTTTGCTGAAGCATTTGAGCCGTTAGAAGATGAAGCGCCCTTACTCGACCCATCAGCTAATTTGGCAACTTTCGCCTCTTTCGGTATAAGGCCACCTTCAAGCGCCCGGGGGTTTCCAAACTCATAACGACCTATCTCAGAACCGTACTTTTTCTCTAGCTTTGCATATTTCGGCTCCCGGGTTTTCCACATCGCGAAAAGAGGTGTGGCAATAAATATTGAGGAGTAGGCTCCACAAGCAATACCAATCGCCATAGCGAAAGCAAAATCTTTCAGCGTTTCTCCCCCAAAGAAAAGCATGGCTAAGACGGGTATCAGAGAAGTTAGGCTCGTGTTTATGCTTCGTACAATAACCTGGTTTACCGAATGGTTTGCCATGGTCATAAAGGAGCATTTTATACTCTCGTCTTTCATGTTGTCATTAATACGATGGAATACGACGACGGTGTCATACAAGGAGTATCCCAAAATGGTCAACAAGGCCGCGACTGTGTTGGGGTTTACTTCCCTTCCAACGAGAGCATAAATTCCGACGACTAATATGAGGTCGTGGAAAAGCGAGGCGATAGCCATAACTCCCATCTTATATTCAAAGCGCGCCGCTATAACCAAAATGATGAGAACTATGGACACCAAGAATGCAAGAAGAGAGGCTTTTACGACACTTGCCCCCCAATCTGGGCCTATAGTGGTGACTTCAAAGCTATCCGTAGAAAGCCCGAAACGATCGGCAACCTGGTTTGCGCTGACAGTTGCTTCCTCTGCGCTTACCGTCGCAGTTCTAATCAGATAGCCATTCTCTCCATCAGTATTTGTCGTTTGAATGGTTGCATCAGGCTCACCTGCATCAGTAAATGCCTGACGCATATCTTCGATGGCAATATCCCCCGTGCCGTGGAAGGATACCGATGTGCCACCGATAAACTCAATGCCGAGATTAACTCCCTTTATACCCACAACTGCGACAGACGCAACAAGCAAAACGGCGGATATGATCAGAAATACGTTCCTGTGTCCAATAAAGTTAATATCTCGTTTAATAAATCGGCCCTTTGGCTTACTTTCGCTGACACTAAGACTTGTTTCTGTTTCGGATTTTTCTTCATCTACCGTTTTTTTACGAGCTCCCTTCGAGCCCTGAGGGGCGGCTTGCCCCTGCGCAAGTCTTGTGCCTTCATACCTTTCGCTTGCCTCCAAGCTATCCTTAATACCCCAAAAACCAGGATGTCTGGATATGCTGCGTGGCGCGAGCAGACGAATCAAAGGGGCCTTGAAAACAAGCATCATGAATATGTCGCAAAGGATGCCCAATCCAAGGGTTAAGCCAAAACCTTTGACAGAGGCAGCTGCAAGCGCAAACAAAACAACTGCCGAGATCAAGGTAACCACATCTGCATAGATGGAAGTCTCAATCGCATGGCGCACACCTGTTATCGATGCAGCGCGAACGCTTCTCCCCATACGTATTTCTTCTCGGAATCTTTCCAAGGTGAGCACCGAGGAGTCGGCCGCCATGCCAATAGTAAGCACAATACCTGCTATGCCTGCGAGAGAAAGGCTAAAAAGACCGAAGTGCGAGAGCGTTGCTAAAACACCCAGGTAGATTACTGCAAACACCATCATTGCAGCAGCAGCAATGGTTCCGAGGCCTCGATAAAAGACTAAAAGATATAGTATGACGATGAGCAGTCCGATACCGGCTGCAAGAATGCCTGAAGATAGGGCGTCCTGCCCAAGCGTAGGACCTACAACCTGACTTTGCGAATATTCAAAGCTCACGGGCAGTGAGCCGCTTTCGAGAACTGTTTTGAGATTCTTAGCGCCCTCGTCGTCATATCCACCTGTTATAGAAACCTCACCGGTAGAAATAACACTTTGAACTGCTGGTGCGTTTTGCACTTCTCCATCGAGAATAATAACGATTTTGCCATGTTCGGCCGCAATATCCGCCGTGGCCTCAGCGAAGGCTGCAGTACCTTCAGCGTCTAGCTCTACGTTGACCGCGTAGTAAGGCGAGGTGTCGCTTTCCTTGCCAATGGTAACGCCGTTGATGTTAGCACCGGTAACGATAGAGGTATATGTGCCTGCCTCAACTTTGAGCCCATTCGCTTGTGCGGAGTGGAAGGTATATCCGAAATCGTCTTGGTAAGTTTCTTGGTAGTGTATATTGCCGCTATCGATTTGTTCTCGTACCGTTTCATCAGTAAACGAATCAAGTCGTGCAAATTCAAGGTGACCGGTTTTCCCGATGGTGTTAAGAGCTTCTTGCGTATCCGAAAGACCGGGGATCTGCACCAATATTTGGTCTGTGCCTTGTAGTTGCACAACCGTCTCCGAAGCTCCGAGCGCATTGACTCTGCTCTCAATGACAGAGCGGCTGGCTTCCATAGCGTCGTCAGAAATTTCAGAGCCATCAATACTTTTCGCCGTTAATACGACCGAAAGTCCTCCCTGTATATCAAGGCCTTGATTGATTTTTTCTTTGGGCGGCATAAACATAAAGATTGATCCGATGATAAGAATCGTCATGACCACTAAAAGCCAGATATTCTTCCTATCTTGGCTTACCTTTACCTTGCTTCCTTGGCCTTTCCGTTTTTGTGCTGCTGGCATCGCTGTCTTCTTTCCTCTACCGGTTTGGTCGTATCAATTTTCTCGTATCAAGTCTCTCATTATCATCTAGGGCTCGTTGCCATACGGTTCTTTAGCTTTTCAAATTGTAATCATACTTCATACAGAATAAACGATCTTCTCATTGTGACACAAGAAGCACTGTATTCAAATAGTCATGAGCGCGAAGTTTCAGATGCACTTGTTCGACACATGCTTCCTTTTTCGCCTTTTAGTATCTTCTTGAGGTCACGAAGCTCATTTTTGACAGGTCTTGGTAGTCTAGTAGTCATCTGCCGCTCGAGAACTCATCCACTGCGAGTAAAACTCCTCGAATTCGTCTGCAAAAATGGCTGCTCGTGCACGCCGCATCAAATCAAGGAGAAAATGGAGGTTATGCACTGAAAGCAAGATACCGCCAAGCATCTCATTCGCCTTGACGAGATGTCGGATATAGGCTCGAGTATAATTCTGGCACGTGGTGCAGGTACAAGCTTCATCGAGTGGTCCAAAATCTTTCTGGAATTTTGCATTTCGCATATTCATGCGCCCTTGCGACGAGAATGCCGTACCCATCCGCGCGGTCCGCGTAGGCAAAACACAGTCAAACATGTCAACGCCCTCATGTATGGCACGAAGTAGGCTGGTCGGATTTCCAACCCCCATTAAGTACCGTGGTTTGTTCGGGGTCAGTAACCGTACCGTCTCTCCCAGGGTTTCAAACATGAGATCATGATCTTCGCCGACCGAGTAGCCTCCGATTCCATAGCCCTGAAAATCTTTATGACCAGATGCCTTGCTTTCCTCGCCAATTTGCATCAATGTATGCGCCGACCAGGATCTTAGATCAAAATGCATACCGCCCTGTACTATCCCAAACAGGGCCTGATCTTCTCGTTTGTGCGTCGACAGACAGCGTTTCGCCCAGCGAGCAGAGAGCTCTGTCGCTTTTTTCACAAAATCTCGATCGACCGGATACGGAGAGCACTGATCAAGCTGCATTGCAATGTCGGCGCCGAGGCGTTCTTGTATACCCATATTGATTTCAGGAGTCCAAAAATGCTTGCTACCATCATAAATAGAGCGAAACGATACCCCTTCGTCATTAATATCAAGTGTATCGGCAAGAGAAAATATTTGGAACCCACCCGAGTCGGTTAGGATGGGGCCCTGCCAATTCATAAACGTATGCAGGCCGCCCGCCTCCTCCACCACTTCAACTCCTGGGCGTAAATACAGATGGTAGGTGTTTGCTAAAACAGTCTGTGCTTGCAGCTGATATAACTGCTCGGCACTAATCCCCTTTACGGTCGCATGTGTCCCAACCGGCATAAACATGGGAGTAAGGGCATCTCCGTGTGCTGTCACGAATCGTCCAGCGCGAGCGTGCCCGCTCTGGGCCTCGATACTGTAATCAAAAAGAGACATATGTTTAGCCTACCAATCCTGGAATAATTTCTCGCGCAGGCGATTCACACGCTTCGAGACTGTCCGCCCATAGTTCAAATTCCTTGAGACTCCCTTTTTTAACAGAATCGAGATCGAACTCGTTTTTGTGTATCAAAAAATCAGTCACGAGGTACGCGTCCATCCCCAATTCTAAACACGCTAAATCCTCCTTGGTGTTATTGCCCACCATAAGGACTTCATCGGGTGCAAGATTGCAAGCCCTCAGATTTTCACGGTAGTACGAGAGCTTAGGCTTGACTGAAGTGGAGTTCTCAAAGCTTGTTATACGAGAAAAAACTCGATGATCTAGACCTGCCCATGCGCAACGCCACTCTATTGCTCTTCGGGGAAACATGGGCATCGTCGTTAGCACAAGGGGATAGCCTTTGTCCTCAAGGATCTGGACGACTCTGGCAGCGCTGGGATTTGGTGCTAATTTCTTACCAATTTCTCCGAACTTTCTTTCATAAAACTCTTCAAGACACGCCATCCATGTTTTTTTATCTTCAAGGACGTGAGAAAAGAATGACTCCCAAAAAATGAATTCATTGGTATTTTGGCTGTCATCTGCTGCCATTGCGTGAATGCCCTTGTTCAGACCTTCGTGGAACAGCTCTACGTTCCCCTTGCGAACAGAAATATGCTCCTCGATTGCTCGCATATACTGAGACATAAACTCATCCATATCCATGGGGAGCAGTGTGCCATCAAGATCGAAAAATATAGCTTTATATTTTGGATTCTGCAAAGGGCCCTTCTCTCTTGTTGTGTATTTGTAAAGTCGTGGTTTTCCAGGCTCATCGACTAGGCTTTCGTTTTATCAAGCACGACCTGCTGCACCTATGTTGTCTCTTGGAGCCATGGTTTCTTGGACTTGCTTTCCTGTGTACTCCTGTTTTATCGTATACAGGGTGTATCCTTGACAGTATAAATCAGATCAGAAAGTTCATTGGAATTCCTATGAAATTATTACTACACGCCTGCTGCGGTCCATGCTCGCTTGAACCCGTGCGCCTGCTCCAAGAAGCTGGCCACGATATAGGCTTGGCCTTTATCAATCCTAACATCCATCCACAAGAAGAATACGCACAACGCCTTCTCAGCCTGAAAACCTGGACGGATTCTTCAAACATTCCCCTTTTTGAAGGTGAGTACAACCCGCAAGAATGGGAGCAGGCGGTCGCAGGGGCTGTATCGGAGCATGGGGATACGCCGCTGCATGGAGAAGATCGAGCGGATCGTTGTAGGGCCTGTTACCGATTACGTCTCCAGAAAACGGCTGCCTACGCACGGAAATCTGGCTTTGAAGGAATTGCAACTACCTTGAGTGTAAGCCCTTATCAATTTTTGGACATTATTCAAGAAGAACTCGATGATGCCGCCCAAACCTATGGCCTCCACAGCGTATTTGAGGATTTCCGTCCGTATTACCGCCAGGCAAGCCAACGCAGCCGAGATTTGGGCATGTACCGACAAAACTATTGTGGCTGTCATTTCTCGAATATCGAAGCTGCGGAAGAACGGGCTGAACGCAAGCGCCTGCGTAAGGCAGAAAAAGAAGCCCGACGTATTGCAAAGGCCAAGGAGGCCGCCGCTCTTGATGAATCAGCCTCCTCAAAATAGAAGACACGAGAACCATTGCACTGAGAGAACATATGAAAACAAGTGATTTCGATTACGATTTGCCCGAGTCGCGCATCGCACAAGAGCCTGCAAGCGTGCGGGATGCCTGTAAACTCCTGGTGCTTGACCGCCGCACAGGGAATATTGAAGATAGAGTATTTCGCGATATTATTGAATATCTTAATCCGGGCGATTTACTCGTCGCAAATGAAACGCGCGTGATGCCCGCCCGCCTCCTAGGGCATAAAGCCCAGACGGGTGGTAAGGCCGAGGTTTTCCTGCTTCGGGCCAAGCAGGATCGAGGGATTCCTTCAAACACTTCAGCCGTATGGGAGGCACTTGTGCGGCCAGGCAAGCGCCTTAAGCCAGGTACGGTTGTCGAATTTACCGATAAAAGCGGAAGCCTCGCTCTCGAAGCTGAAATATTGGGGCGGACGGATGCTGCCGAAAAAGGAGAGTGCCTTGTCCGTATAAGCACTCAGGCGTACAGAAGCCTCGATGAGGCCTTGCAAAAGGTCGGACACACTCCTTTGCCTCCCTATATCAAAAACTATCAGGGCGACGAAGAGCTGTATCAAACCGTTTATGCAAGCCGCGAGAGCTCTGCTGCTGCGCCCACCGCGGGCTTGCACTTTACGCCCGAGCTCATACAGGCCATTGAGAACAAGGGTGTATCGTTCAAGACCGTCGAGCTTGAAGTAGGGCTTGATACGTTTCGCACCGTCGATGAAGAAGACCCTCGTGACCATCACATGCACACCGAATATTATAGCGTTGGACAAGATGTGGTCGACGCAGCCAATGTTGCACATGAATCAGGACATCGGGTCATAGCTGTGGGCACCACAAGCGTACGTAGCCTCGAGAGCGCTTGGTGTCATGAAGAGTCGCTCCTCAAAGCACGACAGAGGGAAGCTACCTCTTTATTTCTTCTTCCTGGCTCGGATTTTCAGGTGGTGGATGCGATGATAACAAACTTTCATGTGCCGCGTTCGACGCTCTTGATGCTTGTTTCGGCCTTTGCTACACACGCATACATAACGGCTGCATACCAGCATGCCCTGAATTCCGATTATCGTTTTCTCTCATTCGGCGACGCTATGCTCATCCACTAAAAACATCCCCGCAATAGCTCACGGCTCGTGCTCGTGCTCGTGCTCGTGCTCGTGCTCGTGCTCGTGCTCGTGCTCGTGCTC
>CAYFQW010000005.1:106634-110157 GCA_964345475.1 uncultured Raoultibacter sp.
CGTGCTCGTGCTCGTGCTCGTGCTCGTGCTCGTGCTCGTGCTCGTGCTCGTGCTCGTGCTCTGAAGAGTATAAACTTGTTTGGTGAAGCGATATGTCAAACGAAGTAGATGGGAGATTATAGTTTCTCTACATTGATCGCTTGGGGCTTTCCGTCCTTGCCCGATCCTACGTCAAATGAAACGCGCTCTCCTTCGTTGAGTGTTTTATAACCGTCCATTTTGATTTCTGAGAAATGCACGAACAGGTCTTCCCCATCTTCAGAAGAAATAAACCCGTAGTTCTTCTCGTTGCTAAACCACTTGACTGTACCTTCCGCCATTTTCCCCTCTTTCCCCTTACCATCCGAGGCAAGTTAGATCCACGTGCTGCATGGCGGCAACACATATACTTCTTTTGAAGATACTCTCACTGTACACCATGTTCAGACTTTTGTGGCTATTTTTTACCTTATTTAATGGAGGAGCTTCGTTTTCATCCTAGATCCCCGAACTTATATTGGAAAAGAGGGGCGATGCCCCTTGCAAGGAACGCTCCGTAAGCTCGTGATGTGTGCATCTAGAGGGTACTTCAGCCCTTTTCCACACCGGGTTGGCAGATGCCGCAAGGACAGTACCCGCTATAAGGAAAAGCCCTGATGTAAGGATAATACAGGGCATCGTAGCAGTATGCACACCACTGTTACTTTTCCCCTTCGATATGCGAAAAGAACGCCTCCCACTCTTCTTCAGTTAGAAGATCGAAAGACATCTCAAAACCAAAGGCTTTGGCAATCGCAAAGGACTGTTCTTCGCGTACGTTTGCCTTGGTGTCCTCTCCAGCTTCTTTTAAATATTGCGATTCTTGCAAAAGGCCGCGAGCAATGTATTCGGACAGCTGAGGGTTGATGCCTGATACCTGCATAACGCTGGCTATAGATTCTGGAGCAAGGCTTAAAAGAACATCCCCATCAATATCACTGGCGTCCTTTATGGCAACCTCTATTCTTTCGGCGGCACCCTTGGGATCGTTTTCGTGTCTTGCCCGAATCATGCTGTCGCGGATTGCCATAACAAATTGAAGAAGTATGCGGATGAGATAGTCTTGCTCAAGCATCGAGCTTCCTTTCGCATGTTGTACCTCAGCAGCTCAGGTACATTTTCGTATATGTACGTTTTTCTCTTATCTTGCTGAAGCCGAACTATTTCATGTCCTGCCCCTTTAATGCTGAGGTTCTGCAACCCCAAGATGTCTGTACGCTCTTGCGGTTGCCTGCCTGCCTTTCGGAGTACGAACCAGCAAGCCCTGCTGTATCAAATAAGGCTCGTATACATCCTCGATGGTGTCGGTATCTTCACTCAAGGCTGAGGCGAGCGTCGTAAGGCCGACCGGCCTTCCTGAAAACTGCACCGTTAAAAGCTTAAGAAGTCGATTGTCAAGCGCATCAAGCCCCATGGAGTCAACTTCGAAAAAGCTCAGGGCCTTCGATGCAGCATCTTGATCGATAAAACCTTCGTTTTTAACTTGTGTCCAATCGCGCACCCTCTTGAAGAGCCTGTTGGCCAAGCGTGGCGTTCCCCTGCTTCGTCGGGCAATTTCGAGTGCACCCTCTTCTTCTATAGAGATATTAAGGATGGAAGCAGAGCGCAATACGATTTCTGCAAGCTCTTCAGCCGAATAATAATCGAGTCTAAAAGCGATGCCGAAACGATCACGCAAAGGGCCAGTCAGTAGCCCTGGGCGTGTGGTTGCCCCTATCAGGGTGAAAGCTGGAAGGTCGATGCGAATAGAACGGGCAGCAGGGCCCTTTCCAACCACAATGTCGAGAGCGTAATCCTCTAAGGCGGGGTAGAGCACCTCTTCAACCATACGGTTAAGGCGATGAATTTCGTCGATAAATAAAACGTCGCCCTCTTCAAGGTTAGTTAAAATGGCAGCCAGATCTCCCGTTCTCTCGATTGCCGGACCACTGGTTGTTTTAATGCTTGCACCGAGTTCGTTTGCCACAACTGTAGCAAGCGTTGTCTTCCCCAAACCTGGGGGGCCTGAGAGTAAAACATGGTCGAGCACATCGTTTCGCTGACGAGATGCCTCGATAAGGATTGCAAGAGACTCCTTAACCTTTTCCTGCCCAAGGTAATCGCAAAGATACTTCGGCCGCAAACTCCGGTCGAGGGCAAGATCTTCTTCAGTAAGACGTGGCGTAACGGAGCGTTCCTGCCCATACGCAGAGTCTTCTACTTCCTCGCTTGAGGCCTCATACATGAGCCCTTCGATATGTGGTGCAGTACTGCCCATGACTGTCGCGGTGATTCCTTTCCTATCTGCTGGACGTATCTCGTTTGGAGCCTTAGCCCCCTACCTTTACTGAATTAATCCTCCCAACCGTTTTAAAGCATATTGTAGCAGCCCTGCCTCAGTATGGGGCTCAGGAGCTCCTTTCAAGGCTAAACTCGCTTCTTCCAGTGTAAAGCCCATCGACAGAAGTGCTTCCTGGGCTGCCGAGTCAGCGTCTGAAATGGCAGCCGGAGCGAGCGTATCGTCTTGATTGAGTGTTTTCTCAAGCGAACCTTTTAGCTCGAGGACGATGCGGGAAGCTGTTTTTTTGCCAATGCCGGATATCCGCGAAATCGAAGGTATATCTTCTTGTACGATATGCAAAGCAAGCTCTTTTGGGCTGTAAAGCGATAATGCCGAGAGGGCTGTTTTAGGGCCGACGCCGCCTACATCGATAAGCTTAAGAAAAAGCTCCCTTTCTTCAGCCTGGAGAAATCCATAGAGATTGAATGCGTCTTCCCGAACCTGAAGATACGTGTGCACCTGAACTTCTTCTCCTAGTTCTGGCAAGCGGGAAAGCCCCGTTGCGGGCATGAGCACGGCAAAGCCTATACCTCCCGTCTCTATGAGCGCCCTGTCCTCGAATTTGCCTATGAGTCTTCCCTGTAAGCTTGCAATCATGTACCGTACTCCTCTTAGACCCCGTCCGTTTTCGTCAATCGCGAAAACTCCTCATGTGTAGTAAAGCAAATGGCAGCTGCTAGCGCATCAGCTGCATGATCGGGACGTGGCTCTTTCTTGAGGGCTAATAGATGCTTCACCATATACTGGATTTGGGATTTCTCAGCTGTGCCTGTTCCCACAACGGCAAGCTTGATTTGGCGTGGGCTGAACTCTGCCACCTCGAGTTCGTGATCGGCGCAAGCCACTAAGGCCGCCCCGCGCGCTTGCCCCGTAGCAAAAGCGCTTTTCGCATTTACTCCGAACCACACTGTCTCAATGCCGACACAGCTAGGCTGATAGCGCGAGATGATTACATCCATTTGATCGTGTATTTTTTTTAATCGCTCGGCAACGCTACAACTCGACTTACTTGCAATGCATCCATAGGCAAGGCAAGAGAGCCTCGTCCCTTCCTGGGCAACGATGCCCCATCCTGTATGAGCCAAGCCAGGGTCGATCCCCAGCACAAAGCGCTTCTCTGGGGTTGATGATGTGCTGCTTGTGCAAGAGCTACTGTTCAAGTGCGTATTATTCGTTTGGGATGAG
>CAYFQW010000005.1:110257-111638 GCA_964345475.1 uncultured Raoultibacter sp.
TGTGCTGCTTGTGCAAGAGCTACTGTTCAAGTGCGTATTATTCGTTTGGGATGAGACCATATAACCCAACCTCCTTAATCAACAAACACTTGTTCGTCTATAATACCATATGCTAAGATAAAGAGCCTCCATATTGCCTTCGACACCATAAAGCGTCTCAGTCTTTTTTGAAGCACTTGACTCCAGGAAATGAATCGTGTGCGATCTTAACCCTTCCACCTGCGGGGATGCCCCGTTCGTTCTTTAATCCGTGCCGCCTCCTCACGGCGTGCCTTCATGTCTTCATTCTCGCGGCAAAGCGTGCGATACGACTCTAGACGCTCAGGGGAGAGATCACCTCGTTCGAAGGCTGCTCGCACGGCACAGCCAGGCTCTTTATCATGCTTGCAATCCCCGAATCTGCAAGAAAGAGCAATTTCTTCTATGTCGGGAAAGGTGGCTTCTATTCCCGTATCCGCATCCCAAAGGCCGAGCCCCCGCACGCCTGGCATATCGATGATGTATCCCCCCTTTGGAATTGGCACCATTTCACGGCTCACGGTAGTATGACGCCCTTTTCCATCGAAGTCCCGCACTGCAGATGTTATTTGCACCTCCCTTTTTACTAAAAGGTTGATAAGTGTGGATTTCCCAACCCCGCTTCTCCCTATAAGAACCGCCGTTTTACCCTCAGAAATGACGGAACGCAGACTCTCGACGCTGCAAGGATCGTTCATGGATGTAAGGAAGACCTTGTTTTTGCCGGCAAGGTTTTTTACCTGTTTGAGCCTTTTTTCGGAATCCTTTTTACACGATGCAAGATCAGCCTTTGTCAGAACAACATACACCTGTGCCCCTGTCTCATGGGCCAAGACAAGCTCCCGTTCGAGCCTCCGAATATTAAGATCGGGGAGGGTATGGACTACGAGCACCATATCGAAATTTGCCGCTAAAACCTGCGCCATTACCTGCTCTTTAGGATCTTTTCGAACGAGCTCGGTTCGGCGAGGGCAAATCTCCTCTATAAGAGCCTTGTCATGTCCTTCGGGAACATGGATGCGGAGGATGTCGCCAATCACAGCGCGCTGCGCTTTGTGGGCTTTCCCTCTCGACCCTTCCTCTTGGTGTGCTTCATCCACGCTTCCTGGCTCAAGACTAGCGTACTTTTCTTCTTTAATCAGCGCAGTCGCATGTTCGCATCGGTAGGTATCCCCTTGCTCGGTGCGGACCAAGGGATAGGATCTGTCGAGCTTTATTAATTGAGCAACACATCTCATACGCTACATTATTCCCCCTACAATTAGTTACCTTGTCGCAGAGCCTCTTATCTCAGTCTTTCTTTCAGAACATAAAAAATTACAAGTAGAACAAGTCCAGCCATCACAGCAAGAATACCTGGTAG
>CAYFQW010000006.1:0-76284 GCA_964345475.1 uncultured Raoultibacter sp.
ACTCCCACTCAACTGAATCTCTGAGCCGGCATTCATTTCACCATTCACAAAACCGCAGGTAAATGGCTTGAATTTTGCGAGAGCAGCACGGCAGGGCCAGCCCATGGACAAATCTTGGACAAATCGTGCTCCGCGTTTGCAGGCGTGGACTATGGGGAGGGTAATTACGCTGCATGCGCCGCTCTTAACTTTCATCTCAGAACACCTCGGAGACGGCGGCGACAGCCTCGCGCTTTGAGTCCATATTAACATGGGTGTAGATGTCCATGGAGATCTGGGAGCTGTAGTGGCCGGCGAGTTCCTGCATCACCTTGGGGTGCACGCCCTTGATGGCGAGCAGCGTGAGGTACGTGTGGCGGAACTCATGCAGACACCATCCGTCCAGGCCGTACTTGGCGCGGTCCTCTGTCCACCAACGGCTGAGGCTCGTGGGCAGGATGCGGGTGCCGCAGTTGTCGGATATGACCGGGCTGTCGTCGGTCTGCTCGATGTAGCCCTCCTCCGGCTTGCGCCATTGGTTGGTGCGGGCGTAACGCTTGAACTGAGCCTCCTTGTGGTCCTTGAGGATCTGGATCGTCTTGTCCGAGAGCGGCAGCACACGGGTGCCGGCCTTGGTCTTGGTGGCCTTGAGGTTGCCCTTGTAATCGTAGGAGTGCTTGATGTCTGCGACCTTGCGGTCGAAGTCGATGTCGCCCCACGACAGGCCGCAGATCTCGCCACGGCGCAGGCCCATGGTGATCGCGAGAAGGTAGGCGCACTCGCGGTCGGGCTCGGGGTCGAGCGACTCGATGAACTTGTGCGCCTGGGCCGGGCTGAGCGCCCGCTTGGCCTTGGTGTCCATCTTGGGCGGGTTGGCCTTGTGGCAAGGATTGAACACGAGAATCCCCTCCTTTATCGCCTGGTCGAACACAAGCGAGATGTTGTCGTGGATGCCGTTGACGTAGGATCCGCCCGAAGGCCTTCCCGAGAGTGTGTCTCCGCCGAGCATGGCGATGTACATGTCGTCGAGCATGGTGGGCGTGATGGCGGCGAGGTTGGCCTTGCCGATGTGGCGGCCGGCCGCCTTGAAGTGCTGGCGCTGGCGGTCGAGCGTGGTGGGCGCGATCTCCTTGTTGAGCTCGCGACGCTGCAGGAAACGTTCGGCGTACTCTTCGAAGGTGTAGGTCGTCCTGCTCTGAACCCGGTCGCCCTCGACCTCGTCGATAAAGTCACGCAACGCAGCCTTCGCCTGCGTGTACGTGCCGTTGAAGACCCGGGTCTTCTTCTTATACCTGCCGCTGCGCGGATCCATGCCCGTGGAGACGCGGAGCTGCCACTTACGGCACTTGTTCTTGGGCTTGTCCTTCTCCATCTGGAAGATGGTGCCGTTTCCCGATACTTCTGCCATGCCGATCACCTGGCCTGCTGGCTCGCGATGAGCTGGTCGCGGAAGGCCAGGAACTGCAGGTACTCGTCGAAGCGCTCCTTTCCGCCGTCTGAGAGCGTGCGGTAGGCGGCGTTGAGGTCACGGCCCTCGTCGCCCAGGGCGTCGTCGCGGCCGACGACCGCGTCTATGGAGCAGTGGAGCTTGTCGGCAATGGCCCAGGCGGCGCGAAGCGGGATGCCCGAGTCGGGGTCTGCCAGGGTGCGCTCGTAGCGCGAGTAGGTTGTCGCCGGGATGCCGAGAACGGCCGCGAAGTCCCGGCTGCTGCGGTAGCCGGCTGCCTTGCGGAGCTCCGCCAGCGGGGAGTTAGTGCGGACATGCGTCTGGGCGCTGTCCATGCGGGTAGTTGATGCCATATAATGACACCGTCCTTTCTAGCTGCGATCTAGTTGGACACGGCCTCGCAGGTGTGCCACCACTTGCGGGGCCAACTTGTTTTCGCCTACTCGTCGAGCCGCATGCCGAAGTACTCGACGGTCGTGCCGCCGAGGAACGAGCTGCGGCTATGCAGCCGGTCGTAGGCTTCCATGACCTTGGAAATCACCTCCTCGTCCTTCTTCCCGTACTCCTCGTCCATCTGAGCCCGCTCGTCGGCGAGCATCGACTGGATCTCCTCTTCCGACCAGTGCTTCTCCGTGCCGTCGGCGTCGATGTAGCCGCCGCGCATCTCCTCCTCCAGGCCCTCTAGATGCTGGTCGATGCCGGGCTTGCGCTTGGCGGCCGCCTGGTCGCGCAGGAACAGCATGAATGCCATGCGCTCGTCGGCCGGGGTGTCGAACTCGACGACCTCGCCGAAGTCCGCCCCGTCGTAGAGCGCCTGGCGGAACGCCCGCTCATGGAACATGCAGAGGCGCTCGTACTTGCCGTCCTCCTCGGCCTTGCGCTGCCGGCGCACGGCCGCGTCCTTCATGCGGACGAACTCGATGAAGTCGTCCATGAGGGCGCGGGTCTCGGGCAGAAGGCCGTCGTATGCCTCCTGCAGCTCGCTGGCGCCGGCGGTGACGTGCTCGCGGCCCACGACCTCGTCTATGGAGCAGTCGAGCAGGTCCGCCATCGCCCAGGCGTGCTTGAGGGGGATGGTCTCGGGGTCCTTGTCGTAGCGGGACATGCTTGAGGTGGCGATGCCCAGGGCGTCGGCGAACTCGCGGGCGCTGCGGTAGCCCTTCTCCTGCCGTAGGTCCTTGATGGTCTTGGCCATGAAACTCGTCCTCCCAATGTGTGCGTTCTGTGGTGGAGCGGTGCGAATCGTCGGGTGAGCGGTTCAACACTACGCAACGAATCATACCACCACACAACGAAACGAACAATGCTGATGGGCTAATCATACCATAATTTTCAACTCATGTTAGCCGTGGTGGGATTTCTTGTGCTACTCTATGGCCCGCCGGCGCAACAGAGCGAATCGGAGTTCCACGGTGAGCACCGGAACGACCGACTGGGGCGGCGGCACGCAGCTAGAAAGGACCGTTTCGACGAAAGGAAGCACCATGGGAAACAAGTTCGAGGAACTGCCACTGTTCCTGACGCCGCAGCAGCTTGCGGACGTCACCGGCGAGCACGTCAACTCGATCCGGCGCGGCATCACCGAGGGCCGCATCCCCGCAGACAAGGTGAACGGGCGCTGGCGCATCTGCCGCGACGCCATCTTCGCGAACACGAAGGAGGGCCTTCTCTTCGGCAAGAAGGTCGAGGAATGAGCGAGCGCGTGCTGCGCATCGGGCGGATCTGCGAGAAGAGGGGCACCCAGGCGATGATCGCGAAGGCCACCGGCATATCCAGGCCGGCGGTGTCTCGGATCGTGCGCGGACTAGAGCCTCCCTACCCGAAGCGCGGCAAGGCGATCGCGGCGGCCGTCGGTTGGGCCGGCGACTGGCGCGAGCTCTTCGAGGAATGCGACGAGGAGGGAGGCCAGATGTGAGGGCCTATGACATGGGGCGACCCACAGCCGGAATCTTGGCGGATGGCGGGCTGCGGGTCACCGGTGGGCAGAGCTTGGCGCTCTGTTCGAGCGATTCTACACCTTGCGGCAACTTCCACAAATGGAGGGAGGTGCCGTCATGGTGACCGAGACCGACCGCGAGGCGCTGCGCGAGCTCATGCCCGAGCTCTTGAACGTTCGTTGCGGGATCACCGACCTGCGCCGGTCCTTCCGGTGCCCATCGCCCAACCACGACGACCGCGACCCCTCCGCGCACTACTACGCCAACGACAACACCGTGCACTGCTTCGGATGCGGCAAGACCTGGGACGTGTTCTCCCTCATCGCCGAGCTCGACGGCATCGACGGCTTCGCCGAGCAGGCCAGGGCCGTGGCGGACGCCGTGGGCTACCGGCTTTCGGAAGACGACGAGCCGAGGAGGCCCAGGCAGCGGCCAAAGCGCAGGCCCAGGCCGCTCTTCGACAAGCCGCGCGAGGCCGGCGGCGCCGACTGCGCCGAGGCGTGCGGCAACGCCTTCGGGCAGCTCTACTGCGCCGAGAACGACATCGGCCGGCGCTACCTGCGCTGGCGCGGGCTCGACGACGGCGACGCGGCCACCTTCGGGCTCGGCTTCACCAAGGACCCGCGCGAGATCATGCCGGAGTTCCGCGTGTACGAGCCCAAGGCGTTCGGCTTCATCACGATCCCGTTCTGGAACAGGGACTTCTCGACGGCCAACTACTGCATGGTGCGCACCGTCTGCAAGCCGGGCGACGCGCGCAACAAGGAGTGGAGGCCGCGCGGGCTGGCGACGCCGCTCTGGTGCGAATGGCTCCTGTCCGCAGCCGCCGAGCAGGTCTACGTGACCGAGGGGCTGATCGACGCGATGGCGCTGGCGAAGATCACCGGCGGAGACACGATGGCCCTGGGCGGCGTGTCGAACGCCAAGCGCCTGGCTCAGGTGCTCTACGCGACGCCTCCTGAGCTCAGACCCAAGAAGATAACCGTGGCCATGGACGAGGACGACGAGGGGCGCAGGACCCGCGACAGGATCTGCCACGACCTGGACCTGCTCAAGGTGCCCCATGCCGTGATGCCTCCCTACCCGAACGGCGCCAAGGACGCCGACGAGTACCTCATGGCACTGCGCGGCAAGGAGTGGGACTACGAGCGGCGCGAGCCGAGCATCCAGACCGGTTACAACCTGTGGTACACGAGGTGGCGCTGATGGGCGTGAGCAAGGACGCATACATGCACGACGTGGAGGCCGCGAACGACGCGGCCTCCGTCGTCTCCGATGATATTGCGGCAACAAGCGGATCTTCGCGCCTGCCCGCCTTCGAGCAGGCCATCGTGGTGCCCGAGGAACTGCCCGAGATGCCGGCCGAGATCGTGGAGGGCGTGCTGCTGGAGACGCACAAGATGCTGCTGACCGGGCCCTCCAAGGCGAACAAGACGTGGTGCCTCATCAACCTTGCCGTGAGCGTGGCGACCGGCGGCTGGTGGATCGACTTCAAGTGCGCCCAGCGCAAGGTGCTCTACATCGACCTGGAGACCGACCACCGTACGCTGCAGAAGCGCATATCGACGGTGAGCATAGCCAAGGGCGCCGACTTCGGAGTCGTCCGCGAGAACCTGACCGTGTGGCCCCTGCGTGGCAAGAGCTGCGGCCTTGAGGAGATCACGGCCGAGCTCTTCTGCCGCTGCAAGGCCGGCGACTTCGGCATGGTGATCATCGACCCCGCCTACATGGTGCAGGACGGTGACGAGAACAATGCCAAGGACATACGCGAGTTCTTCGCCAAGCTCGACGAGATCTGCGTGAACCTGCGTTGCACGGTGGTCATAAGCCACCACCACAGCAAGGGCGCCCAGGGGCTGAAGAGCGCGATCGACCGTGGCAGCGGTTCCGGCGTGTTCGGGCGTGCCCCCGACGCGGTGCTCGACATGACCGAGCTCGTGCTCGAGGCCGGCACGCTCGAGCTCGCGCGGCAGTCGGTGAAGCTTGCGGCAACTTCGCACCTTACGGGGTGGCGCCTGTCGTTCACCCTGCGCGAGTTCGCGCCCAAGCAGCCGCTGGACATGTGGTTCTGCTTCCCGCTGCACGAGGTCGACCACACCGAGCTCCTAGCAGACTGCAAGCCCAACTACGGCGGCGTGAGCGAGGCCAGGAAGCTGCGCACCGAGGCCGAGAACCTAGGCAAGGTGTCCTCCCTGGATGCCGTGTGCGAGAAGCTGATCGGGGACGGCGACGAGTGCTTCCGAGACGAGGTCATGGCGGCGCTCAACTGGTCTGCGCCCACCGTGAACCGCTGGGTGGACCAGTCCACGCGCTTCATGCGCATCAGCGGCGGCGGCGCGACGAAGGCGACGATCGTGCGCAGGCCGGTGGATGCCACGAATGATGCGGCAACTTCGAGCCCTTCGGGGTCCGGTGCCGGGCAGGAGGAAGGGGGCCAGGATGCGCTTCCCATCTGACCCTCTAAAGACCCCAAAAACGGCCTTTGACCCCCCACTAAAAAGCCCTTTATATAGGAATCGTTTTAGAGAGGGGGATGAGGGTTGGGGACGAGGTGCCCCAACCCCTCAACCCCGCTCTCTCTCGGGAAGGCTTGGACCCCGAAAAGCCTTTTCGACCCCTTTCAGGGGGTGTCTGAGATGAGCGCGAAGGAATGGCGGGCCTGGACCACGCGCGAGGTCGACGTGATGCGGGCCAACGGGCACCTTGGCGTGAAGGCCGTGCACGACGCCCTGCTGCGCGAGTGCGGCACCGACAGGTCCGTGCGCTCGATCGAGAGCCAGGCGAGCCGTTGCCACGTGAGCCTGCGCGTGCAGCAGGTGTGCCCCGAGTGCGGCGTGGTTGGCGTGCGCCTAAACAGGCAGAGCGGGCTTTGCCCCATGTGCACCGAGATGATGCACCTGAACGAGGAGATCGCGTTCAACGAGACGCTGCAGCGCGAGCGCGAGGAGAAGGCTGACGAGGCCGATGTCGCCCAGATTCGCCGCGAGCGCGACCGGATGCGGCAGCGCAACAGCCGGCTGTGCAGGAAGTTCGGGCTCAAGAGCAGGCGCGACCGCAGGGACGGCAAGTGACGCGAGGGTGAAAGGGTGCAAAGGCCGAAAGCTTTTCACCCTTTCACCCCTTGTATGCGAGTTTGTGACGCGCTGGGAGCATGCCACCTTGAGGAGGTGGCTGACCATGCCCGCGAAGTTGAAGCTTACATACGCGCTCGTGGAGCAGATCGTAGAGCTGAAACGCGACGGTCTGTGCGACGCGGACATCATCGCCGCGATCGGCGTGCACCAGGCGACGTTCTACCGCTGGCTGAAAGAGGGCGAGAACGCCAAGACCGGGGTGAAGCGCGCGTTATACGAAGAACTAAAAAAGGCCGAGGCGCAGTACAAGAGATGCCTGCTCACGACCATCAAGTCGGCGGCGGAGTCCCGCGCCCAGTACTGGACGGCGGCCGCCTGGCTGCTCGAGCGCAAGTACCCGATGGAGTACGGCAGGATGGAGCGCAAGGCCGAGGAGGCCGACAACGCGCCGGTGCAGCTGACGCTCGGGCTCGTCATCGAGCCCATGGCCGACGACTCCGACGGCGAGGCCGGGGACGGTGACGCGAATGGCGACTAACGTCTCCGACTTCGTCATCCCGCGCTTCCACCCGGTGCTGGGCGACGTGATGGCCCATGGCCACACTCACTACTGGCTGCCGGGCGGGCGCGGGTCCACGAAGAGCTCGTTCATCTCCATAGCCATCGTTCTTCTCATCATCGCCAACCCGAAGGCCAACGCGGTGGTGGTGAGGCGCTTCTCCAACACCTTGCGCGACTCGGTCTACCAGCAGATACAGTGGGCCATCGAGGTGCTGGGGCTGGAGGGCGTGTTCCGCTGTCGCGTCTCACCCATGGAGATCACCTACACCCCTACCGGGCAGCGCATCGTGTTCCGTGGCGCGGACGACCCTCTCAAGCTCAAGGGTGTTAAGTTCACCAAGGGCTATTGCAGCGTGGTGTGGTTCGAGGAGCTGGACCAGTTCGAGGGCGTGGAGGCTGTTCGCTCCATCCTCAACTCGCTGCGCCGTGGTGGCGACCGCTTCTGGATCTTCTATTCGTACAACCCACCTAAGACGATGTGGTCCTGGGTGAACGTGGAGCGCCTGGAGCGCATTCGGCGCGACGACACGCTGGTGCGCGGGAGCTCTTATCTCGACGTGATCGATTCTCACCCTGACTGGCTGGGTGCGCCCTTTGTCGAGGAGGCGGAGTACCTGCGTGACACGAACGAGAAGGCCTGGAGATGGGAGTACCTGGGAGAGATCACCGGCACCGGAGGCGCCATCTTCGACAACGTGCACGAGGCGAAGCTTTCCGACTCTCGCATCCGCACATTCCAACGCATTCGCAACGGCGTGGACTGGGGCTGGTTCCCGGATCCGTGGCGCTTCGTGCGCTGCGCCTGGGAGCCCGACGCGCGGCGCCTTCTCGTCTTCGAGGAGCACTCGGCCAACAAGATGATGCCGGCGGAGACGGGCAAGATCGTGGTCGATTCTCTCACCTTCCCAGACGAGCAGGGTGCGGAGCCCTACTTCCACGACCAGATCATCTACTGCGACGACACGCCGGATTCCAAGGTGCAGATGAACGTGTGGAGGCGCGAGCTCGGCATTCGCGTGCATGCGGCCAGGAAGGCCAGGATGCGCAGGCTCAGCTACGAGTGGCTGGCTGGGCTGCGCGAGATCGTGATCGATTCCGAAAGATGCCCCTTGACCTTCTCCGAATTCACCTTGAAGGAGTTCGAGAAGGACAAGGAGGGCAACTGGATCGACGAGATACCTGATGGTAACGACCATTCCATCGACGCTGTGCGCTATGCCATGATGGACGACGTATTGCGAGGTTAGGCAATGGCTTCTCTATTCCTCATCCTCGCGGTACTTCTCGCCTTGGTCGTCACGGTTCTTCTCGTCGTCTTCCAAATGCTGAGGCTGCTGGCGTGCGTGCTGGTGACGCTTGCTCTTCTCGCCCTTATCGGCTGATTCTTCGCTATTCGCATGCCTGCAACCAAAGACTGCCGAGCAAAGCATCGATCGTTTCCTCGTAGTCAGACTCGATGACCGTGATCTTCTCGCCATGTTCCGTGAAAGCATCGATGTAGCGACGATTGTCTGCCTTCAATTCGTCGGGCGTGCAGCATGAGTCATCCATCCTGGACTCTATGGCACAAGCCTTTTCGCTTATAGCGTCGAAGTGGGCATCGATGTATGCGTCCGTCATTGCCAGGCAGACGAACTCTATGGACCGGAGGTATTCTTCGCCAAAATCCTTCCTCCAGTCGGGCGGAACGTAGCAGCCCTCGACGATGAGATTCTGCTCATTCTCGATTGCCGTCTTCACCATCTCGCGCACGATGGGCCAGAGGTATGCCGTAAGCTCTTCGTCGTCCTCGGGCGTGAGGTCCGTGTTGCCACTACGGATAAGGCCCATCTTCAAATGGTCGATGGAAAGATACGGATAGCCGAACCTCTCAAGTATGCGCTGGGCAAGGAGGGTCTTTCCCGTATGCGAAGCACCGGTGATGAGCACGATCATGACTGCGCCCTCAGTTCCTTCTTCACGTTCACGGCCTTTTCTTCATCATCGCCTTTTTCTTCTCGGCATTGTAAGGCACGGATGGGGTTGTGACGGCAGCGGACACTTCACCTTGCCTATTCGCACGGTTGAAGGAGGTTTCCGCATGAGCACGAATGGCCTGGACGAATACTGGGTGCCGGAGCATGTGAAGGACTATCTGCGCAAACTCGGGTTTGTCCTTCCCCTGGATGACATGGAGCCCTGGATCCGTAGCTGGGATGACTGGATGAGCGCGCGCGGGGAATTCTACGATTACCGCGATAAGGACGGTATGGGGCGCGTGTATGCGGTTCACAGGCGTTCAATCCATCCGGCAATGAGGGTCTGCAAGGAATGGGGTTCTCTTCTCCTCAACGAAGAAGTCAAGGTGGTCTGCGACAACCAGAAGGCCACCGATTGGATCAACACGTTCTTCTCTTCCACCAACTTCATGAACTCGGCGCAGGCCACCGTGGTGCGTGCGTTTGGCCTTGGCACGGGCGCCTGGGCTCTTTGGCTCGACCTGGACAAGAGGAAGGTCCGCATCCGCCATTACGACGCCCGCATGGTCATTCCCCTTAGCTGGGACGAGGACGGGATCTCGGAGTGCGCTTTCGTCACGCGAGCGTTCTACCGTGGCAAGGCCGTGGACCAGCTGCAGATGCACCTGCGCGACGGCATGGGTTTCTCGGCGGACCTTTCCCCATCTTCACCTTCCCACAAGAACGCGGAATCTCTTCTCGCCAATGAAAACGAGGAGACGTACAGGATCGTCACCGTGTGCTTCGACCATGAGGGAAACGAGCTCGCACCTGCGGGCATCCTCCCGATCTACGACACGGGCCTTCCTTTCCCCACCTTCGGCATCGTGAAGCCGGCTGTCACGAACACGCGCGTGGATATGTCGCCCTATGGGCAGAGCGTGTTCGCGGACGCAGTCGACGCGGTCCAGGCGGTGGACCTCACCTTCGACGCTCTTATCAACGAGATCGACCTATCGAAGATGAGGGTGTTCTTGTCGGACGTCCTTTTCGACCGCGAGCAGGACGGGAACAAGAACGTCACCATCCCATTCGGAAAGCAGGACTGCACCGTATTCCGCAAGGTCATGAGCACGGAGGACACGATCCAGGAGTTCGCGCCGGCGCTGCGCACCAACGGGCAGATCGAGGCGTTCCGCGTGGCCCTTCAGATGCTCGGCGACCTGACCGGCTTCGGCATCAGCTACTTCGACATGGACGAGTCCCGGGGGTACGTGAAGACGGCAACTGAGGTGAGCTCGGACAATTCCGCACTCATGCGCAACATCAGAAGGCACGAGAACAGCCTGGAGGGCTCGATCGTCTCGATAGCCAGGGCCGTAATGCACGCGTCGCGATCCTTCGGAGAGAGCATCCCCGACGAGGGCGAGGTTTATGTCCAATTTGACGACAGCATCATCCAGGACACGGCCGCGGAGAAGGAGCAGGACATGCGCGAGGTGGGCGTCACCATGGGCGCCTGGGAGTACCGCATGCGCTGGTATGGCGAGGAGGAGAGCGTGGCGCGCGCCAGGGCGGCAGAGATTGGCACGGGCAAGGGCAAGGAATGAGGGACCTACTCGGCCTCGAGCTCGATCCTCTCGCCGTCCCTCACAAGCTCGACCTTGTAGCCGCACGCCTGGGCGATCTGGACGAGGGTGTCGGTGCGGGGATAGCTCCCGCGGCTTATGAGGGCGGAGAGGTACATACGGGACTTGCCGAGGGTCTGGGAGACGCCCACGACGCCCTGGCCGCTCTTCTCGCACATGTGCTTGACGGCATCGGTGATCCTCATGCCCTGGCTCCTCTCGTCCGGTGTACCCGTACAGTCTATCCCAGCTGGGAGGGATTAGCAATATGTAATCTCTATGGAGGGGTGATTAGCACTTGATAATACTCTGGCCTGGCCTTATCATATTATCAGTTGCTAATCTCTAACGATTGGAGGACACCATGACCACCACGACCGCCACAGCCTTCAAGCTCCCCGACCTGGACAACGTCTACCACTGCGAGGGCCTCGGCGCCATGACCCTGGGCCAGATGCTCGACGGCGTCGACCCGGATCTCGTCCCCTCCGACCAGACCATGTACGAGGACCTGCTGTGGGCCTTCGGGGCGTGGGAGAGCCTGGAGGAGATGAACGCTGCGATGGCTACGCGAGTGTATGCCACGGACCCCGACGGGAAGGTGGGCTTCAGGCTGGTCAAGTAACCGGCACCGTAACAACCGAATACGCGATCACCTGGGGGCGGCCTGTGCGCACGGCCCGGCGGCAGATAAACTCAGCGACGTGACGGTCACGGTCTCGGTGGCTATCTGCAACGGCAAACGTGCAGGCTCGCTTTTCTGTGGGTGCCAGTGAGCTATGAAATTGCCAGCCAGCGATAGAAACTGTTGGTGATACGGTACAGAGGCGTATCTGACCTATCGTTCAGCTTCTCAAGAAAACCCTGCTCGTGCAGCCATCTGAACTGCTGCTTTAGTATTGGCTGCTCTTCGTAGTAGATAGTGCTATGTGTGCCACCCCATACTCCGAACAATACGTTCTTGTTCGGCAGTAGAACCACGTCTCTCAGAAGGTGCGTTTCATCCTTCTCGACTATATAACGCAGATATTCGACAGCATCACCACAGAGCATTTCTGCCTCGGAAAGAAGGAGCAACTCGTCAGATGACATACCGCTGCGTCTTCCAATGCTTGCGCGAGCTTCGGCTTCCGTTTCGCGCTTCCATCGATAGAGAAGTTCAACCGGATACTTTTCTGGATCAGCATCAATTAAATGCGCGCAGTTCTGGCAGAGCCATATGCCATTTTCGGCCGATGACCTTTCATCCGCAGACATGAACGGATCGTATCTCGGGCCGCCCTCCGAAGCGGCTGTGATATGAGCTGCCACGCCGATATTAACAGCCTTGTCCGACTGTTCGCTCGGGCCGCTCGTGCGCTTCCTGCATTCGGGGTTCGAGCAGACGAAGCAGACCCTTCTTGCAAGGATATCCTTGGTCTTCTGGTTGAAGTCATCTCTCATGAAATCACGTCAGTCTTGCGCTCCTGCAATACGGTCAATAATCGTCGGGTCTGAGTCTGTCTCATACCCGAGCGCAGCGGACACCGAGAACGCCACGGCGAACGCCATCCTCGGAGGCACGGCGTTTCCAATCTGCCGGTAACGAGAACTCTGCGAACCATGCCAGGGCATGTCCTTCGGGAACGACTGGATGGCAGCAGCCTCTTGGACAGTGATTCGCCTGAGCCTGCTCGGTATCGTTGTCACCACCTCGCCGCCGGCCATCAGCGAGTCGTGATACGTTTCGACCCACTGTTTAGCGCCAGTCTCAAGCGTTTCCTGATCAACGATGGGCGTGCGGTTGCCGCCCATCGACGCCGGCAGTGTGGGAGCGGGACGGTTCATGTCCATCGGGCGTCCCTGGCCGTTAAAGAGCATGCCTGCGAACGGCGACTGCCTGAGAATCGGCTCCTTGGCCGCCGTGACCTTAGCCTTGCAGGTCTGGTCGTTGCCCGGCTGTCCCATGGCGGGAAGGCTCCTGAGCGCCTGCGCCACGCCGACATGCTCCCGAACCGTCGGCGCAGGATATTCGTACTCGACGCCGCTGTCGCGGAATCCCACCAGGAACATCCTCTCTCGCGTCTGCGGCACGCCGTAATCCGCGCTGTTGAGGACTTCAAGGTACGTCTTGTAGCCGATTTTCTCGGCCTGGCTCCTGATGTCAGCTATGGTGCCGGCCCAGCGCTTGTTCCGCGCCAGCGCCTTAACGTTCTCCATCACGAACGCCTGCGGCTCGACGCGCTCGACCATCGCGAGAAAGTCAAACACGTGACGCGAGCGGGGATCGTTTGGATCCATCTTGCCGGCGACCGAGAAGCCCTGACAGGGCGGGCCGCCGATGACAAGCTCGGCACAGCCCCTTTCGGGAAGATGCTCCACCTGGCGTATGTCCCCGGTCACGATCTCATGGTCGAACGACACGCCGGCGCGCTGGGCGATCATGTCCATCGCCGCCGCGTACGTATCCATTGCGTCGGCGTTGATGTCGTTGGCGAACACCGGCGTGAACCCGGCGGCGATGAAGCCGAGGTCGAGGCCCCCGGCACCGGTATACAAGCTGACGAATCTGGGCATCTCCACTCACTCTCTAGATGAGCTCATTCTGTTGCAGAATGAGCCCTACGGATGATATCATATCGCACGTAGCGCAAGAACACGAGAGCGGGATATCCGAATGACCGACGAAAGCACTAACCTGGGCGCGCTGCTCGCCAAGTGGCGCAAGGCCGCCGGGCTGTCGCAGGCCAACATGGCCGACGCACTTGGGACGCAGCAAGCTACGATATCGAAGCTCGAGTCCGGCGCCTACAAGCTGAGTGTTGCGCAGCTCCTCACCTTCCTGAGCGCATGCGGGCTTACCGTGTCTGACGTCGCCGGGGAAATTGACGCTGCCACGAGAACGGAAGACAGGCCTTTGTGGGAGAGAATCGATGAGTAGCGAAGCCATCTCAAGCGTTGCCGAGGCGTTCTTGGCATCGTCAATGCCTATAGACCCGAACACGATGGACCAGGCGGCCGAGAAGGCCATCGCCTTCTACGGAAACGCGCCTGCGGCTATCGCGCTTCCCGAGGAGGAAGTCGCGGAGCGGTTCTCCGAGATGTGGGACCTATGGTTTGCCGAAGGTGGCATCCCCTCGAAAGAATTGCGCGATGTCGTACACGAGGCCGTCGGCGTCGATCCCGGCATGGAGAGGCTTGCCGGAGAGTACTTCAAGCTCGTGGAGAAGCTCGAACAGAAATCGTACATGAGCCGCGCCTACGCGGTTGCTCTCGTCGGTTGTGCGCCGCTTATACGGACGCTCGTGATCGAGCAGCACCTCGGCCTCGACCGCATCAGGTCCATCCTCAACGTGCCGGGCGCCACGTTCGACGCGATTCGCAGCGTGCTCGGGGCGATAGGCATATCGGCTGCCTTCGTCGTCGACGACATCGAGGCTATACACCGGGCCGATACAGAGGACGTATCTGCCTATTTTGGCGACACGCCCGCCGATGAATCAGAGGGGACGTTCAAGGGCCTGCTTGGCAACTTCTCCCGCAACGAAGAGCTTTGGGAGGAAGTCACCGAGCTGGTATATGTCGGGTTCGAGCCATACCTGTTCATGCTGTACTTCGAGCTGCTGACGCTTGAGACCACCGACAGGTTCCCCGGGCGGGCCATCTACGAATGCGGACCGCGAGGACAGAAGGTCAAGGCGCTCTGGAACTCTATGTACCACCCGACCCAGGAGAACCCCTACCTCAACAACGCGAAGTCAGTCTACTCACTGGACATGGCATGGGCCGAGACGAAGCTTTCGCGCGAGACCCAGAACGGATCACTCATGCTCGCCGACATCTTCGACATCATGAGCGAGCTGCCCTACACGACGCGGAGACGGATCGCGCACGTGATCAGATGCTATCTCGTGCACGTTGCGAACGAGAAGCAGGCATCCACACCCTTGCCCGAAATCACTCCCGCGGGCATCCGCTCGTTCGTGGAGCGCGTGGCCAAGTCGAACAGCCTCACCAAGGGCGTGCTCGACCAACGCCTGGTGGACTTCCTCACCATGTGCGCTCACGATTACGATAAGTGGGTGGCTCGCGGACTCGGCTCTTCCGTCAACGAGACGAACGCATCGGGCAGGAAGTTCGGCGATGTAGAATATCTGAACCTCGATGACAGACAGACCATGCACGCCTATGAGGCGCATGGCGGCGGCCTGCGGGACGAGTACGTGCAGGACCACATAAACTCTCTCATCGGGACGGTTGACTACTTCAAGGGCGTTGCCGAGGATCGCGGCGAGAAGTTCGACCGCAATGTGGAGATCGCCTATGTTGCACACGACATCTCTAGGCTAAGTCGCTTCAAAGATGGCCACACAGAGGAGATCGGCGGCATCCCGTTCACATTCCGCTTCATGACATTCTACGATTTGCTTGAAAAGGCCGGTGGAATCGAACCTGTGGCTCAACAGACCGAATTATTCGGCGAACTCGTACACCGCAGAATTTCCAAACTGCCCGATAACTATTCATTGAAGCAAAGATATCGAGAGCTGATAGCAGCGGAAACTGCAATTAGCCAAGGTTCGAATTAGCCGAGCTGATTGTAGCGGTCATGAAGAAATACTCATCATCATACGTTTATCGCAAAAGCTGCTTCGCCCTTCTTGGTTGCGAGCAATTCGGTGAAATCGAAACCGACTGGACACCCATTGCATGTGTTGTTGAAAATCTCTTACAGAGAGGCATGCCGACGCATCCTTCCGAGCGGCTTGTCGAATTGCTCGGTGAACCGATCAAGCTAGACATAGACAGGCCAGCAAGAAGGCTAATCACCCATGACCACATCTGGGGAAACACCATCAAAGGCACGCCCGACGGGAGTTTCAATCCCGCCGCTGACTTCTTCGCGACGCTTCTGCCCGAGGCGCTTCCACCTGACAAGCGATACATCGTTGATTACATCCTGCCGGAGGCGTTGATCAGCGACATCGTTCCAGATTGCGATCCGCGATTCACGGAACAATGCGTGGACTTCTACTGTCCGCGTGCGAATCTCGTAATAGAGATAGACGGGTCGCAACACGACAGAGGGCCGCAGTCCTTCCTTGACCGTGACCGTGATTTGTACCTGCAGGTCAACGGGATCGAGACGGTGCGCGTGAAGGTAGATGACCTCAGTACCGCAGAAGCAGCGCGGGCACTCTGCGAACGGTTCGACGCTGGCGAAAACCTGCCAGATGACATAGAAGAGAGCAGGATCTTCCCCTACGAGATCGCAATACGCGCCCAAATGGCCATTGCCGCCCTCGTCAAACAGGGAATGCTCACGCCCGATGACCCGACATGGACCATCGACTTCACGTGCGACAGGCCCGATATCGATGCGGATGCCCTCATCGCGTGTTGCATCGAAGACGTGCTCGACCTCTTCGAGAACATCTGCATCCTCATGGACAAGCCATTCAACAGGCCGACACTGCGTGTGTCATCAGACCTCCCCGACGTAAGGCTCGACGTTTCTGCGACCAAGATGTGGTCCGAGATCGAAGCTATCTCCGAGGTTGTATATGCGAGGAACGACTACTACGAGCAGCGCGACTTCTTTACCGTGGCCATTGCCGAACCGATACCCTACAAAACCGATGACCCTGAGCGTCGCGATGACGTGGACGACGCCCTGGGCTTCTTCCTCAAGTACATCTTCGGCTACGACGGGTTCAGACCCGGACAAGCCGGCATCATCCGCAGGGCCCTGGCCAGAATCGCGACGCTCGGCATACTGCCGACGGGTTCCGGCAAATCGCTCTGCTATCAGATGGCCTGCTTGCTGCAGCCATGCATCAACTTCGTCGTTTGCCCCATCATCTCGCTCATCCAGGACCAGGAGCTCAACTCGCACGAGTTCGGCATCGACCGCGTGGGCCGCATCGAGAGCCAGATGGACCGCACGGACAAGAACGTCGTTCTCGACGCCTTCGGAAAGGGCAAGTACTTCTTCATCTGGATTTCGCCCGAGAGGTTCCAGACGATCGATTTCAGGCGACAGCTCAGCGACCTATCGACGCGCAGGCACTTCGGCTATGCGGTTATCGACGAGGTGCACTGCCTGTCCGAATGGGGTCACGACTTCCGGGTCTCCTACCTCAAGCTCTACGGGACCATAAAGAAGTACTGCAAGGAGGCGCAGATCATCGCGCTCACCGCCACGGCTTCGAGGAATGTCCTCGAAGACCTGCTGTCCGAGCTAGAGATCACCAAGGCCAACGTCCAGACATCCACGAGCCTCGACCGGCCCGAGCTCAAGTATCACATCGTGCGAATCGACGAACAGGATCGAGAGGCCAAGCTCGACGAGGTCCTTGACCGTATCGACCAGTACTTCCAAACGACCGAGGGAGTTGACTCCATATTCGTGCCGAGGGGAAAGGACTCCATCTGCGGAATCATCTTCTCCAACCTCAAGGACAACTTCTACAAGTACCCCGCGACATGCGAGGGAGTACTGGCCCACCTGAGAGGACGCGGCATACTTGCGGATTCCTACCACGGGGACAGGGAGGACGAGCGCTCGCGCATCCAGAAAGAGTTCCTTGACAACCAGTTCACCGTGATGAGCGCCACGAAGGCATTCGGCATGGGCGTGAACAAGAAAAACATTCGGTACACGATCCACAACGGCCTCCCCTGGTCTGTCGAAGCCTTCTATCAAGAGGCGGGCCGTGCTGGCCGCGACCCAGCGCACAACGACTCCGAGTGCTACATCCTCTACTCGAACGAGAACGACCCGGGAAAGGCCAGGCGCCTGTTCGAGGAGGGCACCACCGTCGAAGAAATCATCGGTCTGCAGCCCGAGCTCGTCGGCGACCTCGACACGCTCTTCTTCCTCTGGAGCGGAAACCACGAGGACCTGCTCATCGAGCGCCAGGCCATAGTCGAGACGTTCAAGTGGCTCTACAGGAGGCGCGGCAAGGACGGGCATGTCATCGTGAATTGGGACCTTGTCAAGGAACTGACGAGGGGCGCCGCCAACGAGCGCGCCAGACAACGTGCGGCGGCCGAGAAGAAGACGGTGAAGGCCGAGGTCCGCATAGGGACCCAGGACGCCTTGTACAAGCTCGCCATCCTCGGTATCGTCATCGACTGGACCGTCGACTACAACACGAATACCTACGACGTGGAGATGCGCGAGATCGACGGCGGCAGCGAAGCCTTCGTGAAGGAAGCGCTGCAAGCCTACATCAGGAGGCACAACCCCACCTTCTCTTTTGATGACCCGTCGCCAACGCATCGCAAGTACGTCGACATGTACAGGAAGGCCCCCGAGGGCAACAAGCTCATAGGCCTCATCGACACCTTGCTGCTCTGGACGAGCGACAACATCGTTTTCAGCAGGAGACGCGCAATCGGCAACATGCTGGACCTGTGCGAATCCGACCGCAGCGAGCAGGAGATCCGCGACTACATCAACAGCTACTTCCGCCTAGACACCGAAAGCAACGACCAACTTGACGCCATCGTGCGCGACACATCGAATATCGGCACCTGGATGAGGCTGTTCATGACGTACGAACTGACCGACGACCCTGCCGTCCAGAAGGACGTGCTCAAGGATGCGAAGGAGATCACGGCGATTGCCGCTCTCTGCGACCGCTACCGCGAGAGCTTCCACGCCAACATCGGGCTGGAATGGTCGACGCTCGTGGCTAGGCTCCTGTCAGGCACGTTCACGGAGGCGGACATCGAGAGCCAGTTCGAGTTCATTGCGACTGAGATTCCGGAATACGCGGATCTTGACGCAGACGAGCTGTTCGATGGAACACTGGCCTTCCTCGTCAACGCCAGCGACGAAGCTAAGGATGCGTTCGGCTCCGCCGTGGTCAAGCATGCCCCCAGACGTGCACTGCAAACCTACAAGAAGCTCAACGACATAGTCTCGCTTGCTTATCTCGTGAACGAGGCCGACAGCAAACTCAAGTCAACCTGGAGGAAAAGGAGTGTGAGATGAGCTCACGAGAGGCAAATATCGAACGGCTGAACTACGCGATCACCTCGCTCAACGAAGATGCAGAGGGTATACACGGGTTGATTTCCCGCTCCGCCGACGAACTCGAAAGCGCGACGGAGGCCGGCAACAGGGCTGCAGACAACGCAGCCCAGATCATCGAGTCGCTTAAGCCCCTAACCGAACTGCTGGAAACGCAGCATCGCGATTCTACGGCAATGCTCGAGGAGGCACGCAAGGCATCTGAAGAGCAACGCACCGCGTCAGCCGAGCAGACCGCAAGCTTAAAGAGCGCCGTCGAGGAAAGCCTCGAGGCGGTTAGCTCGAGGGCGGAGGCTGCTTGCGACGGGCTCGTGAAGACTGCCGAAGACTCGTTCGGAGCACTTGAAAAAGCACAAGGCGAGGCGTTCGATGACATCAAGCGGCAAACCTTGAAGGAGCACGAGAGGACGCGCGACGAGCTGCAGACCGACATGCTCGGCTTCAAGAACGCGACCTCCGCGCGTCTTGACGCCCTTGAAGCCGAGGTGGTAAAGACGCAGGGCGCCATCAAAGAGCTTGAGGGCAAGGTCACCGAGAGCGTGGACGCCATTGGCAAGAAGCTCCTCATACCCATCTACGTGGCAATAGGTCTCGGGGCCGTGGACCTCATCTGCCTGGTGATGCTCCTCATGAGATAGACGGCGCGACGAATGAGGGTGAAATTAGAGTTGGGCAAAGTCGAGACATACTTGGAACGTGGAATCGCATTCCTTGAAGGTGACGGTGCCGCCAAGGACTACGAACAGGCCTTCTATTGGCTAAACGCAGCGTGCAATCTTGGCTCCGAGAAGGCTGAGGCGATTGTTCGGGAGATGCGCGAGAGGAGCTTTGGCGTGCCCTTCTCTGGCGACGTCTCTGAGCGCAGCCACGACTCGTTCGATCCTGTGTACACGAGCCATTCGGCGGACACCGCGAACGGCATCGATGGGCATATCATCAACAAGCGAGACGCTCGTCCGGCAAACCAGGGCAGATGCGTCGCATGTGGCATGGAGGCACTGGTCGCAAGCACAGATGTTGCCGGCGCGAAGTACTGCTTGCCCAGCAAGGGCGGTTGTGGCACAACGCAAATGATTCCTATCGTCGAGAACGGGCTTGACCGTGGACTCGCGATGCAGCCATACCGCGAAAGCATCCAAGGCCGTAGCGGGACCACGTACTCATCACTCGGGGCTCTCATCCATATGGTGAAATACGACAACCGCGTGGACGATGCCATGAAGGCAGACATCATCGCGGAGATTGTCGCACGTGTGAACGAGTGCGGAGTTGTCGAGCGGCTGATCGGCAACACTAGCCAAGGCATGACCATTGTGCCCGCTCCGTCCTCCAAGAGAAGAAAGGTACAACCCGTCACCCTGTTGGCGCAGCTCATGTCCGAAAACCGCTTTGGCTTCGACAACGTTCTAACGAAGAGGTCGAATATAGAATCCAAGAGCAGGGCAAGCGGTACGGAACTCGCTCCTGGTGACGTAAGGTGCATCGGAAACGTCTATGGAAAGACGGTCCTCCTAGTTGATGACACGTACGGCGAGGGCGCAACGCTCAGGGCCTGCATTCGCGCCCTGCGGGAAAAGGGTGCGAGAGAGATTTACTTCCTCTCCATCTGCAAGAACATCTTCGGCGGAATGAAGGGCAGCTCGACCGATGACGACGATATTTATTAGCGGCTCAAGAGAGATACCGTTCATCCCAGACGAAGTCAGAGAACGCGTCGACAGGATAATCGATTCGGGTTTCGACATCGTTGTTGGCGATTCTGAACGTGGTGTCGACTCGGCTATTTTGCGGTACTTGGAATCGAGATCTTACGAAAACGTCTCGGTCTACACTATCCATGACAAGCCTCGGGTGAAGGACGTCCTTGAGGCTTGGCGAATCTGCAAGATAGCCCCGGAAACGGAAACGAAGACTGACAAAGCAGGCAACGTTAGGAACAGACGCGAGCTGGAAACGGCAAAAGACCGGGCGATGGGGGAAGTGGCCGACTTTGGCCTCGTCGTCTGGCAGAGCACCTACCCAAACCGCTTTGGCAACACCTCTGTCAGCAAGGGCAGCCTGCGAAACATGCACCAATTGCTTAGTGTCGGAAGGCCCGTTGTCTTATATAAGGCTACTACTGGTAGCTTGGATGATGCTTTTAGTTGCTATGAGCTAAGAACACTTGAAGAGCTGGGCGAACTGGTTTCAACAGAGCCCGATATTGTTGGCAGGGCGTACATGCAGATCGAGAAGACGGCGAACAGCACGCTACAAGCCTCGTTCGACTCGATTGTATAGATATGCTTTGTTTTTAGGAGACACCAATGATCAAGACGACGGAATGCCCTTGCTGCAGCGCCAACGTTTCAGCCTTTGCCGTGGCCTGTCCAACCTGCGGCTTTCCCGTCGTCCTACATGCAAGCATGGTTGGTAAGTTTGAGCAGCAAGGCAATGACCCGCTTGAGCTTGTAGCCATGAACCCGCATACCCCGGCGATTATGCTTGACATGCTTCTTGCTAACGAAGATCCATATGTGCGGGTAGCCTTGGCTAGAAACCCCAACGCATCCGAAGGCTTGTTGCTCCGAATTGCCGATGACAGAGATTCTCGTGTTCGAGCGGAGTTGGCATCCAGTCCATATCTGACAGTCAGATGTATGGAGAAGCTGACGAATGATAGTGACTCGGATGTTTTGAACGCTCTGCTTCTGAACCCGTCAACGCCTACGTACATACTGCAAGAAGTCGAGATGCAATTGGCGAGCTGCGAAGCGCTAAGCGACGACGATTACGATGAAGATTACAGCTATGGCGACGATGACTACGGATACGCCTCATCGAATGTCTCAACTGATGACTTCGGGAATCAGTATTACAGATATGGCGATACCTATCTGCCATATCACGATGGCAGAATCGAGTATGACGGCAAATCTTATGACGTCATGGAGGGAGACGAATATGGCGGAGAAACAATGTATTTTGATGAGGACAACGGATGGCTGACGGAGCTGCCGTAAGACAACTCCGTCAATAACGACTTGACTTTGCACATATAAACGAGAGGCGTATTGAATGTAATCTCGGGCTTTGCTAGAAGCTGAAACCTTGGGCTTCCAATCTTGCTCTGCCACTGTTTGTAAGCCTTGCAGGAATGAGCGAATGCTCGTATAAGTGCCGTTCTGTGAGGTCTTGTGGCCTAAGCGTGACTTCACGAGAAAGCGTACGACCATAGGCGGTGTAGTAATCGCTGTATTGCAGCACGCAATTCATCGCATAAAGGTCTCTTACGTCGGCTCCATAACGGAGAAGCAGCTCGACAATGTCACCCTCTGGCGCTCCTTTGCCACAAGTCCAGCTTATAGCCGTATATCCCTGTGAATCTCGATTGTTGACATCGGCACCATTGGCAAGAAGCACTTTTGCCGCCGTGTCGTTCTGGTAAAAGGCTGCATCCGACAATGCCGCGGAACCATCATTACCCCTGTGATTAACATCTGCGCCCGCGTCCAAAAGCAGCTGAATCTTTCTCTCGATGTCTATCCAGCTTACAGCTGCATAACGTAGAGGTGCTTGTCCGCTGTCATCGACCTGGTTCACATCTGCGCCAAGCGATAACAGGTACTCAACAATTTCGGCAGAGGAATCGACGCATGCCGACATGAGCATCGATCGCTGCTGCATATCACCAACTTTCATCCTCATGTTGATGTATTCGCGAACCGTTTCCTCATGCGCCTTGAGCACTTCTATGTCGTTCAACGTGCAGGCCAAGAAGCAGTTCATGGTAACCGTGTTGAAGTCGCCGTCAGCCAGCGGATTCATCTCCTCGCGCCAGGCCGCGCGCTTCATACCTTGCTGCTGAAGCTTCCCATCGAAAGCTCTCTTCTTGTTTGCTACAACGCTGAGTCCCTGCTCCAGGGCCGCATACATTTCGTCATGACTTTCGATTTCAACATCCACGCCGGAGTCCAACATGTACTGTTCGAACTCGCTTGGGGCGGCCTTTCTGCTTGCTGCAATATCGCGTGCGCTCAGCCCCTGTTTGTTCCGTACTCCCACATCTGCACCTGACTCGACGAGAACTATGACGGCCCTTTCACCGTTAGAATTCACGTTTTCGCCCTTGAGTATCTCCATTAGCGGAGTATTTCCTTCGAGGTCAGTCGCGTTTACGTCAGCACCAAAATGAATAAGCAAGCTAACAAGTGCACTTCTTTGCAATAGAACAAGGTGGTCCGACCATCCGAGGACACTTCGTTGGGATTTGCGCCATCTCTTAAGAGTTGGATTGCCCGATCAAAGTCACCAGCCTCGCATGCTACGGCGAGTTCGGTTGTTCTTGGCTGAGCGGCACCTGTGGTACTGCTCATATTGTCTGAGCTGTTCGTAGCAACTGGCGAGCTACTGTTTTGCTTCTTAAAAAAAATCGAAGAGACCCATGCTACCTCCCGCTAATAGACGCCAAGGCGTATATGCCAAGGTGGAAATTCTTTTGCCTGAATGGCATTCTACTACCTGCTGTTTTGTAACCACCAGAAGATTCCTTGCGCGAGCGCGTTGAACCGCCTCTCCACCTTGTGACACGCTGCGACGATGCCCGTACCGGTAAAGGTGCGGGCATTGTTCGTCTCTGCCCGCCTGGACTGACGAAAGGCAGGCAGGAACATGGACGGTGAGACCAATGGCAGCCAGGAAGCCACGCAGGGTGCGCAGGACACGTCGCAACAGCAGGGCCAAGAGCAGCAGGAAACGCAGCAGGGCCAGTCGCAGGTAGGCGGCAACGAGACCGACTACGAGAAGCAGATCGCCGAGCGCGACGAGAAGATCGCATCTCTCGAGGCGCAGGTGGCCGAGGCGGCCAAGAACGCCGAGACCGCCGAGCAGCTGCGCGGAGAGATCGCGGAGCTCAGGGCCCAGGGCGAGAGCGACCGGATCGACTTCAAGCTGCAGCTCGCGGGCGTGCGCAACGTGAAGGCGGCACGCGCCCTTCTCGCGGACCACGACAACGACGTGGACAAGCTCAAGGAGGCCGAGCCCTGGCTCTTCGAGGCATCCGGCAAGCACGCCAAGAGCGGTGCTGGTACTGGCTTCGGCGCGACCGGGCTTCCCAACGCGGGCGCCGCGTCCGACGAGGGCAAGACGCTAAAGCACTGGCGCGAGATCGCGGGCCTCACCGACGACGATTCCGACAAGAAGCAGGACTAAGACGAGGAGGGCTGAACAATGCCTAACAGCATCGCATTCGCACGCAACTATACCTCGGTGATCGACGAGGTGTACCAGAGGGCGTCCGTCTCGGGCGTGCTCAACTCCGGCCGCCGCATGGTGCGAGCCGGGCACAACGCAAAGGAGATCCTCATCCCCAAGATCTCCGTCACGGGCCTCGGGAACTACACCCGCAACGTGGGCTACAAGACCGGCGCCATCACCTACGAGTTCGAGACCAAGACCTTCAACTACGACCGTGGCATCCGCCTGTTCGCCGACGTGATGGACGTCGAGGAGGCGGGCGTGAACGACTGCTTCGTGGAGGCCGGCGCGGAGCTCCAGCGCACGCAGGTGGCCCCGGAGGCCGACGCCTTTACCTTCGCGCAGATTGCATCGCACACGGGTGTGACCGTGACGCCGGAGGACCTCTCGGAGGCCACGGCCACCGACATCCTGCAGGCGCTTCGCGAGGTGACGAGCGCCATGGACGAGAAGCAGGTGACGCTCGGGAGCCGCTACCTCTTCATCACTCCGACGCTCAAGGGCGTGCTGGACGACTATTCCTACGCCAACCCCACCATGAGCAACCGAGTGCTGGAGCGCTTCGCCCGCGTGGTCGAGGTGCCGCAGGTGCGCTTCTACACCAAGATCGACCTTAAGAGCGGCGACACCGAGTTCGGTTACGCCAAGGCGGCCGCCGGCAAGGACATCAACTTCATGGTCGTGGAGAAGTCCGCCGTGATCAAGTTCGACAAGCACGTGGCGTCGCGCGTGTTCAGCCCGGACGAGCTCGAGAGCCTGGACAGCTACATGATGAAGTACCGCAAGTACGGCATCGTGGAGCTCTTCGACAACAAGCTCGACGGCGTGTACGTCTCGGCGGCGACGGAGTAGCCGTGGCCTCCGCCGTGACATACGAGTTCTACCAGGACACCTACGGGGGCGGCCTTTCCGAGGCCGCCTTCGCGGCGTCTCTGCCCATGGCCGAGGCGCACGTGCGGTGGCTCTGCGAGCTGCGCGGGGCCGACGAGGAGAGCAGGCGCTTCATGCGGGCCGTGTGCGCGGCGCTTGAGGCGTTCGCCGAGTACGGCGCGGGCGAGGTCGGCGGCTACACGATCGGCGAGTTCAGCGTGAAGAACTACGCATCGCAGCAGACGACCGGCGAGGAGCTGGCGACCGCCGCCGCGCTGCGCGAGCTCGGGCTCTCGGGCATGGCGTTCACGGGGGTGTGCCGATGAGGAGCATCCGGCCCATACCGCGCTCGGCGCTGCCCGACGTGATGACCGTGCGCACGCCGCTTGCAGACGGGACCTTCGAGGAGCCGCAGATCATCGCAAACGTGCGCTTCGAGCGGACGCAGAAGGTCTCCGAAGACGACCACCGCTCGGCCGACGCCGGCCAGGGAACCGTGTTCGTCGACGCGGTGAACTCCATCGGCGCGTTCGACGTGCCGGCGGGCTCGCGCGTCGCCGTGAGCGGGCACTCGATGATGGTGGCCGAGTCGCACGCGTGCTGCGACCTCTTTGGCCGCGTGCACCACTGGGAACTGAAGGTGAGGTGAGCTGGCTTGCAGCTTTCCTTCTTGGTGGCGAAGGCCCTGCTAGAGGGCGACTTCGCAAGCTACTTCGCAAGTATTCCGTCGGCCGACGTGGAGCCCGAGCCCATCGTTCTGCGAGAGGGCAAATTCGAGCGCGTGAGCCGCATGGAGGCCGAGGAGCGCGGGACCGTCACCGTTACCGTGATGGTCGTGCGCGAGGTCGCGGCAACCGCAGAGGCCGACGCGCAGGCGTGCGAGAGGTGGATCCGTTCTTACGGCTGGGAGCCGGTGGCGGAGAACGGTAGCTGGCGCATCGCGGGGCTCGACACCACGGCGCCGGCTTTCAAGGAAAGAGACGGGTCCGGGCGCCACGTCTGGGCCTTCGACGTTGTGCTTACGGTGGTGAGGGGCATATGAGCGACAAGGGCAAGCGCGTGAACGCGTCCGGGCACCAGGCCGAGGCCACGGTGAAGCGGGCCCGGCCGTTCGGCAAGGACGACAAGGCGGCCCGGGAGTCGCAACGACGCGCGAGCGCCTACGGGCGAGCGAGGGGCAACGCATGAGGTCGATCGTGTACGCGGGGAACGACTTCTCCGAGATCTGCTCCGCCGAAGTAATCGAGCGGGCGGCCAATCCCATCGTCGCCGAGGCGATGGCGGTGCCTGGCCGCGCTGGTGCGCTTCTCATCTCCGGCTACATCCCGCCCGTCGACGTGCGGGTGCGTCTGTTCATGGACATGGGATACAACCCCGGCTTCACTGGCATGGCGCAGATGCGCGGCAAGGTGCGCCGGTGGCTGTCGTGGCCCAGCGGCGGGAGCCTGGTGCTGCCCGACGACCCCGAGGTCGAGTACCGCGACGCGATGCTCGTGGGCGCCTCCGACTGGTCCAACCTCTTCGAGGCCGGCGAGTGCACGCTGACCTTCACCCTGTTCGACCCCATCGGCTGGGGCGCGGAGCGCGTGGAGTGCACGTCGCGCTTCGAGGTGGGGGGCGACTGGCCGACGCTGCCGGAGTTCCGCGTGGTGGCCTCCGCTGGGTCGTACCTGCAGGTGTCACTTCCCTCCGCCGGCAAGGGCATCCGCGTAGACTACGACTTCGCGGGCGGCGAGGCCGTGGTGATCGACTGCCAGGGCGAGACCGTCTTGATAAACGACATTGACGCGCGCGACTGCGTGGCGCTGGCGAGCGACTTCTTCGCGCTCGAGCCCGGCGACTGCATCGTCTCCACTTCCAACTGCACCTACGTGGAGACGCGCTTCTCCGAGAGGTGGGCCTAGCATGGCGAGCTCGGTGCCGACGCTCTACTGGTTCGACCGGTGGGACGAGCGGATCGGGCTCCTCCGCGTCGTGGGCGAGCTCGTCCATACGGAAGAGCTCAACGGCGAGGACACCCTGGAGTTCTGCAGCTACGAGGTGCCCGCCAAGGGCGATAGGCTGCTCTGGCTGGACAACGGGACCTGGCGCGAGCACGTGGTCGTGAGGACCGACGAGCCGGTTGCCGGCCTTTGCAGCGTGTACGCGGAGTCTTCCCTGTGCGAGCTCTTGGACGATTTCATCGAGGAGGCGCAGCTCGTCAACCGCACGGCGGCCCAGGCATTGGCGGCCGTCTTGGCGCCGACACGCTGGTCCGTCACCTATTGCGCGAGTCTTGGCACCGCAGGGGCGCTCATCTACCACCAGAACGCGCTCTGGGCGCTCCGGCGCGTGGCCGAAGTCTGGGGCGGCGAGGTGACGCCGATAATCACGGTCTCGAATGGCCGCGTTGCTTCGCGCTCGATCCGCCTGGACTCGCAGCGCGGCGAGTGGCGCGGGCTTCGTTTCACCTACGGCAAGAACATGGCCGGGTGCACGCGCACCGTGCTGGAGCAGGACGTGTACACCGCGCTCTACGGCTTCGGGGCGGGGCTTCCCTTCACCGACGAGGACGGCAACTACAAGGCCGGGTATAGGCGCAAGCTGACCTTCGGCGAGATCAACGGCGGGCTGAACTACGTGGCCGACGAGAGCGCCAAGCAGGTGTGGGGCCGCTGGAACGCGGACCGCACGGCCAAGGTGCACAGCTTCGGCCAGGTGACGTTCTCCGAGGTTACCGAGCCCGAGCGGCTGCTGGCGCTGACCAGGCAGGCGCTCGTTGAGGCGTCGCAGCCCAAGGTGAGCTACGAGGTGGACGTGGCCGCCCTCGACGGCGACGACGCGGACCTGGGCGACACCGTGGCCGTGGTCGACACGAGCAGGTCGCCCGAGTGGCGGCTGACCGCCCGCGTCGTGCGGCGCGTGCGCACCTTCGGCGAGCGTGTGGTGGCAAGGGTGACGATCGGCACCGTGGAGCCCGTGGACTACGCGCAGGTGAGCGCATTGGCGGCCGACGTGGCCACGCTGAGGGACGACGTGGTTGGCATCGATGGCAACCTGACCACAGCGGCCTCGGTGACCGTGGTGGAGAACACCGTGACCACGGCGATCGACGACCTGGACGAGCTCGGGGACTTGGACTTCTAAGCCTTCATGCCCTGCATTGCCGATTGAGCGGCTACGGGCGCGGCGCGTTGGAGCCGTGCGAGCGTCTGGTCCGCATCCTATTGAACGCGAAACGCGCCGCGCACGGGGCCGGACGTTGCGCGGCGTGGGCCTGCGGGCACGTGCTGGACGCCGCGCAACGCACGGAAGGCTTTCTGTGACATGGCAGCATGCTGTTGCCACCAGATGACGAAGGGGGCAGCATGCTCGAAGGGTACGGACTTCACACGATGATATGGGACTCGGCGGACGAGCGGCTGGGAGACTTCCTTGTCGCCTCGCCGGCCGACGCCACGGGGCGCGGGCTTGAGCTTCATGTGCGGCAGGGCGGCGCCGCGGCCGACCTGACCGGCGCCGAGGTCTACTTCATCTGGCGGCACAAGATGGCCGGCACGCGTGGCTGCGAGCCGATGGAAGAGATCGACGCGTCCCTGGGCCAGTTCGTCGTGTACTACCCGGCCGCCATGCAGGAGGCCGAGGGCGTCGTGGAGGCGCAGTTCATGGTGACGCACGACGGGAAATCTATCTCCACCCGCGCGTTCACGATCCGCGTGGAGCCCGTGATCATCGGCGGGACCGAGAGCGAGGACGGCTTCACCCTGTTCGTAGAGACCATCATGCGCTACGAGGGCGCGATCGAGATCACCACGGCTGCGGCAGACGCGGCGAACGAGGCAGCCGAGGCCGCGAGCGACGCGGCGGATTCCGCCACGGCGGTTGCCAACGCAATCCAGGAAGCGGCCCAGCGCGGCGACTACGACGGGGCCGACGGCGCGGACGGGTTCAGCCCGACGGCGACGATCACGCAGACGGCAGAGGGCGCCACCATCACCATCACCGACAGGAACGGAACGACGACCGCAAATGTCTCGAAGGGCGTGAAGGGCGACAAGGGAGACACGGGAGATGTTGGCCCGCAGGGTCCCAAGGGCGACACCGGCGAGCAGGGACCGCAGGGCATCCAGGGCTTGACGGGGCCGCAGGGACCCAAGGGCGACACCGGAGAGACAGGCGCCACTGGTGCGCAGGGCCCGAAGGGCGACACCGGCGAGACAGGCCCCCAGGGACCCAAAGGAGACACGGGCGCGACCGGACCGCAAGGACCACAGGGCATCCAAGGCGAGACTGGTGCTACCGGAGCAACTGGCCCGCAGGGACCCCAGGGTGAGAAGGGCGACACAGGCGAACCCGGACCGCAAGGCCCGAAGGGCGACACAGGCGACACGGGGCCACAGGGTTTGACAGGTCCCACTGGTGCTGACGGCGTCTCTTGCACGCACAGCTGGGACGGCTCGGTGCTTACCGTGACGAGCGCGTCGGGCACGAGCTCGGCCGACCTGCGCGGGCCGCAGGGCATCCAGGGAATACAGGGCGCCACCGGTCCCCAGGGCGAGACGGGGCCGCAGGGAATCCAGGGCGAGACCGGCGCCACGGGTCCGCAGGGACCGAAGGGCGACACGGGCGACGACGGTGTGAATGCGACGATCACAGGTGCTTCTGCAACCGTCGATTCGTCCACCGGCACGCCTTCCGTGAGCGTGACGCTCGGCGGCACGGCGTCTGCCAGGACGTTCGCCTTCGCGTTCCACAACCTCAAGGGCGAGACGGGTTCCACGGGGCCGACCGGGCCGCAGGGACCGGCCGGCACTACACCGGACCTCTCCGCCTACGCGACTAAGCAGTATGTGGACGACGCGATCGCCGCGCTGGCGAACCTCGAAGAGGAGGATTTTTAAGACATGGCAGTTGGAACCGTATCCACGCGCATACTCACCGACATAGCCAATGCGATCCGCTACCAGGCGGGCGTCGCCACGACCTACAAGCCCCGCGAGATGGCCGCTGCCGTGGCGGCGCTCGACGGCACGGACGCGGGCGACTACCAGGCGCAGCCCTACATGACGCTTGAGAGCGGCGTGCTGCCGGAGTCGGTGTTCTCGGACATCGCGGGCGCCATTCGCGGGCAGAACGGCGAGAGCACGCTTTACCAGCCGGGCGACATGGCGGCCGCAATCCTGGCGCTTGAGTGGGACGTGGGATACAAGATCCGGGCGCTGCTCTTGGACGACGGCACCCTGGAGATCAACTACTACGAGCGGCGCACGAGCGTGACCGGCGGGCGCATCTTGCAGGCCTTCGAGATCGACCCTGCGGGCTACTCGTCCGCGAGCGCGCGCTCCTACGACTCCATCAAGCTGCTGGTGAAGAAGGTGTACATCGACAGCACCATCGGGCCCCTGGGCCTGACCAACTGCGCCTACTGGTTCAACGCCTTCTCCAACTGCACCGAGATATGGGGCTTCGAGAACCTCAGCGGCATCAAGACGGCCACGCAGATGTTCTCGAGCTGCGGGAGCCTGGAGACCATCTACGCCACGAGCTACACCAACGCGATCACCAGCGGGTCCTCGATGTTCTACAGCTGCAACCGCCTTGTGGGCGGCACGGACGGCTTCGTGCCGACGATGACGAGCGCGGGGAGCGTTTGCAAGCTGGGCGCCGGCGGCGTGCTGACCGACCCGAACAACGACAACCGCACGTGGTTCTGGGCGCACTTCTACGAGAACGGCGAGGCTGTGCTCACGGCGACCTCCACGCCCGACGCCACGCGCACGCTGCGGGCCTCCGGCAGGATCTGCGCCATCGGTAAGTACGTGGGCCTGGGCTTCACTCCCTGGGATGGCGCCACCGGACCGACGCACCGGCAGTACCTGACGAGCGTCACCTTCGCGGCGGACATGGCCACGTTCTCGTACCTGAACCTGATCTACCTGTTCTACAGCTGCACCAACCTGGCGAGCGTGAGCGGCCTGGGCAACCTCTCGGGCGTGCGCTCGATGCGCTACACGTTCAGCTCGTGCGCGTTCGCGACCATCGACTTCCGGGGCTTCGACCCGTCGACGCTCACGGACCTGTTCTACACGTTCTCGGGGTGCTCCTCGCTCACGACAATCTACGCGGACAGCACGTGGGCGCTGCCTTCGAGCGGCATCAGCGGCACGCAGTGCTTCTACGGCTGCAGGGCGTTGGTAGGCGGAAACGGCACGGCATGGTCGAGCTCGAACGTCAACTACACGTACATGAGGATCGACCGGGCCGGGCAGGCGGGATACTTGACGGCGGCATAATGACGGCTGCATGCGCTCATGCCTACCGTGCGGTATCCTTGACGGATAAACTTGAAACCGCATGGAGAGCGCATGACGAAGGAACGGGACAACCGAAGCAACAAGCAGTGCCTTGACGACCTCATCTCTGCGATCGAAGGACTTGAACAAGAGCTAGAGGCGCTACGCGCCGACGGAGACGCGCTGAACGTCTTCGAGGTGTTGGGCATTACAAACACCGAGATCCGCCATAGCAACGTAATCGCCTGGCTCATGAGGCCGAATGGCAACCACGGGCTCGGCGGCTGCGTGCTGGCGGCCCTCATCGATCGCGCCGGAGGCATCGCGCCTGAGGACATGTCCGACTTCCGCATCTTGCGCGAGTCGGACAACATCGACATCCTGGCAACTTCCACCGCAAACAGCATGACGCTTGCCATCGAGAACAAGATATGGTCCGGAGAGCACGACGACCAGCTGGCCCGCTACCGTGAGATTATCGAGCGCAGGTACCCGGGATGGGAGCACCTCTATCTGTTCCTGAACCCCTTTGGCACACCGCCCGAAGGCGAGGAAGACGGCGAGATCTGGGCGCCCATCGACTACCGCGCGATCCTTGGCATTGTCGAAGATGCCATGGGCGGCTGCGAAGTCTCTGACAAGGCACAGATGCTCATCGGAGACTACATCGACAGCGTAAGGAGACATATCGTGGGAGACGAATCGCTGCAAGAGCGCTGCGTCGAGATCTACCTCGAGCATAAGAGGGCAATCGACCTGATCATGAAAAACCTGCCCGACACGACAAAGACCGTCCACCAATATGTGCGCGACTGGGCGCACAGGAAGCCGGGCATCGAGGTGGTCGACTCCTGCTCACGGGGGAAGCAGTACGTGAGGTTCAGGACAAAGAGCCTCGAGGAGCACTTCCCGCCCGTCGACGGCTCTGACAATTGGGGACAGCAGCACTACTGGTTCTACGAGCTCATCAGCAAGCCCTCAAAAGACGGCGTTGGGTGCGACCTCTCTCTGCAGCTCTGCTTCCACCTTCCAAAGAACGCCCCGCTTTCGCAGGAGAGGGTCGAAGCCTCGCATGCCTACGCAGACGCATTCTCTGGTGACGGGAGAGGGACGTTCCATGGCGTCTGGACCGGCTACTGGTCCTACGTCGCATACTTCGCGCCAGGCGATTTTGACTACGACAGCATCTCCGAAGCTTGCGAAGAAGCCTGGTCTGGTTTCCTCGAGCGCGAGGCGAAGGCCACATCTGCCATGTTTGGCATCTGAGTGGCACAAGCATAGATCCCGTAGCGGGGCCCCGACGCGCATCGGGGCCCTACTTGTGACACGGTTGGACACTGCCTCCTGAGGACGAAGAGTCGATCTCGGGAGGCATTTCTTTATGGAGTCAATCATCGTGGCGTGCATAACCGGTGTCGTGACGCTGATCGGGGTGATCCTTTCCAACTCTAAGAGCAGGGCCGTCATGGAGGTCAAGCTCGACGCCCTCACGGAGAAGGTCGAGAAGCACAACCAGGTCCTTGAGCGCACCTACGCGCTCGAGCAGGACATGGCTGTCGTGAAGCACGACATCGAGTCCTTGAAGGGAAAGGCGGGCTGACATGAACGAGTTCCTGGCAAGCAACGAGTGGTACTGGCGCCTGGCGCGCACGATCGTGCAGGGGGTGCTTGGCGTGGTCATCGCCAACATCGACCTGATCATGGGCTGGTGCGTCCTGGACCCGAGCGTGAGAGGCCTGGTCGTGGCCCTGGTGATGGCCGTGCTTTCTCCCATCATGGCCGCCCTCGGCGGGGGCGACGAGGACATCGTGATCCCGAAGGGCGGCAGCCATGGGGCTTAACGGCATCGACATCTCCAGCTGGCAAGACGACCTGGTCGTCTCGGCCATGACCACCTGCGACTTCGTGATCGTGAAGGCGACCGGAGGCGCGGGCTATGCCAACGAGTGCTTCCTCCGGCACGCCGACGAGACGCTGGCGGCCGGCAAGCTGCTCGGTTGCTACCACTACGCCCGCGACCGTGGGTACGAGGGCTCGGCCGAAGCCGAGGCGGACTGGTTCATCTCCGCCTTCAAGCCCTACGTGGGCAAGGCGATTCCGTTCCTGGACTGGGAGGCGGACGCGCTGGGCCTGGGGCCGTCGTGGGCGAAGAAGTGGCTCGACCGCGTGCGCGAGAAGACCGGCGTGACGCCCGGCATCTACACGAGCAAGTCAGTTCTCTTCTCCTACGACTGGGCGGCCGTGGCCAAGACGTACCCGCTCTGGGTTGCCCAGTACCCCAACTACGAGGACACGGGCTTCGTGAGCGAGCCCTGGACCGACGGCTGGGACTTCGGGGCGTGGGAATCGCCGCTGATCTTCCAGTACACCGGCACCGGGCGGATAACCGGCTACGGCGGCCATCTCGATTTGGATCTCTTCTACGGCACCAGGGACGACTGGCGGAGGCTCTGCGCTGTGGCCGGCGCCTCCGCTGTCACCGAGGAGGTGAAGACCGTGAGCATATCGAGGGCCAACGTGGCGGCGCAGATCATGGAGCACCTCTGCAACTGCGCCGAGCACGGGTACTCGCAGCCCGGGCGGCACGGCACGTCGGGCCACTGCAACGTGCAGACCGACGCGGGGACGATCCGCGTGACAAAGGGCGACCGCGACTGCTCCTCGGCCGTCTGCGAGGCGTGGGAGCTCGCTTTGGCCGGATCTCCCTACGGCGGCCTGATCACCCGCTACAACTGGACCGGCGGCATGCGCGAGATGTTCGTGGGCTCGGGGCTCTTCTCATGGAAGCCGATGTCGTTCAACGCGCGGCGCGGCGACATCTACCTGGACGAGTCTGCCCACACCGCGATGTGCGTGCGCAACGACGGGACCGCCGACCTGCTGGCCGAGTTCTCGATCTCCGAGACCGGCGGCATCGACGGCGAGCCCGGCGACCAAACCGGGCGCGAGAGCTGGGTGCACGACTACTACTCCGGGCGCTGGGATGGCATTCTCCATTACAACGGCAAGGCCGACGTGGGCAGCGCCTCAACCCCTACCGGCTCTGGTGCGCCCTCCGGCGACGTGTCAGAGCTTGCGGCGAGGGTCATCGCCGGAGATTTCGGCAATGGCGATGCTCGCAGGGCCGCGCTGGGCAGCCGGTACGAAGAGGTACAGGCGGAGGTCAACCGGATCCTTTCCGGCGGCTCTTCCTCTGGCTCCTACGACGTGGACGCCCTCGCGCGGCGCGTCATCGCCGGCGAGTTCGGAAACGGCGACGATCGCAAGCGGCGCCTGGGCGACAAGTACTCGGCAGTGCAGAAGCGCGTGAACGAGATCCTCGGCGCCTCGGGCGCGAGCTCGACCTCCATGGACGTCGACGCGATGGCGCGCGCGGTGATCCGTGGCGACTACGGCAACGGCGAGGAGCGCAGGCGCAGGCTCGGATCCTACTACTCAGTCGTGCAGCAGCGCGTGAACGAGATGCTGTCATGAGGCGGCGTCTGGAGTTCTGGGCCGACCAGGTGGGCTGGCTTCTCGGTGACGTGGCCTGCCTGGCGATGGTCGTGCTGTTCCTGCCCGTGGTGCCGGTGCTCAAGGCGTTCGAGCGTGGCCGACATGCGGGCAACGGCGAATGAAATGCGGGAGGCCGCCTATCCTAGCGATAGACGGCCTCCCTGCTTGCTATGTGGATTCGGACTAGCTCAGCGGCTCGAGCTCGCGGTAGAGAGGGTCTCCGTCGCCGACAAGCACATCCCACCACCACTGAGGGCTTTCGACGCCGGAGGCGCAGAGCATGTCCAGAAGTTTGGCTCGTGCATCCGGGGGCAGCTGCTCGAAGTCCATGCGCATCGCATCGAGGATGGCGCTACTCGTGGCCATCATGTCGTCGCAGATCTCTTTCTTCTCCTCGAGGCTGTAGCTCTCTGGCGAGTATAGGCAAAGGTCCGCCTTGAAGTAAGCCATGTCCTCAGCCTGGGTGAGTTCGGTCATCTTCGCTTCGTTCATCGTGAGTTCCTTTCATCAAATGTTGTCTTAAAACAAGAGCACTCCCACAGGATTCCATGGACAAATTCATGGACAAATCATCCCGCTAGGAGTGCTTTTTTTCGTGAAAGAGTGGTGTGTCGAAAAACTCGACACACCACTTCTGACCTGCGAAAACGTTGTGTTTAGAGGTGAACCGTGAAAGACTGTTTCGTTGGGAATTTTATTCCCACTCAATGGTCGCCGGTGGCTTGCTGGTGATGTCGTATGCCACTCGATTCACGCCATCCACCTCGGACACAATACGGCCCGATATCCTTGACAGAACCTCGTAGGGAAGTTTAGCCCAATCGGCGCTCATGGCATCTTCTGAATGCACGGCACGTAAAACAATCGGATGAGCATAGGTGCGCTCGCCGTCTTTTACACCAACGCTGCGTACATCGGGGAGAATGGCAAAATACTGCCATACGCTGCATTCAGAATTGCGCACGCCTGTTTTCTCAAACAGGTCTTGGTTGTACGCATCGAGCTCTTCGCGCACGATAGCGTCTGCATCTTTCAGCACGTCCAATTTCTCTGAGGTAATATCGCCGATGACGCGAATCGCAAGACCGGGGCCAGGGAAGGGCTGGCGATACACGACCGAATCGGGCAGGCCAAGTGCCGTACCTAAAACACGCACCTCATCTTTGAAGAAATGATCCAAGGGCTCGATAAGGTCAAAGTGCACCCCTTCAGGGAAGGGTATTAAATTGTGATGGCTTTTAACAACGGACGCCTTGCCGTCGGTCTTGCGCGATCCACTCTCGATAATATCAGGATAAATAGTGCCTTGGGCAAGCCAACGAGCTCCGCCCACTTTTTCAGCTTCTTCGAAAAATACCTTCCAAAACTCGGTGCCGATTATCTTTCTTTTCTGCTCGGGGTCGGTTACTCCGCTTAGAAGCTTCAAGTAACGCTCTTTCGCATTGACTACAATCAAGGGAATCCCGAACTCCTGAGCAAAAACCTGCTCGATATGTTCCGGCTCGTTTTTGCGCATACAGCCATGATTTACGAATATGCAGGTGAGTTGTTTGCCGATTGCGCGATGAAGCAGAGCAGCCGTTACGGCAGAGTCGACACCGCCCGAAAGGGCTAGAATAACTCGATCATTGCCAACCTTGTCGCGTATGGTCTCGATTTGATGTTCGATAATGCTTTCAGCGGTCCAGCTTGGCTCAAATGTCGCAATTTCAAACAAAAAGTTTGACAGGACCTCGATGCCGTCTTCCGTATGCACGAGCTTAGGGTGAAGCTGTGTGGCGAAGAGAGAGGGAGAATGCGCATTTTCAGCGGCTAGAGGATAGACCAAGCTTACTGCTTCTTCTTTGGCTACCTCGAACTGCTCGGTGCTTTCGTCGAAATTAGATGCCATAACTTGCTGGCCGTAGCCGATGCCCAGCGTGGGAATTCCAAGCTGCAGCACTTCGGGATCTAAGGGAGAGCTGCTCAGCTCGAAGGTATCTTCTGGCTCGCCCGCGAGTATCAAGGCGCTGGGACGCAAGGAAGATAGCTCCTCAACAGAGATATCGCAGGAAACTACCTCGGAGTATACATGGAGGTCACGAATCTTTCTCGCTATAAGCTGGCCGCAGTGGCCGTCAAAATCGAGGACTATAAGCTTTTGACTTGGATGTTCTGCTTCCTTCATATACATTCCTGCTCTCTCAAACTAATCAATATGTCTTAGCTCATATTTGTGGTAGCACATGCTTGCATTATAGAATAAAGCTCTTGTGCTCCCACACGATTCTCTAATCTCAAAAAAACATGCATTAATGCGCCTACATCCTCCCGAGTACACATTTCGCAGAAGCATGGACCGCAGGAATATGTCTTGCAAGAGTGTGTCTCACAAGATTGCCCCTTGTGAACGTCGTCTTTCGCGTCCTGGAGTTTTCCTGTATCGACTCCCTTTCGGTCCTTTCGAATCACGGCCTAAGGAAGAGCCCGCCTCTGATACAGATCGCCATCGACAAAACCAAGCCTACGGTAATATTTCCTTGTACCCACGGAGCTTATGACGTTCATCGAGGTATAGCCTTGCTCGTATGCAATTTCGAAAGCCTTCTCAATAAGCTGCTTCCCCAAACCAGTGTGCTGAGCCTTCTTGGGCTCTAATCCTTCCGCCGACTCAGAGCCGTCAGCAGCCTTGTCATGCCTCAATCGCGCGACCTTCCCGTATACATGAACCTCCCGTATCATCGCCTCGCCAAGCGAGATAGGCAAATCGCGCGCATTCTCTCGTACAAAGTCCTGATGGGGAAGAGAAAGCCGTAAAAAACCTGCAATCCTGTTGTCGGCAGTAATCCATTGGAGGAAGTACTCCTGGCTTACCGTCGTTTCATAGGGGAAGATATCCAGGTTTAATTCATCGAAGGTGACTTCTGCCGTTTTGATTTCACGGTAGCGTATTTCAGGAATCTCTTCGCCCGACTTCTCGATAGCCTGCTCGACTAATTGCCTCAGGTTCGTCTTTTTATTTCCGACCATAATGTCATGGGCTGAAATGTCACGGATCATACGAGATATTCGCGTGTAGCGGGAAGTGGCTAAGATATCGGCAGCAAGCACATCTATCAGCTGTTCTTCGGTATAAGGCTGCCAGCTGCCATCATGATAGTTCTCACAAAGACGAGAACCCTCCACAAGAGCACAGGGATATATCTTCACTTCGTCGGGAAGGTAGGCAGGATCGGTAACAAAGCGCAGGTAGTCCGCCTTGTCCCGTTCAGGGTCGGAGCCGTATAAGTTGATCATAAAGTGAGTATGCAGTTTAAACCCGAACAGACGGACGAGGGCAAAAGCGCGTTCGATAGTTGCAGGGTCAACGCGCCTTTCATTAGCTGCAAGCACTCCTTCATCGAGGCTTTGTACGCCCATCTGAATTTTTGTGCATCCGAGACGCCTGATGAGATGCAGGCTTTTAGGGCTAATCGTATCGGGCCGGGTCTCTATAACAAGCCCTACCATACGTCGTTTTGCCGCCTCATTGCGCTTTTGCTGAAAAACCAAATCTTCAAAACTCGCTCTTTGGTGGCTGCTTACTTCGCTCCACGCTGCGTCTTGTTCATACAGTTCACCGATGGCTTGGTTGTAGCTAAGTCGCCTTTCATTGACTGCCTTTTGCTGAGTTGACACCCTCTCGACGAGCTCCTCCTTTGTCTCACGTAGACCGGCATCAAGACACATCTGGCGCCGTTTCTTAGCCTCTTCATTAATAGTGTCCGTGTCATTGAGTGCGCGAAAAAGTTCGTGTACAAACCAAATCTGGTACTCTTCGGGGTAGTCGCTCCAAGTTCCCCCCAAAATAATAAGCTCAATCTTATCAACAGGATGCCCCATATAAACGAGCGTCTGCAGTCTTGCGGCGGCCTGGAGGTAGGGGTCGAAAAAGTTTCGTTCGGCCCTTTGACAGGCAGGCTCATCGGCAAGATAGCTTTTTGGCATACGCAAATCGTTAGGGCAATAGAGACAGTTGCTCGTGCATTTCCAAGGCTTGGTAATGACCGTTACAGTAGCAACTCCTGATGCGGTTCGCCTTGGCTTTATCTGAACGGTACGAACAAGTTGCGCTTCAAGCTCGGTATCGACGCCCCAGCTTTCCCAACGGCGGGGTTCTTGGTCCTTTACTTTAAGGTAGAAGGGGAGGATGCGTTTTTTTGAATGCTGTTTTTTCTGGGAACCGAGCAGCTTATTGTGTCGTTGGATAATGTTAGTAAGAGCCTTCTCATCAAGAGGGCCCTCCTGTTTTATAGTAGTAAGTATGTCAAGAAGTAGTGCTTCCATGCTATAAAAAATTCTATCGTATAGAATGCTGAAAGTAGAGATGAACAAAGAGACTGCTGAAATACTCTGTAACTTGAACAGCGATTTTTATCGTTGTAACGCTGCATCCTTCGATCAAACGAGGCAGGCCCCCTGGCTCGGTTGGGAGAGGCTTGCCGAGTACCTTGGGCAAAAATCCCTTGCTGTCCCTGGGTCTGGCAGTCCCTCCTGTTTTTCTGTCCTCGATGTAGCCTGCGGTAACTTACGTTTTGAGGATTTCCTCATAGACCGTTTTCCCCAAAGGGCATTCAGCTTCTATGCTCTTGATAGTTGCGATGAGCTCGTTGGCTCAAAGAAATATGAGTCTCCGCACAGGCTTCGATTCATGAATATGGATATTCCGATGCACTTGGCCCAAGAAGAAGAAATCACTTTTTTCGAGCAGTCAGACGAGTCCTCCACAGTTGCAAACCAACAGGGGACGGCTGGTTTCGACCTCTCTGTTTGCTTTGGGTTTTTCCATCACTTACCGCTGTTTGAGTGGAGGGAGAAGCTCTTGCGCGCTCTGCTTGAGCATACGCGGCCAGGAGGGCTTGTCGCAGTTTCGTTTTGGCAGTTCCTCAATAGCGAGAAAATGGCTGCGAAGGCTCGGGAGACCCATGCAGAAGCACTTGCATATCTCACCGCGCAGGATGCCGTCTTAGAGCCAGAGGAGTTTGAAGCAGGGGATTTCCTGCTTGGGTGGAAAAATATCCCAGGGCAATACCGCTACTGCCATAATTACTCCGACAAGGAGATAGAACATCTTTTAGAAACAGTTTCTGATGCGGCCAAAATATGCGCCCTCTACAAAGCGGACGGGCGGACGGGCAATCTCAATACCTATGCTTTACTGAAGGTAACAGAAGGCTCGTAAGCACGTTGCTAGCAAGCTACAGACCAACTGCTCGTCTGTAGCTTGCCTCAGCCCAATTACTTGCTTGCAGCAATTTTGCCGGCGCGTCGGCCGAAGGTGATGCTGCGGCCAGCGGCAGCTCCTGAAAGAAGGTTGACATAGCTTTGTCCAGCATAGCCACCCGAGCAGTCGCCTGCTGCGTACAGACCCTCGATAACCTCGCCAGCCTCATTGACTACCTGCATATCGGTGTTAATACGGACACCATCAAGCGTAGTAATGAAGTAGCCTCCACGTTGACGAATGCCGTAGAAAGGAGGAGTGTCAAGAGCCATAAGGCGATGGGCTTCTTTCCCAAAGTCTTCGTCTACACCCTTTTCGGCAAGCTCATTGTAACGTTCGACGGTTGCCGAGAAATTATCTGCAGGGATGTGCAGTTTCTCTGCCAGCTCTTCGATGGTGTCAGCCTCGACGATGTAACCATTTTCCTTCAGGTCATCATTGATGGCCATAACTACCGGGAAGTAAGGCATGACAGCCTGAGCACCATTCTCAAAGGGGTAGGGGCGTGAACAGCCGTGCGTATCGTACGATGCCATATCCTCTTCAAAGTTTGCATCCCATACAGAGCAATAGGTCTGATCTGGAATTCCGAAGGCTGTGTGAAGAATAAAATCGTACGGACCGCTCTCGTTGGTGAAGCGATTTCCCGTCAAATCAACTTTGAGGAAGGGCTGCGATCCCATCCAGAAAAGTGCACCTTCAGACTGGTCGGTCGAGTCAGGTTTGACTGCGCCTCGGTCGAAAAGCATTCCGGCATGGACGCGGTCGAAGTCGGCACCCGCCCACAGCATAGATTTGATTCCGCCACCATCACAGGTTGGGAACGCGTACGGTACGGTAATCATTTCGACCGTCTCGGGCTGCAAGGCCTCAAGCATATCCCTGTTGGAAGCATAGCCTCCAGTGCACATGATAACGCCCTTGCTTGCATTGTAGCGAACAAGACCGTCTGGGCCTGTTGCATACAGTCCTACCACCTTGCCGTCTTCTACGATGAGCTGTTCGAGAAGCGTGTTCATATGAACATCAAGGCCAAGGCCCTTACCGTAATCGAGCAAAAATCCACTTGTCATAGTGAAGCTTCCAATGTTGGGATCTGTTGGATCTTCCCACTGAAGCGAGTGCCCTACATCAATTGCTGGAATCTTTAGTTCATGCGCATGGCTGTACTCAAATTTAATGTTATAGCCATGCTCGGCGCAGCGCTCGGTATACCAGTCAATAGCCTCACCTGAATTGTCGGCCCATACCTTATAGAGACGGACATCTCCATAGCCTAATGACTGACGTGACATTTCGTTGATGGCATCGAACTTGTCAGGGTTGACGCCCTGCTCGATCTGCTGTGAGGAGCCAACGGCTGCCAAGGTGTCGCGGATACCATTTCCGATTTCTGCCTGGCGCTCGATGATGATCGTCTCGGCGCCTTCTTCTACTGCTGAGCAAGCTGCAAAACAGCCCGCGGTTCCAGCCCCTACAACCAATACCTCGGTGTCGAACGTATCGACAACATCTGCTTCATTAATTTCCTGGGGTGCTCCAAGCCAGTCGGCACCTGCCGCAGGAGCCTCTGCCCCCGCATCGGGCGACGAGCCATTCTGCGAGGCTCCGCCAGATTGTTGTGGCGAAGAGCAACCTGCAAGGCTTGCACCTACACCGACAATTCCTGCACTGGCCGCTCCGACAAGAAAATCACGTCTGGTAAAACCACGCTTTTCTTCTCCTGCACTCATGTTATTTCTCCATTCTCCTTGGTTTCAAGTAGCTTCTTTTCATAAGGTTAAACTGCTTGTATACTCATACTATTAAAAGCCTTTTTAGGCTCTAAAGCATCGCATACTATAGGGTATTAGTGTCTTAGCGCAGGTCAGCTATGGTAAGATACCCTAAAGTGGGTGAGATATTAGGGACATGTGTATACAGGGATAAAAGCGAGGGGAATGTGAACAATTCTATAAAAAGGCTGCTTCCGCTCTATAAGCTGGGCTGGGCCTTTTTTCTTGCCTGGGTATTTTGCGTGTTTTATACGCAGGTGATGGAGGGTTATACGGGGGCAAAACTAATTTCCTCTCATTATGGCGGCCTCAGTATCCAAAGCTTCTTTTTGGGATCTCCAGTGTTTTTCTCTATCCTAGCCCTTAGTCTTATCATTGCCCTTGAAAAACGTTTTGGTTCACCCGTCCAAAACAAAAACCTTCTCTTTTTTGCACCCTTGCTCACCTCTTTAGCAAGCCCGCTTTTGTTCATACAAATAGAAAGCCCTGTCGGTACCATACTCCTCTTTGGCCTAGGCGCTCTTTTCACGGGGATGGGAAGTGCTCTTATTTGGGTAATGTGGGGTGAATATTATGCAAAAATATCCCAAGAAGATGTGGAAATCCTCGCTCCTGCCTCTGCCGTTGTCGCATCAGTAATCCTCCTTTTTGTTTCTTCAATGAGTGGCTGGGTTGCCTTATTGCTCGTTAGCAGCTTGCCGTTTATTTCTGGAATGTGCCTTAAAATGTCTTTGCGTGACGGAGAAGAAAGCGATACGTTTCCTGAATTTTCTGGCACGGCAGAGAGAAAGATTTTTGAAACCAGGAGAAGTACAGCACTCCAGAATCCTCTTGCCGCCTTCAAGGCTTTGAGGCGAGCTGGTTTTGGAATCTTGCTCACCTTCTTCTTCGCATGCATCCTGGGTGCCTTCTGGTTTTCTGCTCATAATGAACCAGGGTATTTCCAGATCACCGTGGTGGTCAGCATTGTGTTTATGGGGCTTGTTTCTGTGTACTCCTCGCGCGAACCAGGAAGAATGTCGGTCGTCTCCTTCTTCAGGTGGATGTGCCCTCTGCTTATTCTCGGTTTTGTCGCCATAATACTATTTGATGGTGGCGAGGGTTTTTACCTTGCGTATGCCGTATCGCTTACTGCGCGATTTTCATTTTGCGTCATCACTCAAATATTCTTTGCGCACTATGCTGCATCAGGACGGACAACGGCTGTACAGGCCTATGGTTTCGGTTGGCTGTTTGTCCACATAGGAGACTTGCTCGGAATAGTATGTATGATCTTGCTTGAGCCTCTGTTTCTTGCAGGCGTGTTAGAGCCGTATCAAGTATCCGCCTTGTCTATAGCAGTTCTTGCCATAGCGACGATGGCCATCTTGAACCAGAAAGGGACATTCGTCATAAAAGATACGATAGAAGTAAGTGAGGGTGGGGGAGATAGCGCAAGCTCAGAAGAAAAATCTCCCGAGGCTTTTGTTGTCGATGAGCTTGAAGAAAACATTAACGCAATCGCTGAAAAGGCTCAATTGACACCTCGAGAAAAAGAAGTGTTTGATCTGCTTTCTCGGGGTCGTTCAGTACCTTTCATACGCGATGAGCTCATCATATCGCGCAATACGGTAGCTACTCACGTCAAGCATATATATGCAAAGCTCGAAGTCCACTCCCGTCAGGAGCTCATTGATTTAGTGCATGAATACCGATTGTGAGGAGTGAAGAAGGCCTCATGACGGTTCCGGCACACAGCCTCAGGAAGGCTTGAGCAAAACAGAGCTGCTGTATTCAGGAAAGCTTGAGCAAAACAGAGCCGTTGCATTCAGAAAACTTGAGCAAAACAGAGCACTCAGCCCAGCCGAGCACTCAGCCTAGGAAGACTTCACCATGAGCACGGCGCTAATCCCTGCGTTAATCCTCAAGCTCTGCGAGCTCTTCATCTTCGTCCTCATTTTGAGTACGGCGAGCCTCTGCCTGCAAAACGAAGAAGCCAACAAGGCCTGCAACAAGGGAAGCTGATAAAATAGCCACCTTGGATATAGCAATAAGCTCATGGGAAAGGAAGGCGAGGTTCGTAACGAAGATAGCCATCGTAAACCCTACGCCACCTAAAATAGAACCCCCCGCCATGTGACGCCAATTCACCTTATCGGGGAGATCGCTGAATCCGAGACGGACCGTAATATAGGAGGTGAGGAAAATACCTAAGGGCTTTGCGACACAGAGGCCAAAAAATATGCCCAATGCAATAGGATGAAAAACTATTTCAGAAAGATTTACTCCCGAAATTGCAACGCCGGCGTTTGCGAAAGCAAAGAGAGGCAAAATAAAAAAGTAAACGAAAGAATGCATATTGTGGTTGAGTCGGGTAATGGGAGGTATGGTCAGCTTTGAAACTTTTGCAATCTGATTTACCTCGTTCAAAAATTCTTTTTGGGCTAAATCCATCTCGCCTGGATCGTAGCGCTCTTCAGCACTCCTTGACTTACGTTTGAGCCAGCGGTTTGCTGTTTCTGTTCTGATAGGTGAGTTGGAGGGTATGGTTACGGCAAGCAAGACGCCAGCAACTGTTGCATGTACGCCCGACATATAGATGGTAATCCACATGATGCCGCCTACAATTAAGTAGGGGGCCAGAGAGCAGACGCCCCCTCTATTCATGCCAATCAATACGAAGAAGCAAAGTATTCCTAAAGCGAGCCACGCGATACTGAGTGATTTGGTGTAAAAGAAGGCAATTATGAGAATGGCCAAAATATCGTCCACTACGGTACAAGTGGAGAAGAAGGCGCGCAAGCCAGCAGGGACCCTCGATCCAAGCAGGGCAAGGATACCCAGGCAGAAAGCTATATCGTTAGAGAGGGGTATTGCCCATCCATTTACAAATTCGCCCAAGCCCCCATTAAGAACTAAGTACAGTACTGCAGGAAGAATAGCTCCTCCAATACCTGCAGCTAAAGGAAGGATGGCCTTTCGAGGCTCCTTAAGTTCTCCTGCCGTTAGCTCGAACTTGATATCAAGGCCTATAACCAGGAAGAAAAAAGCCATAAGGAAGTCGTTGATAAAATGTCCTACAGAGATATTGGCCTCGAAGCTGCCGACATTGAAGCTGATAATAAGCTCGTTCCAGAATGTCTCAAAATTTGGTATGAAGGGGGTGTTTGCGAGTATTAAGGCTAAAACAGCCGCTGCAAACATTAAAATGGTAGAGCGTGTGGATGAGTGGGTAAACTCAAAAATCTTTTTTCGGCGGCGGGCGACCCTTTGTCCTTTTTCCTCAAATAGTTCTTCTTCCATAATTCCCTATCAAATACGAAGATGTACAGTGTCTTAGAAGGTGCACCAACATGCCTGGATCTGGTACCATCGAAGCTCATATGTTTGATTTTGCGCCCTCAAACTAAGCTGGATGATTCTCATATATTTAGAGAACATGATGCTGTTCCAAAATATCGATCCAGCGCTGCACTTATGTGTCGATGGCCGTGTGGCCATAAGGTGGAACAACGATAAAATCCTTATTCTAATCCTTAGAATGCTAGCACAGGGGGGCTTATGGAACAATGCATACAAGAAAGAAATGTACGTTTCTCCACCCCTTGCATTGTTCTCTGCATGCTGATTGGCACTTTTTACCGTGTGTTCTTTAGAGTTAAGACAGTATCGAGGAACCGTTTGAAACACTGGCGAGCAGAAGTTTGACGTAGTCGTTGGCGGGGTGTTCGCTGATGTTTTCGGGCGTATCAAATTGCTGGGCTTCGCCCTTGTTCATCACGAGCACGCGGGTGCCCAAGCGAAAAGCCTCATGCATGTCATGTGTAACAAACAAAACCGTCATATCGGTTTTCTGATGAATGCCGCTAATCTCTTCCTGCAACGAACTCCTGGTAATCTCATCGACTGCGCCAAAAGGCTCATCCATTAAAAGGATATAGGGCTGAGACACGAGGGAGCGTGCGATGCCAACCCTTTGTTGCTGACCGCCTGATAGTTCGTGGGGGTATTTTTTGAGGAGGCTTCGGTCAAGGCCTACGAGATCGAGTGCTTTCAAAATGGATTCTTTCACCTTGTCGTTGTCGTGCCTCGAAAGACGTGGCACGAAGCCGATGTTGTGACTGACATCGAGGTGGGGAAATAAGACATTACCTTGTATGGCGTAACCGATTTTCCGCCGCAGCTTAATAAGGTTCTCGTCCTTGATATTTTTCCCGTACATGAAGATATCGCCACTTGTAGGGACAACGAGACTGTTGACCATTTTGAGCACGGTAGTCTTACCGCCACCCGAGCTTCCTACGATGGTAATGAACTCACCATGCTCGATACTGAGGTTGAAGTTCTTTACGGCGTATTCGTCCCCATATTTCTTTACAACATTTCTGTATTCAATAGCTGGCTCAGTCATTAAAAATCACCTTCCACTAGTCCTGAAGATGCCAAGAAGTCATGTGCAACGGCCTGAGGGGAACGACCTTCGGTGTCAACCTGGTAGTTAAGCTCTGCCATCGTTTCCTCATCGAAGGCCCCTTCAAGCTTTAAAAGTGTATCCTCGAGTTCAGGATGCTCTGCTAGCACCTCGAGGCGGCAGACTGTTGCTGCCTGGTAGGAGGGGAAGAACTGTTTGTCATCTTCGAGTACTACCACATTGGAGCTCGAAAGCTGTCCATCAGTGGTATATACAACGAGCGCATCAACCTGCCCGCTTTCTATTGCTTTATATTTGAGCCCCGTATCGAGGTCCATGGTTGAGGAGAAGTCGAAACCGTAGGCCTTGCATAGTTCGTAGTAGCCATCGAGACGTTCATAGAAATCATACTCCGCTCCAATAGTTAAGGAGGATGACACGGCCGCTAAGTCGGAATAAGTTTTTAGATTGTACTTCTCTGCTATTGAAGACGCGACTGCAATACCGTAGGTATTTTGGAAGCCGTATTTTCCGATCCATGTCAGACCCATGTCTTTGTAGGCGGCTTGCAGCTCATCGAACATCGATTCCTGGTAGACTTCGTCGCGAAAGAGGACCGAGTTCCAGGCGGTGCCGGTGTATTCAGCGTAGAGGTCGTAATCTCCCTTGATGAGCGCAGGTTGTATAACGGAGGTACCTCCTCCGAGCCCTGCAATAAGGTCGACCTCCAGGTCGGTGTCGTATTCTATGAACTGTGCGAGCACTTCCCCTAAAACAAGCTGTTCCGTATAGGATTTACTTGCCACACGAATCGTGTCCTCGGAATCCTTATCGCAGAACTGGACGAAGAATGAGCTAACTATGAGGGCAAGCGCGATGATGCCCACGACAATGAGGCGCCTGTTCCCCTTTTTACTCTGTTCAGCATAGGTAGCGCGCTCGACGAGACCAAGCAAAAGATCGACCACGATAGCAAGCAAGGCAACAAGCGCTGATCCAACAAGCACGATAGGCATGTTGTTGGTTGTAATGCCCCTGAAAATCGCAACTCCCAAACCGCCTGCTCCGATAAAAGACGCAATGGCCGTGAGTGCAATGGTCATAGTAACCATGTTGCGAAAACCCGACATAATAACGGGGAAGGCGAGGGGGAGCTTTATTTTCCAGAGCAGTTGAAATCTTGTGCACCCCATACCCACGGCAGCCTCGATAATCGATTCGTCGATGGTGGAAATACCCGTATGTGTATTCTTAACCATCGGTAAAAGACCATAGATGGTCAAGGCAATGATGGCGGTTAAATTACCCACACCCGTGAAGGGAATAAGAAACCCCAATAGGGCTAAGGACGGTATGGTGTACAGGAGGTTGACTGCTGTAAGGGTGAGTTTCGAGATCTTTTCATATTCACTGATAAGTATTCCGAACATCAAACCTATGACCGTAGCAAATACTATTGCAACTACAGAAATTACTATGTGTTCCAAAATAAGATTGGAAAAAAAATCCCAACGCTCGATAAGCAGAGTCGCTGCACTCTGTATCATAACAACCCCCTAGAAGGCTCACGTGTCTTAAGAGCTAACTTTCATCGTATGTCTTTTTCTCGCTGATTTATCCCTTTATCATGAGTAAGCTCAGAAGGCTTGTCAAGCCACTCAACAGCCTTTTTGTCCTAAAAGAGCCTCAAGCAAGCCTTATTTTGCGAAGTTTCAAGGCCTTGTTGAGCGACTTCTTTTTTCGATAAAAATTTAATAATAATTTGTAATCGCATCTAAAAAGTGAGGGATTATTCCGTCTTTAACATGCTTGTATAGATTTGTTATATTAATTTTGCGAGAGATATAATTTTTACGCTCTCAGGCTTGACGAAACAGCTCGGACGATAGAATATGTGGAGCTTTGATGATTCTTCGTCATTTTAGGGTCACTATAGGCCCAAATTTGAGTGTAGCCGGAGTTTGAATACGGTACGCAAGCTTGTTTGCTTAAGTAAAAAATCGAAAGAACAGCAAAGACTGGGTTATCGGAAACTAAGGGATTGGTCATTCGTATGATAGTTGAAGCACTGAAAGCACTTCTTATCGGGTTTGTCGAGGGTATTACCGAGTGGCTGCCTATATCGTCAACGGGGCACATGATACTCGTTGATGAATTCATGAAGCTCAATGTAAGCGAAGAGTTCATGGAGCTCTTCCTGGTCGTTATTCAGCTGGGCGCTATCATGGCAGTTGTTATTCTGTACTTCAATAAGCTCAATCCCTTTTCTAGAAAAAAGGATACGGGTGAGAAGAAAAGCACCTGGCGCCTTTGGGGTATGGTTGTTGTCGGCTGCATACCCGCGGCCATTATTGGTATTCTTTTCGACGACTGGTTCCATGAGCATTTTTATAATGCCGTTACCGTCTCTATTGCACTCATCGTCTACGGCTTTATTTTTATAGCTATAGAAATCTATCATAAGAAAAAACGAGGGGCGATGAGCAGCGGGGAACAAGAGTTGCGCGCGCGGGGGAAGCATGCTCGTCCAAATGGAACCTCAGGAGATGTGGAGCAAGAGTCGTTCTACAAAATTGAGAACGTCGACGATATAGATATAAAGACGGCGCTTAAGATAGGTGCGTTTCAGGTGTTAGCTATCGTGCCAGGCACATCACGTTCCGGCTCGACCATCCTTGGAGGGTTGATAAGTGGCTGCTCACGCGTTGTCGCTTCGGAATTCTCCTTCTTCCTCGCCATTCCGGTGATGTTTGGTTGGGGCTTCTTGAAGTTTTTGAAGTACCTGCTTGCGATCGGCCTTAGCATGTCTCAGGTTGAACTTATGGTTCTCGTGATTGGCATCGTGGTTGCTTTCGTCGTCTCAGTAGCATCCATCAAATTTTTAATCGGTTTTGTCAAGAAGCACAGTTTTATACCCTTCGGTATCTATAGAATTGTAATCGGTGTGGTGGTCCTCGTTTATTTTGCCCTGCAGGGAACTTTGTTTGTATAGGCGGCCCGCTTTAGGAGGGGCTTTTGTTATGATGCCCTATAGGTTTGCTTCATAAGAACTTTACGTTTCGAAAAAATCAAAGAAAGGAAGAGCTATGCCCGAAAAAAATAAGGCAGTTTCCTCCATTGAAAAGCGTCGTGAGGAAATTGATGCTATTGATAGACAGATTGTGACGCTTTTGAACGAGAGGACTGCGCATTCGCTCGCCATCAGAGAATTAAAACCAGAAGCGCAGATGGGGCTATTCGATCCGAAACGGGAAGAAGAGATTTTTGCGAAACTCTCAAATTACAATAAAGGGCCTCTTTACAACGACAGCCTCCAGGAGATATACGAGGGCATCCTCAAGGTCATGAAGGAGATGCCATCCTTATGAGTGAAGAAAAGAAAAGCACGCTTCCCGATTTGGGCACGCGAGGCGATGAAATCACAATATTTGCAGGCCCTTGCTCTATTGAGAATGAGCAGCAGTTTAATAAGGTTGCAGAGTGCATAGCGGATCTTGGTCTCAGCTGGATCCGTGGGGGAGCCTTCAAGCCCCGCACGACGCCCCACTCCTTCCAGGGTTTGGGTGAAGAAGGCCTGCAGATTATGCAGAACGCTGGCAAGAAGTATGGTCTCAAGACATTAACGGAAGTCGTGGACTCTGCCCACTGTCCCATGGTTCACGCATATGTTGACGGTTTGCAGATCGGCACACGTAACATGGCCAATTTCTCACTCCTTAAAAATGTTGGCTTCACTACAGGCGACTCACATAAGATGGTGCTTTTTAAGCGCGGTATGGCCGCCACTATCTCAGAGTGGCTTTCGGCCACCGAATATATTACGATGAGCGGGAACAATAATGTGGTGATGTGCGAGAGGGGATTGCGGACCTTTGAGACGGCCACACGCTTCACCCTTGATATCTCTGCGGTGCCGGTCATCCACAAGCAAAGTCTCTTCCCAGTGTGTGTCGACGTTTCTCACCCTGCAGGCGCGCGTGATCTAGTGCCTTCCCTGGCTAAGGCTGCTGTTGCGGCAGGATGCGACTCTTTGATGATAGAGGTGCATCCCGACCCGGCAAGCGCATTAAGCGATGGACCCCAACAGCTTACGCCTGAACAATTTGTAGAGCTCATAGCTCAACTGAGAGAGATTGCAGCAGTATTTGGAAAGAAGATTGTATAGGCTTGCCTGAGTAGAGGCATTAAAGGAACTATTTGTATGCTCGATTATGCGGTTTTGAATGAGGCTCAACACGAAGCGGTCTTCTATACAGAAGGACCGCTTCTCGTTTTGGCGGGTGCTGGCAGCGGAAAAACGCGAGTACTTACCTATCGTATTGCCCATTTGGTGCAAGATAAACACGTAGCACCCTGGGAGATTTTGGCCATCACCTTTACTAACAAGGCAGCCACAGAAATGCGTGAGCGCCTTGCACAGCTTATCGGCTCTGCGGCGCGTGGCATGTGGGTATCCACCTTCCACAGCATGTGTGTCCGTATCTTGCGCAGTGAAGCCGAGCTCCTCGGATTTACGTCTGGCTTCACTATCTATGACGATGATGATTCGAAGCGTTTGGTAAAAGAAATTATGCTCGAGCTCGATATCAACACGAAGATATTTCCGATGCAAGCTATTCGCAATCGGATATCAACGGCAAAGAACGAACTGATCGTGCCAGGTGATTTCGAAAACCAGGCTAAAGACCCTGTTGGGAGAGTTGCTGCATCCGTCTATAAGCGCCTTCAGGAGCGTCTGAAGGCTGCAAACGCCTTTGATTTCGATGATTTGCTTGTGTACACCTATCTTTTATTCAAGCATCATCCTGATGTTTTAGAAGCCTACCAACAGCGCTTCCGTTATCTTCTCGTTGATGAATACCAGGATACAAACGGGGCGCAATATGCCATCGTCAACTTGTTGGCTCAGTCACATGAGAATATCATGGTGGTCGGCGATGACGATCAGAGTATTTACTCGTGGCGAGGCGCCGATATTCGAAACATTCTCGAGTTTGAGACCGACTATCCCGATGCGAAAGTAGTCAAGCTGGAGGAGAACTACCGTTCATGCGGCAATATCCTTGCGGCTGCCAATGCACTTATTGCCAACAACAAACAGCGCAAAGCAAAGAAGCTCTTCACCTCACAAGAAGACGGTGCCAAGCTTTCGGTCTATGTGGCCAACGACGAGCGTGACGAAGGGCGTTGGATTGCGGGCGAGGTAGAGAAGAGGCATCGGGAAGGCTTGTCCTATAGCCAAATGGCCGTATTCTATCGTACCAATGCTCAGAGTCGCGTGCTCGAAGATATGCTTCTGCGTGCTGGGGTACCGTATCGTATTGTAGGGGGCACCCGCTTTTTCGACCGCGCAGAAATTCGTGACGTGATGGCCTATTTGACCCTCATAGTGAACCCAGCAGACGATATCGCCGCTAAGCGTGTTATAAATGTGCCGCGGCGCGGTATTGGAAAAACCACTGTCGAGTATATTGAGGCCAAAGCCCTCGAGAGCAAAAGCAGTTTTATGGAAGCGGCAGAGTTGGCTATTGCCGAGGACGACATACGGCTTGCCACTCGAAAATCGTTGGCCGAATTCGTCCAGCTCATTAAAGACGCTACGAGCTACTCGGGTGAATTGAGACGTGTGGTTGAGACGATAGTAGACGAGAGCGGACTTGTTGAAGCCTTAGAGGCCGAAGCAAGCGACGAAGCACGTGGACGCATAGAGAACATTAAAGAGTTTTTGACCGTTGTCGACGAGTATTCTCAATCCCACGATGACGATGAGGCCGAGTATGCCGCCCCCACAGTAGGCGAGCCAATAGTTGATGAGGAAGGCAAAGCACCTGTGCGCGTGCTTTCCGGCAATTCCCTGCTTGATTTTACCGAGTGGGTCCGCTTACGTACCGATCTTGATACGATGAGCGAGGGCGGGCAGGCACTCACTCTTATGACCATTCATTCGTCTAAGGGCCTCGAGTTCGATTGCGTATTCGTGGCCGGCATGGAAGAAGGCTTGTTCCCTCACATGAATTCCGTGGGAGATGCACAAGGCTCCGAAGAAGAACGACGGCTTGCCTATGTTGCTATTACCCGTGCGCGGAAGCATCTTTTCTTCACCTGCGCTTCCACACGGCAGATTTTCGGACAGACCTCTGCAAACCCTATGTCTCGCTTCATTAACGAAATTCCCCAAGAACTGCGAACGACCATCGGTCTCGGTTCGGCCGGGTATGCGGGGACAGGATGGGAAAAACGAGGAAGCCGCAAGGGCATTTCAGGTTCAGGCTCAGAGGCAGGCGGAGGAAGGGTCTTTGGTCGCTCGCGTGAAGCAGGGTCGCAAGGCCGCGGTTCTTCTGAGTATGTTAACCCCGATGCGGGGAAAAAAGCTGCTGCATCTATGAATTTTGCTGCAGGCGATGCGGTTGATCATAAAATATTTGGGCGGGGGAAGGTACTCAAAGTGGATGGGGATACCCTCCATATCCGCTTTAATGCGAATGGGCAAACAAAAAAACTTCTCAAAGATTATGCCCCTATAGTTAAGATAAACCTATGAGATTAAGGAGTGCTTCCATGTCATCGCCAGTCTTGGTGATAGGTCATCAAAATCCAGATAATGATTCTATATGCGCGGCCATCGGCTACGCCTATTTACGAAACGAACTCGAAAAACGGGCTGCACTGCAAGATCCAGAATACCAAGTAAAGCAATATGTGCCAGTTCGTTTGGGGGCCATGCCCCCTGAAAGCACCTGGGTATGTGAGACGTATGGGTTTGAGCCTCCTCGTGCAGTGAGTCATGTATACGCCCGTGTCATGGACGTTATGACGCCCGATCCGTTTTCTATATCAAGTCATGAGACACTGCTTGAAGCAGGGAAAATGCTTCGCCAAAAAAATGTACGAGCACTTGTCGTTGTGGACGATGAGGGAAAATACTATGGCCTCATTACCACCCGCATGATTGCTGAGCGCTATATCTCGGCAACGGATGCCGTGGGCGAGGGGGGCTCGGATAACATGGCGGTTGCAGCCGACCTCATTACGTCTCTTGGGCAGGAAGTGGAAGAACTTACCGAAAGAAACGTGCTCGTCCTCGATAAAGAGGCCCTTTTGAATGAGGCCATCGAAGACTTGATGGCAACGTCTTTGCGAGAGGCGGTAGTCTTGGATGATGAGGACTATTGCGTTGGCATCGTGACTCGCTCAGATATTGCGACCAAGCCCAAGCGCAAGGTGGTACTCGTAGACCACAATGAAACTCGTCAGGCAGTTAAGGGCATCGAAGAGGCCGATGTGCTTGCAATAATAGATCACCATCGCATCGGTGATGTTGCAACGGCGCGTCCTATTGAGTTTATCAACTTGCCCCTCGGCTCGACAGCGACGATAGTCTCACTCGAGTTTGCGCGTCATGAAGTGGAGATCCCCTCCGAGCTCGCTGCTGTCTTGCTTTCTGCAATTCTCAGCGATACGGTCTTGATGAAATCACCTACTACCACCAATATTGATCGCGAGCAGGCAGAGCTGCTCGGACGTCTGGCGGGCCTGGAGCCCATAGAGTTCGGTATGCAAGTCTTTACGTGTCGAGGTGCCGCGGAGGACGTTCCGCTTGAAACCCTCGTGGCTGCCGATGCGAAAGAGTTTCAGATAGGCGATAAGGTGGCCCTCATTTCTCAACACGAGACGATAGATCTGGCCTCGGTTTTGAAACGCGAAAAAGAGATTCGTGCCTATATGCGTACCTTGAGAGAAAAACACGGGTACGAGTTCGTCTTGCTTATGGCCACAGATATTGTGGCAGAGGGAAGCCAGTTCTTCTGTGAAGGTAATCGCCGAGTGGTCAACAGGGTGTTCAACATTGACTGCAAGGGCGAGGGCGGTACCTGGATGCCCGGCATTTTGAGTCGGAAAAAACAAGTTGCCGCTAAAATTATCGGAGCTTGATAGCCTTCATCAAATCCTGCATTTCACAAGCTGGCGTTCGTGAAATGTGTAAAGGATTTGTAGATAATTTCCAAAAAAACAACCTTCAGCGATATAAGTTCGAAAAAATAAGATTTCACCTGGTATTCTGTGAAGAGCTTCATATAGATACACCCGGCTGCGTTATGTTTGACAAGCCAGCTCATGGGTGGTAATGTTTGCCGTCGCACTTTAAAGCAAAATGCAGTGTGTCTGTGTGCATCCCAGCTGAATGCACGTATAGGTTATAAAAAAGGAGTTGAAGATTTGCCTACTATTAATCAATTGGTTCACAAGGGCCGCCAGAAGCAGGTAGAGAAGAAAAAAGCCCCTGCTCTCAAAGGAAACCCACAAAAACGTGGAGTTTGCACCCGTGTATATACCACGACCCCGAAAAAGCCGAACTCGGCTCTTCGTAAGGTATGTCGTGTCCGTCTTGTTAACGGCATGGAGGTCACCGCATACATTCCTGGTATCGGGCACAACCTCCAAGAGCACTCCATGGTGCTTATCCGTGGTGGCCGTGTAAGGGATCTTCCTGGTGTTCGTTATAAAGTTATTCGTGCAGCGCTCGATTGCGCCGCAGTTGACAGCCGTATGCAGGCTCGTAGCCGCTACGGGGCTAAAAAGCCAAAGAATTAATTTGAAGTAAGTCGTGCGGGCTTCCAAGAAGGTAGCCTAATGGGTCTATTGCCGAATGACGGCACTGAGGCCTCGAAGCATGCATAAGATAAAGGAGAACAGATGTCACGTCGTGCAGCAGCTGCTCGCCGCGAGGTACAAGCGGACGCAGTGTATAACAATCGTTTGGTCACTCAGCTGATCAACAAGGTCCTTCTCGATGGAAAAAAATCCGTTGCTGAAGGTATCGTATATGGCGCATTTGCGATGGTTGAAGAGAAAACAAAAAGCGATCCGCTGAGTGTTTTCAAGAAGGCCATGGATAATATTCGCCCAACTCTTGAAGTTAAACCGAAGCGCGTGGGTGGAGCAACATATCAGGTTCCTATGGAAGTTAATTCACGTCGTTCCACTACCTTGGCTATTCGTTGGATCGTTGATTTTTCGCGTAAGCGCAAGGAAAAGACAATGGTTGAGCGTCTAGCAAATGAAATTATGGATGCCGCAGAAAACACCGGGGCATCGGTCAAAAAACGCGAAGACTTATACAAGATGGCCGAATCGAACCGTGCTTTTTCGCACTACCGTTTCTAAGAGGGGTACGGAAATATGTCACGAACACCTCTTTCAAAAACCCGAAACATCGGTATTATGGCGCATATCGATGCAGGGAAAACTACAACTACCGAGCGCATACTCTTCTATACGGGTAAGACCCATAAAATAGGTGAAGTGCACGAAGGTGCCGCCACGATGGACTGGATGGCCCAAGAGCAAGAACGCGGTGTAACCATCACGTCTGCTGCAACCACCACCTTTTGGAAAATGGCCGGTGAAGAGTATCGCATTCAGATAATCGACACTCCTGGCCACGTTGATTTTACCGTTGAAGTAGAACGCTCTTTACGCGTCCTCGACGGCGCAGTCGCTGTATTTGATGCCGTCGCTGGTGTACAGCCCCAATCCGAGACAGTATGGCGCCAGGCGCACCACTACGGTGTTCCCCGTATCGCCTACATAAACAAATACGATCGCGTAGGTGCCGATTTCTTCAACGCAATTGACACTATGAAAGAACGGCTTGACGCACCGGCTGTGCCCGCCCAAATTCCAATGGGTGCTGAAGAAAATTTCTGGGGTATTGTTGACCTTGTCACTATGGAGGCCTGGGATTTCAAGGCTGACGACAAAGGCATGACCTATCCTGAAAAAATGGATGAGATTCCTGAAGAGTTCTTAGAAGATGCTGAGTTATACCATCAGGAATTGCTTGAAGTAGCAGCTGACTGCGACGACGACCTCATGGAAAAAATCCTTATGGAAGAAGAAGTGAGCGTCGAAGAGCTTAAAGCAGCCCTGCGTAAAGGTACACTCGAAAACAAGATAAACCTCGTCTTCGTCGGCTCTTCTTACAAAAACAAAGGTATCCAAGAACTCCTCGATGCTGTTGTTGAGTATCTGCCGAGCCCCTTGGATGTTCCTGCAATCAAGGGAATTGAACCTGATACCGAAGAAGAGATTGAAAGACCTTCAGACTCGAAGGCTCCTTTTGCCGCTCTTGCATTTAAGATTATGACCGACCCCTTCGTTGGTAAGCTTACCTACTTCCGCGTATACTCGGGACAGTTGGAAGCTGGCTCTTATGTCATCAACGCGACAAAGGGCAAGAAAGAGCGCATCGGCCGCCTCTTGGAGATGCATTCGAACAACCGAGTCGACATCGAGAGTTGCTCTGCCGGCGATATCTGTGCAGCTGTTGGCCTGAAAGAAACTGCGACAGGCGACACGCTTTGCGATGAGAAGAATCCCATTATCCTGGAATCGATGGAGTTCCCTGACCCGGTAATCGATATTGCTATTGAACCCAAGACCAAGGTTGAGCAAGATAAACTCGGTGTTGCGCTTCAGAAACTCGCAGAGGAGGATCCTACCTTTAAGGTTTCTACAAACAAAGAGACGGGCCAAACCATTATTGCTGGGATGGGAGAGCTGCACCTCGAGATTATTGTCGACCGTCTGCTGCGCGAGTTTAAAATTGAAGCAAACGTTGGCAAGCCGCAAGTTGCGTATCGAGAGACAGCAACCACTCCAGTGGAGCATGTAGAAGGCAAATTCATACGCCAGTCTGGCGGTCGTGGCCAATATGGTCATGCGGTCATCAACCTCATACCTCAAGAGCAAGGTGCCGGCTACGAATTTGTTAATAAAATCGTCGGAGGTGTTATTCCCAAAGAATACATCAATCCTGTCGATAAAGGTATCCAGGAAGCTCTTAACTCTGGTGTTTTGGCAGGTTATCCTGTTGTTGATATTAAAGTCGAGCTTATTGACGGCTCATATCACGATGTTGACTCTTCGGAGTCCGCGTTCAAGATTGCCGGCTCGATGGCAGTTAAAGAGGCGCTCAAACGCTCCCATCCAAGCATTCTCGAACCAATGATGCTTGTTGAGGTGGAGACGCCTGAGGAGTACATGGGCGATGTTATGGGCAACTTAAGCGGACGTCGTGGTCAAATACAGGGTATGGGCGACCGTGCTAACGCTAAAACCGTCAAAGCAAAAGTACCATTGAGTGAAATGTTTGGATATGCAACCGATCTTCGAAGTGGGACGCAGGGACGTGCTGTGTATAGCATGCAATTTGATTCCTACGAAGCAGTTCCGAAGAGTGTTGCAGAAGAGATTATCGGCAAGGCTGGCGGCAACGCGTAAGATCCTCAGGATCACGCAAAGCGCTTATGCATAATGGAGGTAGAACAAGTGGCTAATCAGAAGATTCGCATCCGCTTAAAAGGGTATGACCATGAAATTGTGGACCAATCCACGAAGCTCATCGTCGATACCGCGCAAAAAACGGGTGCAAAAGTATCCGGTCCGATCCCGTTGCCAACGGAGCGTAATATGTATTGCGTCATCCGCTCTCCTCATGTGAACAAAGATTCGCGTGAGCAGTTTGAGATGCGCACCCATAAACGCTTGATCGACATCCTTGAGCCAACCCCTAACACGGTTGATTCTCTAATGCGTCTCGATCTCCCCGCTGGCGTCGATATAGAAATAAAGCTGTAAGGGGGGTTTGGCTATGATTACTACCATATACGGTAAAAAAATTGGTATGACGCAGATTTTTATGGAAGATGATCGCGTTATCCCAGTAACAGTTATTCAGGCAAATCCAAATAAGGTATGCCAGGTAAAAACAAATGAAACCGATGGTTATGAAGCCGTTCAATTGGGTTTCGGTGAGATTAAGGCCGACAAGGTTAACAAGCCTATGGCTGGACACTTCAAAAAACTTGGACTTGAGCCAAGCCGTCATTTACGTGAGGTCCGTGTTGATTCGGCTTCGGAATATGCAGTAGGCGACGAGGTAAGTGTTGCCAACTTGGCAGAGGCTAAAAAAATTGATGTTACAGGCACTTCGAAAGGAAAGGGTTTCGCGGGCGTTATGAAGCGCTATGGCTTCAGAGGTGGACCTTCTGGGCATGGCTCTCATTTCCATCGTACGCCAGGTTCAGTCGGACAGTGCGCAACTCCCTCCCGTGTTTTCAAGGGGCTTCGCCTTCCAGGTCATATGGGCTGCGATACGGTTACCGTACGAAATCTAGAAGTGGTAAGAATTGATGAGAGTCAGAATCTCATTTTGGTGAAGGGTGCAATTCCTGGCGGCAAGAACGCCGTGGTCCGTATCCGGTTGGCACGATAATCCGAGGAGTTTTAGATATCATGGCTAGTATTGAAATAAAAGACACGAGCGGCAAGAAGGTAAAAAATACCGACCTTTCCGCATCTGTGTTCGGCATCACGCCTAACGTGCATGCCATGCACGAAGTAGTTCGTGCGCAACGCGCTTCTTGGAGAAGCGGTTCTCATGACACCTTGACCCGCGGTCGGGTACGAGGCGGCGGAAAAAAGCCTTGGAGACAGAAGGGCACGGGGCGTGCTCGCCAAGGGTCCATCCGCTCTCCTCAATGGATCGGTGGCGGTGTTGTCTTCGGACCGCATCCACGTTCTTATGAGTTCAAGGTTCCAAACAAGGTTGTAAAGCTGGCAATGCGCTCGGCTCTTTCAGCTAAGCTAGCTGACGAAGAGCTTATTGTGGTTGATGAATTTGGCTTCGAGAAGCCTTCTACCAAGCAGGCAGCAGCTGCCTTGAAAGCCCTCTCTTGCGACCAGCGCACTACGGTGGTAATTGCTGATGACGACGTAAACGCCTATCTGTCTTTACGTAACTTGAAGAAGGTAAACGTTATACCTGTTTCTGAAGCCAACACCTATGAGCTTATCGATAACAAGAAGCTCATTTTTACCAGCGCAGCGCTTGAGCGCTTAGAGGAGGTGCTTGCATAATGAAAGATCCACGCGAAGTTATTATTCGCCCTGTCATCTCTGAGCATAGCTACGATATGATGGCCGAGAATTGCTATACCTTCGAGGTTGCAAAAGATTCGAATAAAGTTGAAATCGCTAAAGCTGTCGAGGCTATTTTCGACGTAAAGGTTGTTAAGGTCAATATTTTGAATGTCAAACCTAAGGTAAAACGTGTGCGGTATGTTGCAGGAAAGACGAGATCCTGGAAGAAAGCGATGGTTACTCTTAAAGAGGGTGACACCATCGAAATGTTTTCTTAAAGTTTGAAACGTTTTGATGCACAAGGAGGCGCCTGTATGGGTGCCTCTTTTTTTTAATACACACAAAGAACCGTCCAACTGTCCTGTCAGTCTTTCTCAAACTTGATCTGATAGAATGCATCAAATACAAGACGTCGCAGGGCGATATACGTGAGGAACTGCTATGGAGCTTACACAAAAAACACGAGGAGACCTGAAGCTTGAGCTCAAGGTAAAGGCACGCGCGGAAGAGGTCGACCGGGCCTTCTCTGACGCTGAAGCTATGTTTGCCCAACAGATGGGGCTTGCACCCCTCGAAGGCAAGAGCATTGCCCGGCTTGCAGAAGACAGCCTTAATATTGCGAACCTCGATACGGTCCTAGCTCCTTCTGTGCTTGAGTTACTTATTACTCGTGCAATAGATCAGGCAAATTTGAACCCTGCCTTTCTTCCGCAGCTCAACTCATCTGACGGGCTTGCAAGGGGCGCAGATTTCTCCTTTTCCTTCGAATTGTCGCTCAAGCCAGACTACGAGCTAAGCTCATATGGACCAGTAGCTATTAGTGTGCCTCCTCTTTTGCTCGATGAATGTGAAGTTGATGCAGAAATTGCTCAAATTGCCGACTCGTATGCCAGCTTTATTCCCGATGATCCTCGCCCAGTAGGGGAAGGAGATTGCTTTTCTGTTAGCCTGGCCTGTTCAGAGAATGGCAAGGAGATTCCCCATCTGAATTTTGAAGAGCGCACGTATATCATGGGTATGGGTCTCATGCCAGCAAATTTCGACGACAATCTCTTAGGCATGCATGTAGGAGAAACGAAAAGCTTCAACTTTTCTCTCCCAGCCCCTGCAGGTCAAGAAGAGCAGCTTGTTGATTGTAGGGTTACTATTAACGAGATGCAAAAGAAGGTCATCCCCGCCATTACCGATACGTGGCTGAGTCAACATATGCCCTCATATGTTCATGTGGATGCACTTAAAGATGCAATTCGCGAAAGTCTGAACGCTGCGAAAAAGGTCGAGCATGATAATCTGATTCGCCAAAGAGCAACGGCAGAGCTTTCTACGCGTTTTGAAGGAAAGATAGAAGATGAGGTCTACGAGGCAACGAGAGACTCTTTTCTTATGAATCTACAGGCGCAAGTCGCACAGCAGGGCATGGACTTCGATCAATTTATGGCTCAAAGCGGAGGAGAGCAGCAATTTAGCATGATGCTTATGATGCAAGTAAGGCAGAGTCTGGTGGAGGGTTATGCACTTGATGCCCTCTATCGTCATGAGCAGATGGAGCTTGAAGAAGAAGACATATATGACGCGTGCCGTGAAATAAATCCTCAGGATCCGCGCTCAGTGAGAGAACAGATGGAACATGCTGGCTACGGCTATGCTTTGCGCGAAAGTGCCCAGCGTTACAAGGCGGGTCAGTGGCTTGTAGACCACGCGGAAATAACAATTGACGGACAGACAAGTAAAGGAGTGTAACATGCCCGCACAAGATTTAGGAACAAAAATAAGCACCCTGCGCACCTCCCTCGGCCTTACACAATCAGAGCTCGCCGAGCGCTGTTCGTGCGAGACTACCCTCATTGAGGAGCTAGAAAGCGGTAAGGTAGCACCTTCTCTCGCCCCTCTCATTAAGATAACTCGTGCCTTAGGGGTCCGTTTGGGAACCTTAATGGACGATGACGATGCCATCGGCCCTGTTCACATGAAGGCAGACGAAATTGTCGAAGGAACGAGGATGCACGATCTCGAGACATTTTCCGATGCAGGCGCCCTACACTTCTTCAGCTTAGCTGAAGGGCGCACCTCACGGCATATGGATCCGTTTATGATTACAATATCCCCTTCAGGAGAAAGCGACCACGAGCTCTCCCAACATGAAGGCGAAGAGTTCCTGTATGCCATTGAGGGCTGTATAGAGATTGAGTACGGCAAAAAGACGTACGTCCTTCGCCCTGGTGAAAGTATTTATTACGACTCTATCGTTCCTCATCAAGTTCGTGCCTACGAGGGGCAATCTGCAAAGTTCCTCGCAGTAGTGTATACGCCTTTATAGACGATGGCAGACATGTTGTTTGCCCATGAGTGAGACCTTCACTGGAACATAGTGTAAGAAATCAAGATAAAAGGATCCTCATTATGAGTAGAGAGAATACTGAATTTAATACGGCTAAAGCGGGTTCCACAGGAGCCGATGAATATCGGGGTGAGCCGGGTTCGCCTGATTATATCCTGCACTCCGAATTAACTATAGGCAAGTATTTTAAGGATCAAGTAGCCATCGATCCCGATCATGAGTTTGTAGTGTATCCCGACCGGTCGTTGCGTTGGTCGTATAAAGATTTTGATGAGCGTACCGACAACTTGGCCAAGGGACTTTTATCGATAGGCCTTGAACCTGGCGATCATTTGGGCGTTTGGGCACGCAATATTCCCGACTGGCTTACATTCATGTATGCCACTGCAAAAATCGGTGTTGTCATGGTTACGGTCAACCCTGTTTATAAGGGACATGAGCTGGCATACGTTTTGAAGCAGTCTGATATGAAGGCCTTATGTATCATAGACGCCTACCGCGACGTTGATTACATAAAAATTATCAGGGATCTTATTCCTGAATCTTTGACTCATCAACGCGGGCACCTCGAGTCTGAAGAATTTCCGATGTTCAAGACGCTGATATACATGGGTCCAGAAAAGCATCGTGGGTTTTACAGCGTGCCTGAAATCCTTTTACTCGGCGATCATATGCCCGACACGGTTTTGGAAGAAGCCCAACAAAAATTCGATAACAACAGCGTGGTCATGATGCAATACACTTCAGGTACTACGGGATATCCCAAGGGTGTCATGTTGACTCACCGCAACATTCTCAACAATGGCTTTTATATTGGGGAAGGACAAGCTCTCGGGCCGGAAGATAGAATTTGCCTCCCCGTACCCTTCTTCCATTGTTTCGGCTGCGTACTCGGGGTCATGGCGGCTCTTACGCATCGATCCACGATGATCATCGTGGAGAATTTTGATGCGGGACTCGTCTTGCAGGCGGTGCATAAAGAACGAGCGACATCGCTCTATGGTGTCCCGACGATGTTTATAGCAGAGCTCAATCATCCCGACTTCGATGCTTTTGATCTGACGAGCTTACGTACGGGAATCATGGCAGGCAGCCCCTGTCCCCCCGAGACGATGCGCGAGGTTATAGAGCGCATGCATGCAAGTGAGCTTACTATTTGTTACGGTTTGACCGAGTGCAGCCCTGTGTTCACGCAAACGACGATCCACGATGATCTCGAGCACAAATGCGAGACGATCGGACGGAAGCACGATCCGGTACTCGTAAAAATAAAAGATCCTGAAACAGGAGAGCTATGCGAGGTTGGGCAAGCCGGTGAGCTTTGCTGTAAGGGCTACAATGTTATGAAGGGCTACTACAAGATGCCCAAGGAAACCGCCCAGGCCATCGATGAAGACGGTTATTTGCACTCTGGAGATCTCGGTATTGTTGATGAGGATGGCTATTATCGCATTATCGGGCGTGTGAAGGATATGATCATCCGTGGCGGCGAGAACATCTACCCGCTTGAAATAGAAAACTTCTATCTTGCTATGCCGGGCGTGCTCGATGTTCAGGTAGTAGGAATACCTGATGAGCGGCTAGGAGAAATAGTAGGAGCGTTTATCCGTAAGCGGCCCGGATACGAGGATTTAAGCGAAGAAGAGGTGCGCCAGTACGGCATAGAGCGGATGGCACGGTACAAAGTACCAAAGCACGTCTTTTTTGTAGAGGATTTCCCCATGACCCCTTCTATGAAGATTCAGAAATATAGGCTGCGGGAGATGGCGGCAGAAGCTTTAGGCATAGATAGGTAAGACAAACACTGTGGCACGTGTTACACGGAGTTCTATGGGGTGGACCGCTTCGAAGCTTCGTGGCATGTGTCATTATACAGATGTACGACATGTGTACCTCGAGACTCGTGTTGCATGCCACTACGAACCCTGCGGCGTCTGCTATCGTAAGGTTCGACGGTATGTGCCACGATATATATTCAGAAAAGGATCTGCTCTTAATGAAGAAAAGCAACGTAATTGATTGGATTATCCGGCTAGTGAAGGGGGCCTTTGTAGGCACGGGTTTTATTTTGCCAGGAGTAAGCGGCGGCGCTCTGGCTGCAATTTTCGGCCTTTACGAGAAAATAATCACCTTTATAGCCCACATCACAAAGGACTTTAAGGAGAATTTCTTTTTCTTCCTCCCCGTAGGAATTGGGATGCTGGTAAGTATTATCCTGCTCGCACATCCCTTAAGTTATTTTTTGGAAAACCATCTTGCGCCCACCATGTGGTTTTTTGTCGGCGCTATTGCAGGCATTATCCCTTCCTTATGGAAGCAGGCAGGTAGGGAGGGGAGGTCTTCCCGGCATTACGTCATTGCGGTATTCGCTTTTATTCTTGCCTTCCTCTTTTTAAAATTCGGTGTGCAGGCCCTCGGGGGGGACGTGCCTCAGAATTTTGGTACCTGGGTTATGGCAGGTGCGCTTATAGCGCTCGGCGTGCTTCTACCTGGCTTAAGCCCCTCAAATCTTTTACTCTATATGGGCATGTATGCGGCTATGGTCGATGCTTTTAAATCTCTCGATATGGTTATTTTGATTCCCCTCGTCCTTGGCCTCCTCGCCTGTCTTCTCATATTCTCTAAATTGGTCGATAAGCTTTTTGAGAAAACATACGCAGGACTCTACCATGTAATCATGGGAGTCGTGCTAGCCTCCACCGTACTTATTATCCCGCTTGATTTTAACTATCTCAGCTTGGGAGGTCTTCTTTGCCTGGGCACCTGCTTGGCAGGAACGGCGCTCGGTTGGTGGATGAGCAGACTCGAAGACCAGTACAAGCCAAGCGAGGACGAGTAGACGTAAAAGCAACAGATAGCTAGATATTCTTGACGTTCATAGCACGCATGGCGTTGAGTATGGCAATGAATGCGACACCGACGTCTGCAAATACAGCTAGCCATAACGTGGCAATGCCGAAAGAGGCAAGTGCCAACACAGCGAATTTTACTCCAAGGGCGAATATGATATTTTGCCAAACTATGCGCATGGTTTTTTGGGCTATTCGTATAGCACGGGCAATTTGGGATGGTCTATCATCCATAAGAACGACGTCTGCTGCCTCGATAGCTGCATCCGAGCCCATTGCTCCCATTGCTATCCCGATGTCGGCTCGTGCGAGCACAGGGGCGTCATTAACGCCATCGCCGGCAAAGGCCAGTTTTCCTTTACCAGACCTTCTCGCGAGAAGGTCTTCAAGTTTGGCGACCTTATCGTGAGGAAGTAGCTGGGCATAATAGGTTGTAATACCAAGCTCCTCGGCAACGGCGGCAGCAACTGCCTCCCTATCTCCTGTCAGCATGACGGTCTCTTCAATCCCCATAGCATGAAGAGAAGCAATAGCCTCCGGCGCATCTTCCTTGATGATATCGGCAAGGACTATATGCCCTATGTATTCTCCCTTAAGGGAGACGTGGAGTATCGTGCCGCTCAGCTTGCAGTCGTGGTAGTCTATGCCACCTTCCTCCATGAGCTTATCGTTTCCGACTAAGACGAGATGTTCATCCAGGAGGACTTCGACACCGTGCCCTCCCTTTTCGCGTACTTCGGAAATACGTTCTGTATCAATTTCTCCGCGATAGGCCTCTTTAATGGAAAGCGCAATAGGATGGTCGGAGTATGCTTCAGCATGTGCGGCTATAGACAAAAGGAGGTCGGGGTCGATATTTTTATGCGTATGGATGGCAACAATGCCGAAGGTGCCGTCTGTCAAAGTCCCTGTTTTGTCGAAGACCAAAGTTTCGGTGCTTGCTAGGGCTTCAAGGTAATTGCTGCCCTTTACAAGTATTCCAAGCCTTGATGCCCCTCCGAGTCCGCCGAAAAACGACATTGGAACGGATATGACCAAGGCGCAAGGGCAAGAGACAACCAAGAACACAAGGCCTCTTTGCACCCAGTCAGACCAATTGAGCCCAAAAAAGAGAGGGGGGAAGACGGCCAAAAGAAAGGCCAGTATAACGACGATAGGTGTGTAATACCGTGCAAAGCGCGTTATGAAACTCTCGGTCCGTGCTTTTTTGTCGCTCGCATGTTCAACCAATTCAAGGATTTTCGTAACAGTAGACTCCTCAAAGACTTTCGTAACTTCCACGGTGAGGAGCCCCGTCATATTTATACAGCCGGAGATTACCTCGGCTCCCGCTTCAACGAGTCTCGGTATCGACTCTCCCGTAAGGGCCTTTGTGTCAATTTGGGAAGCCCCTTCAAGGACAATCCCGTCAAGTGGTATTTTTTCCCCGGGTTTGATGAGGATATGATCGCCAAGTTCGATATCTTCGGGATCAACCTGTTCTAAGGCACCATCACGCATGACATTTGCATAGTCAGGGGCAATATCCATCATTTCAGCTATTGATTGGCGGGACTTTCCTACGGCATAGCTTTGGAAGAATTCTCCAACTTGATAGAAGAGCATAACGGCGGCGCCTTCGGCCATATGAGGTTCTGATTCAGGAAAAAGAACGAGTGCGAAGGCTCCGACGGTCGCGATGCTCATGAGAAAGTTCTCATCAAAGACTTGGCCTCTGCCAATATTTTTTACTGCCTTACACAAAACATCATATCCGACAATCAGGTAAGGAATGAGGAAGAGGCCGAATTCGATGTAGGTGCTCAGAGGCCTCTCGAACCAGGTTTCGAGAGGCAGGAAGAGGATGATTAAAAAGAGCCCCAAGCCTACAAGTATACGCGTGAGCAATTTTTTCTGTTTTGTGGTCAGGCTGGATATATTCATACAGGATTACCGAAGGATAGTCGTATCCGGCTCTATTTTCGAGCAAATGCGTTGTGCCTCATCGAGAATACGCTCAAAGGCTTCCTCATCTGCATCGAGAGTGAACCTTTGCCTCATGAAGCTAATATTGGCGTCATGTACGCCTGGGAGCTTCTTGATTTGATTCTCAATTTTACTGGCGCAGTTTGCGCAGTCAAGGTCTTGCATCTTAAAGGTCTTCTTCATCGTTCTCTCTTTTCTTAAGTTCGCACAATCATTCAGATAGTATTAAGCTGCGATTTGCAGACGCTCTGCGTCGCGCAGGTATCTTTCACAGGCGTTCACAGATGTGCTCCATGCCTTGTGCAAGTACGGTTGCAACGTGGTCGTCATCAAGTGAGTAAATAATATTTTTACCATCCCTCCGATACCTTACAAGGCGAGCTTGTTTCAAGGTTCTTAGCTGATGTGACACAGCGCTCTGTGTTGCCCCAATAAGCTCTGCAATGTGGGCTACACAGAGGCTTTGGCCCATAAGCGCATATAGTATCTTTATGCGTGTGGTGTCGCCAAAAATCTTAAACAAATCGGCAAGCTCGTATAAGACTTCTTCTGGGGGCATGCTTAAGGGCTTCAGCCCTTGAATTTTGGCCTGTTCAGAGAGGCTGCAAACAGAAGGGGAGATATCTTCTGTGGGAGCGGTAGGCTTTGAAGCTTTTTCATGATGTCCCTGTTTTTTAAGCATTTTCTTACTCTTTTCGGTCTTATAGGTAAGGCTCTCTTGCAATGTCGATATGTAAACATATGAACAAGTGTTCATAAGTATAAGACCATCTTAAAACTTGTCAAGTAAATTAGGGAGCTTTTTGTATCTATTTCACCCATCGTTTGCTATGCTTGGTATGATTTGATCTATCGAAATGCAAACGAAAGGAGTCTTTAATGGGAACAAAAGCTTCTGAGGCACTTGAACTATCTTTTGACGAGCTGTCATATTATTTGCATGCGAATCATTCGGTGTACATGGATGTTCAGGGCCGAAGTTATTACATCACTGATGCCAATGATAGGTATTGGCGGGCTCAAGACACGAACGAGTTCAACGAAATGGGTCGGTATGTCGATGCCAGCGATCTCGTGCCGACTATCAGTGAGTTTTTGGGGCTTCCTTTTGTAGATGGAAAGAGTATCGAAGACGTCTTCGATGAAGCTGTTTTTTATGCTTCTGAAAAGAAAGATCAGTAGTAAGCCTGGTTTGTTTGAACAGGAGAATGTGCTCAATCGAAAGAGGCCGGTTTAATTACTGGCCTCTATTCGTATCGAACAGTTCGTAATATTGGACACAGGAATATTGCCAATAGGCATCACTGGCGATACTCTCTTCTCCTATCCAATGCCAATTGTTTTCGGTGTCCATATATCCGTTAAGGTTGAGGGCTGGTATTTCTTTTCGAAGATCCAGGAGGAAAAGATGATACGAATTCAAGGGGAGACGGGCTTCTTGTATCGTAAGTGCACCTAGATAATTGAGGCTCAATATTTCTCCATCTATTTCCTCGATTGCTTCCTCTCCTAACGATGCCACTTCTGCGGCAGCTTCACTCTGCATCGCAGGCGCAAGGTTTTGTTGAGATGCTATAGTCTGAGTTGATGTTCGTGGAAGGCTAGTCGATGTTTCTCTCGACTCAAGATCCTTTGCACTCTGGTTTTTCCATACCATATAAGGAACTTCATAACGCTTTTGTATTTCGACAAGATTGTGATCGCCGATATCTTTCCCAAACTCAAGAGACGCGACCAAGTTGGAAAGCTCGGGCTGGTGATCGCCGAAAAAGCAGAGCACGACCGGACGATCTAATCGATTAAGCTCGTCCATGAGGAAGGCCAAATCTTGGTCGGATTGCTCGATGCAGCTGAGGTATTCATTAAGTTCAGGGTTGTCGTCTCCGTCAATAGGAGCGCTCACCATAAGGTCGTCAGGAATAGATTCAGTTTTATAGCCGCTATGATTTTGGATCGTAATATCGAAAATAAATTGCGGTTCATCGGACTCTGCAAGAAGCTTAAGCGCAAGCTCGTACGTAGCTTTATCCGTTGGCAGGTCGCGAAGCATGTCAGTGCCTTCGTCAAAGCTTGCTATATCGTAGAAGATATCGAACCCTAACTGGCTATACACCTGATTGCGCCGCCAGTTTGAAGCATCCGCCGGGTGAATCGCACTCGTTTTGTAGCCAAGGGAGCTGTAGTAGGACGCGAGGTTTTCAGAGCCACCCAGATCGTAGAGGACATAGGGGTATACACCGCCGCCCAGACTGGCCAAGCTTGAACCGGTAAGGAATTCGAACTCGCTGTTGCATGTTCCTCCCGCAAAGGCAGAAACGTAGGCAGAGCCTTTCAGTGATGCGTCGTCTATTGACTGATAATAACTTGGACCCGCGTATGTTTCGGATAAAACAGAGTACTCTGAAAGGTCCGCGAAGGTTTCGTTCATTACAACGAGCACGGAGGGCTGTTCACTCAAGCCCTCTGCTTGTACCTTGTTGGCAAAAGCCTCTGCCTGGCTGGAAGCTTCATCTTCATAGGGGATCAGGAGTGCCTGTGTTGCCTCGTTGGTATAATAAAAAGGGACCGAAGGACTCAGATCCTGCAAGCGCTTCAGAAAACAGAGCACTGACCCCTTTTCAGAATATGACTTCTTTACCGACCATACGTCAACTGAACAAGCATAGCTTTCTCCGATATCATTGCTGGAGTACCAAAAGCCGAAGGAAAACAAACAGGCACATGCTATGACAGTATTTAAAACCCCTTTCGGCAGGCTAGGCCGTGCTGCTGGTAGGAACTGTACAAGCATGATACCGAATGCAAGCATGACATAAGCTTGAGATACCCCGTCGTCGATGAGATAGCTATAGCCTCCACCGACAGCAGCAGCTGTTTCGAGTGCAAAGAGATCGGCAGGAAGTATTGGCTGGCCCTTAAAAAGCACGACAAAGTAATCGGCTATACCGAGGATGAAGCAGACGCAAAGGAAAATAATCAGACTTGTCTTACTTTGTTGCCCTACGAAAAATACAACAAGAAATAGAAATGCGACAACTAAGAGGTTGAGAAGCAGGTAGTAAGCAGGTATTGAAAACAGCGAGGTGTTGTAGGGCCTTTCTATCAAGTAAAAGGAAAGGGGGATAAGCAGGAGGCAAACAATTGGCTTTATGCCCTTTCGGAAACGGGTGAGCCGTTGTAGAATTTTTTCTCGATTGTATAGTATGGAAAGCATGGCTATGAACAAAAGTACAACTAGAGGCGTCATACTTCTAGAATAATGATCGACCATGCCCAGCGCATTGTATATAAGATACAATACCAGCATAGCGGCCAAGGCAATTATGCCTATACGGGTCGCTTTATCTTTACTTTTGAAAGCAGAAAACATCTGCCTAGCTTTGTGTACACCCAAGGAACTCTTCTCCCATGCATTCTTAAACACTACAGTATAGCATAGACACATATGTACGTATGGCCCTCGTCGTCTTCTTCGTGAAGATGCTTCAAGTCTTTGAATGTCGCAATTGAAAAATAATTTCGTATATAAAGAAAGCTTCTGACGGTGAGATTTAGTGGAGAGCGAATACGTAGTTTTGTCTAGGAATTTAATAGCCGTATTCTCACAACTCCCGTACAGATGGTACTATGGTATGCGTAGGAGCCTAGACAGGCTGTGTTGTGGGTGGGGTAAAAGTTATTTCATAGCTTTGAGCGTAAGGCGGAAACATGGCTATTATTTTAAGACTGGATAGGGTCATGGCAGATCGTAAGGTTTCATTGAAGGATCTTGCCCATTCGGTAGGAATATCCAACGTTAATCTCTCTCGGATTAAGACGGGTAAAGTTACGGCTGTTAGATTTTCAACATTGAACGGAATTTGCGAGGCACTCGATTGCTCGCCAGGCGATCTTTTGGAATTTATCCCTGATGAAGAGCTTGCTACCAAGAAATTCGGAGAAATTCGTTCAAAAGAGATCTGAAACTCTCAACTATTGAGGTTTTAATACATTCTAATACATACAATATAGGCCTCTCAGGTATTCCATGCAGTTCCTCTTCTGGTATCGTGGTATTGTTGATGCGAGAAGCAAGATTCCCTTCTTGCTCTCAAGAATTATGTATAAGGAAACTGGAAAGGCTCATATTATGGACTCGAAAACATACCGATATGGCGTTGAGGGTGTTCGTTCCAGTAAAGGTCTTATGCTCGGCGGAGTACTCCTTGCGTTGTTCTTTCTTGTAGGGGCTCTCTGTTTGGGGGGCTGTACTCCCGCAGAGGTACCAGAAGAAGAACTTCCCGTAGTCGAAGAAAAGCCGCCTTCGTATGAAGGCATATATCTAGAAATCGAAAAAACGGCCCTCATGAACAAGGCTAATAATTATCGCTTGCTTGGTTCTTGGTCTGACGAAGATGAGGGCGCCCTAGGAGATGAAGCAGGCCCTATTGCTGAACTCTCAGCGCAAGATGGCAGCTCCTCAAGCGAGTCATCTGCATACTCTGACACCAATGTGCAGGTCAAGGGTGTCGATGAAGGAGATTTCGTAAAGACAGACGGGACCTATATTTTCAAAGCCTCCGGAACTGAAGTGGCAATATATGAAGCCTTGGGGAAGGATACAGAAGAAGTATCGCGTATCGATCTCGGGGCGACCATTCCTGATCTTATGGATGAATCGGATCCTTACGTGTGGATTCAGGGCTTGTTCGTACAAGAAGAGAAGCTCATGGTTATTTACGGGCACGATTTAGATATTAAAGGCCTAAGTGGGATAGAAGAAGAATATGCCTACAAAATTCACCCAGGGCTGTATCGGCAGGCGAGTTCCGTTGCATTTTATGATATAAGCAATCCTGAAGATCCCCGGTATGTATCCACATCGGGACAGGATGGGTATTTGCTAGAGAGCCGTATGCAAGATGGTGTCCTGTATCTCGTGAGCAATCACACGGTGTACCAAAGTGAGATCGACCCCGATTCGCCAAGCACCTTTGTCCCTTTGAAGTACGCTGAAGGAAAGGCAAAGCTTGCAGAGGCAGCCGATATCTATATCATTCCAGAGTTCCAAAGCCTCAGTTACACAGTGGTGAGCTCCTATGATGTTGAAACGGGACGTGTCCTTGCAAATAAGAGCATCCTTGGCTCAACGGGTACGTTTTATATGAGTTATGAAAATCTGTACCTTGCGCAGTCTGAATATAGGCAGGTGGCGGGAGACTCATACCAAGATGGGTCATTCACCGTAACGCAATACACAGACTCTTACGACACCACGCTTACCAAAATGAACCTGAATTCCGGTCTGATAGAATTCGCTGGTAGCACGTCTCTTGAAGGTGCGCTTCTGAACCAATTCTCAATGGATGAGTTTGAGGGGAACCTACGTTTGGTGACAACGGTGGATACGAGCACCTACCGGGCAATTGCCGATGAGAAAGGTTCGATAACAGACTACAACTCATTTGAGTATTTCCCTTCGACCAATAATCTTATCGTGCTCGATTCAGAGCTTGAGCAGATAGGGGCTATAACAGGGCTGGCGGAGGACGAACGTGTATATTCGGTGCGCTTTGATGGTGCTGTCGGCTACTTCGTAACCTTTAGACAGATAGACCCCTTGTTTACCGTCGACCTCTCAGATCCTTTTGAGCCCGAGATAAAAAGTGCTCTTGAAATCCCTGGCTTTTCGCAGTATCTGCACCCTTATTCTGAAGGTCGTTTGCTTGGGTTGGGCAAATCGGCCGATGAGAACACGGGTCAGGCGGGCAATATGAAATTGAGCATGTTTGACACGAGCGACCCGTATGCGGTCACCGAAAAGCATATGCTCATTCTCGATAGCTACTATTCTGAAGCGCTGTACGACCATAAAGCCATCCTGGTTGACGAGAAGCAGAATATCATTGCATTCCCTACAGATGAGGCATACCTTGTGTATGGATATTCTGACACTGAAGGATTTACCTTGCGAGCCAAACTCAGCACATCGGACGATAGCTACTATTATTCACCCCGTCGAGCCATGTTTATCGGCAAGTATTTCTATACCATAGCTGAGGACAAGATAGGCGTATACAGTCTTGAAGATTTTAGTTTGATAACTAAACTTGAAACAAAGACGGACACATATGGAGACTATGACATAATGCCCCTGACGGGCGATTTAGAAGAGCCTGAAGAAGGTGGCGCGAGTCTGGCTGTCGTTGAATAGAGGTGTTCGCAATGGCTTGTATTCAGATTAAAAGGATATACGAGGCTCCGGAAATAAGCGACGGATATCGTGTGTTGGTAGATCGTCTCTGGCCCCGCGGGGTATCGAAGGAGAGGGCGGCTCTTGCAGAGTGGAATAAAGACATTACGCCCTCACCGGATTTGCGCATATGGTTTGGGCATAAGGCTGAAAATTTCGAACTGTTCAAAGAACGGTATTGTGCGGAGCTTGACCAGAGCAAAGCTGCACATGACTTTGTTGAAAAGGCGCGGGGTATCTTAGAATCGCAAAACATCAGCCTTCTGTACGCCGCGCATGACCCTCAGATCAACCATGCAATAATCTTGAAGGAATGGCTTGAGGACAGTTTGAAGGACTAGCCAAAAGCGCCATACAGGAGTTCGTTTCAAAGATTGGTTTTCAGGCTGCTTGTAAGCGAGCTTGTGGGCCTAGCCTTGAAGCTGGCATCAACGCTTAGCCCCCAGTCCGCTTTTATGCCAGCACGGCATGATCTTTAAGCAAGTCTGTCACATTTTGATAGATAAGCATTTGCTTCAGGTAGGGCATGCCGAAACTTTCTTCGTAGCCCGAGTAATCGTCAATGCCCATCTCTTTAAAGAAAGCCGCTACATCATCTTCGCTTACTTTAAAAGACTGGTCTTCGGCGATAGCTTGAATGATGAGCATGATTTCGGCGTTTTCACGAATCAAGTCGGAAGAATCTTTCACCAGGGCTTCCATCGACTCAGCCCCCATATATGAGGTGACAAACTCGTCGAGCCCGACTCCAAAGCTTTGGGCCGTTTCTTCATAATAGGCATAAAAAGACTCTTCGTTATATTTGATGAGTGAATCTGGAACCGAAGAAACGTTTCCTTTTTCTAAAATAATGGAAGTGAGGTAGGTATCTATAGCTTTATTCTGAAGCTCTTGAGTAATCGCATCCCTCATCTCCTGAACGGTCGTCCAGCCATGCTCCGCCTCAAGGTTTTCCCGAACAAAGGCATCTGACAGTTCTGGCTCGTGTATTTCTACCAGGTAATTGATGGTAATATCGAAGGTTGCTTCTTTTCCATTGAGCTCTTCATTGCCATATTCATCAGGGAAGGTGACTTGGATGTCAAAGGTTTCACCAGGGGTGTGTCCGACGAGCTGCTCTAGGAAGCCATCGATATACTTAGTCTCGCCGATGGTTACCTCGGCACCGGCTCCTTGCGTTGACCCTCCCTCGAACTCAACACCGTCAATGCTTCCTGCATAGTCGATATTAAGGGTGTCTCCATCTTCAGCAGCACGGTCTGTAATCTGTTCGCTTTCAGAAAAAGCTCCTAAAAAAGAGTCCACTTGTGTTTGGATGTCTTCCTCAGACACAGCATGAGTCTCGGCTGGAATAATTGTTTCTTGATAGTTGTCTATGAGCTCTACGTAATCTAGGGCATTGATGCCATCCCAATAGCCGTCGTCGTTCAATCCTTTGCTGTAGGAAAAAGGTTCGTCCTCATTCCATACGGCCTTTTCTTGGGCACCGCTACAAGCTGTCACAAGGCTGAGCGAAAGGATGCAGGCACATAGAGTGGCGACGGACAAGGTACGAAGTTTCATTGGACGATTCTCCTTGATGTGTTGTTAAGTGAGCCGTAAAACACGTCTGTATTTCTCAGTCTAAGAACAGGTAGAGCATCAAATATGAGCTGCGTGCTTCATAGCAATAGCGGTAGTAGGGTAGTAAGCTGCAATGGTAGGTTATTGTAGATTGCCAAATTAGGAAATAGTTGAAAGTCATAAAACAATCAAGCTAAAAATAACAAAGCTATAGAAAGGCCTTACAGGAAGCATCAAAGGATTTGCGTACTTTTCGATGTTTAAAGTTGTGCTAAACTCAAAAAACGAGCCCGAAGAGAAAGAAGATCGATATGCAAGCGCAGGACGATACTGCAATTAAGATATGCTCCCACAGGGAGCAGGATGTAGAAGAGCTTAAGAGTATTTGGAATGGCACTGTTGCCACAGGGGGGTCGTTTCCTGAAACTGAACTTTTAGACGACGAATCAGCTGGTGCTTTCTTCGGGAGGCAGAGCTACGTGGGCGTGGCTTTTTACGATGATAGCGTCGCTGGGCTGTATATTCTCCATCCTAACAATGTTGGTAGATGCTCTCATATCGCCAATGCATCTTATGCAGTTAAACCTGAATTTCGAGGAAAGGGGATAGGCCGTGCCCTCGTTAAGGACTCTTTAGTCCAAGCAAAGGAACACGGGTTTCGAATTATGCAGTTCAATGCGGTGCTTGCAACAAACACAGTCGCACTGAACCTCTACGAAAGCCTTGGATTTGAAAAACTTGGAACCATTAAAGATGGCTTTTATCTAGGTGATAGCAAATACGTCGATATTCATCCCATGTACAAAAACCTTGTGTAAGCATAAAACACGGCTTGGCGGCAAGCTTGTGGAAGCCTTGCGCCAAGCCGTGCAGTAAGCTTGCGACAGTCAATCGCCGAACCGTATGGAAATTTTGACTGCCTAGCACGAAGCCGTGCAAAAATCTTACGAGCGACGGCTATATTCGTTGCAGAACCTGGCAGGTGGCTTGCTTCAAAGCCATCGTGCCTCCTCCCTGGCTGATAATCTCCTGGGCTCGTTCAGGATCTTTAACGACACTGCCCGCAAGGAGCGTAATATTGTACTTCCCGAATACGTCTGGACAGAGGGGTGTCGATGGCCCTACAAGGCAAACCTCCCTGGCGTTCTTGCAGTAAGAGGAGACCTCATCAAAGCTATGGTTGACTATGCTTGTTGCCGTTAATACGACGACGTCGCATGTGGGGAGATACTGAGGAATATCCTCTGAAGAAAGCATATCGCTGCCCTCGGGTACATGCTGTTCGAAAACGTAGATGTGTTCCGTCATCCCCTTAACATGCTTTAGGATGGGGTTGAATTTCCCGACCATGCCGAAGCTTTCCTGCTCATCCAAATCGAAGGCACTCATGACATTTCCTGTATCCCAATTTTTTGAGGGGTCGTTGAGAAGGGCATTAATGGCTGCGAGTCCGATAGCAGCTTTCAGCCGATGCTTTTCTTTTGCCCAAAGGATTATCTCTTCGGCATCCATTCCGATTATCTTGCCTGCCTGGCCTAAGGTTCCGCAGCCATCTCCCAGCTCGTTTCTGAACGTGTAGGCTAGGCCGCACTCACCGCTTTCGTACATGAGGCCTGTGTAGCCTAAACCAGCACGAACATCCTGTACTTTTTTGTCTTGTCCTAGAACTAGCGCTTGCTCAATTAAATCATCGATAAGCATAGGTGTAATCCCTTCTATTTTTATATTGACTCTATCATAGCAGTACACTATTGGGTTTTGGGAAGAATTGTTCTTTAGGGGGGATATTATTCTTAGAGACAGATGGTTGGATGAGGCGTGACGAGGCAAAGGGGCGGGTTAGAGACTCGAGCCTGTGGTAAATACTTGCGAAAAAGACTTTGCTTACAGATAAATTAGCGACTATGCGCCCCAGGGCTATAGACAATTTTCCTGATTTTTTTAAGATACAGTCTGAAAGGTGTTTGTACTTTCGTGTTGTTAATTCGAACCTTTCCAGATAGAGTTCTGCAGCAATCGAGCCTTTATACTAATACCCACTAACCGAGCAGCGTCTATTGGTTATTGTTTGTTAGCTGGTTGTATTTTTAAATGAGTATTTGATGTGCCTTAGATTCGGTAATGCAAGCGGATTGCTCGACTCGAAGGGTTTGTAGATAAAGGTATTATGGATAAGAAAACACTAATGCCACGGGAAAAACTAGCCAAATATGGTGTAGCGAATCTTACAGATTTAGAACTTTTGCGCATACTTGTTGGAAGTGGGAATAAGCATGTGTCCGCAGAGCAAACATCGAGACAAATCCTTAAAATGCTTAAAGATAGAGGTAGTTCTATTACGTATGAAGAGCTATTCCGCGTTCAAGGAATGGGACCAGCTAAAACATGTGAAATTATTGCCCTGCTTGAGCTAGGTAAACGTTACCTCGTGCCAGTAGATGGACCTAAAATAGAAAGCACGGAAGATGCCGTAAGGCAGCTCAACAATATTAAATATTAAATCCTCTTTTGCAGTTTGTTGATATTTTCTAGGTATCGCAACGGCTTCATC
>CAYFQW010000007.1:0-17211 GCA_964345475.1 uncultured Raoultibacter sp.
CATAAAAAATTACAAGTAGAACAAGTCCAGCCATCACAGCAAGAATACCTGGTAGAAAATCCTCGAGCTCAAAAGGCGCACTTGTGTCGCTGCCCGCATCGATTACAACCACTTTATCGGCGTGAACATCACTCAATCCTTCATGGTCTGGACAAGCGAGGTTATAGGTACCCTGTACGCGCAAGGTGGTTCCTTTTTCACTATAGCTTCCAAAGTGGATAATTTTCTGGGCGTCTTTCTCTTTCATGTACACCATCACGCTTGCATTAGTTTCGGGATGTTTTGAAACTAAGGTGATCCAGCAGTACGATTCCCCTTCGGCTCCTTCTCCCGAGCCGTCGGCACCGGTAAGCGCAACTCCTACAGAATTGCCATTCAGCTTTTGGGCACTGATTTTGTCGCCCACAACTTCGCCCTCAACTTGCACGGTCTGCTTATTGTAATAGACATCAGCCGTGCTTAAATCCTGAATGCTCACATCGTATATGAAAGAGCTATCGGGTAACTGCTGTGTATCGACAACATTCTCTTCATCTGCAAGGGCCTGGGGAACCAAGGCGCAGCCCAGCACAAAGATGACGAGGGCCAATGCGATCTTTGCGCGCCTCATCGCAGATCTCCTTTTTTATGTGTACGCTTACGAGGCGCAAACGATACCGCAATTTTTACGACAAGGGCGAGGAAGGTGACAAACTCGAGACGCCCTGCCCACATTTGTACGATGTATACCAATTCAAGGCCCACTGGCATTCCTGAGCTTACTATTCCTAAAGAAAGGCCCGTATTGCTTGTCATGGCTATGGATTCAAATATTGCTTGAGAGGCCTCGTATCCGTGGGCAATTCCAGCAAGCGCCCCGATACCTGCCGTTAAAACAAAAAGGGTAAACACCGTCATAGCCTCTTTCACCACTTCAGGCGTAACAAGGCGTCTGCCCACATGATTATAGTCCACGACTACACGTGCTGAATCGGGAGAAAGCGTCTCTTTGACAGTGACAACTATCGATTTGGCGATGAGCCCTATACGGCTGAGCTTGATACCGCCCGAGGTCGAACCTGCACTGCCGCCAACAGCCATAACAGTCGCAAGTGTAAGGAAGGCGCCTGAAGGCAATACGGTCACGAGCTGATTTGTGCTTACATTTTGAAAGCCACTCGTTGAAAAAGAGGAAATTATCATGAACAGCCCGCGTCGAAGGAGCGTGGGCAGGTCGCTGAAGGCTGAACTTGATGAAATCGATGCCGTGAAAACAAAGACGATAATAGTAAGCCAGATAAGCGACGTGCGAACCTCGATGTCCTTAAAAAAGCCCTCTGTCCTTCCCTTCCATACTTCAGCATGGAGAACGAAGCTAATCGAACCGAGCACCATCAAAACCATGAGCACCAGTTCTATGCCGAAGGAATGATAGTACATAACAGAGTTGCTTGTCGGAGCGAAACCGCCCGTCATGAAACCAGAGACGGAGAGCCACAGGCCATGGAAAAATGAGCGAAGTGGGTCCATGCCCATCAAAAGGCACATCGCCATCATGATAAGGGTTGCCAAAGCGATTACCGTAATGGAGATCTTTGCAATCTTGCGCGTAGTCTGCACGATATTTGGAAGCACATGTTCGCTTCGTCCTTCGGATGAATACAGGCTCGCACTTCCGTTATTACCGAATAGGCCGAATGAAAGGGCAACGACAATCAGCCCCAAACCGCCCGTATAGTTCATTACAAAGCGCCACATATTATCTGCGTTCGAGAGGTGGTCGAGATCTTGTATCAACGAGGCCCCTGTTGTCGTAAGGCCCGATACGCCATCGAACAGCGCATCGAGGTAGACGACGTAATTACCTGATGCATACAGTGGAATAGATGCAAGAAAAGCAAGCAGTATCCACGACAGACCGGTAACTGCAATCGCCTGCTGTCGATGCAAGCGCCCTGGCTCAACACAAGCGAAACGCAATGCGGAACCAGCAATCAACGCGATGCCGATGGTTAAGAGATAACGAGCTGCTGGCTCCCATTCTTTGCAGACGAGCGCTGTGGCGAAAGGTATCATCAAAGCCAGGGAAGAAACGAGCACCAAGGTTCCGAGGTAGTGCGATATTATGCGAATATCGGACAAGGAGAACTTCTGCCACATACTTATATCATCCCTATCCGAGCGCTAACCTTGTCACTATCATGACAAGATAGAGGATAAGAAAGAGGCAAAAACTGGACATTATAACAACACCCATGCCAAGCAAAGGTGTTTTGGGGTTACGGTTTATTTGGCGGCGTTCTTTTTTCATGGGCTTATTCTAGTATAAACAAGCACATGAAAGCTATGCTAAAAGGAAGAGCCCATAATCTTTTAGCTGCTCACAAACTTAAAACAGCCACATTTCTGTGGCTGTTTTACTCGGTATTTCTAGCGAGATTGGCCGCGCTCGCATAATAAGCACAAGCCCTTTAGTCCATGGCTCTCTGACACATCGTCAGTTTCACCGAGCGAAGCTTAGCCTTCGCCCATCAACGCCTTAAGCGTGTCGATATCTTCTTTCGTCTCTACGCGGGCTACGTAGCTGCCCTGCGTATCCAAATCGATGATGACTCTGTCTCCCTTATGCACCTCACCCGCAACAATTTTTTCAGCGGCAGCATCTACAACCACATGCTGAATGAGTCGCTTGAGAGGACGCGCTCCGAATATGGGGTCGTAGCCATCGATGCTTAAACGCTCTATTGCCGCAGGGGTCACTTCAAGCGAAATTTGGTTTTCGTCCAAGCGTTTGCGAACATCCTCGAGCTGTAAATCGACAATGGGTTCAATGCTTGTCATATTAAGCGTGTTGAACACGATGATATCGTCAATACGATTCAAGAACTCAGGCCTAAAGGTAGTTCTAAGAGCCCCGTCTATCGATGCTTCGAGAGATTTCTCGTCATCAACCTCCGTAAACTCACGAATAAACTGGCTGCCCACATTACTCGTCATAATAATAATTGTATTCTTGAAGTTAACCACACGACCCTGGCCGTCAGTCAATCGTCCGTCGTCGAGGACCTGCAGGAGGACATTGAAGACATCGGGATGGGCCTTTTCTATCTCGTCGAGCAAGATTACTGAATACGGCTTTCTGCGCACAGCCTCAGTGAGCTGGCCTCCTTCTTCGTAACCAACATATCCTGGAGGCGCTCCTATCAGGCGCTGCACGGAAAATTTCTCCATGTATTCGCTCATATCGAGGCGAATCATAGCTTTTTCGGAATCGAACAAATATTCTGCCAAAGCCTTCGCTAGCTCCGTTTTTCCTACGCCAGTAGGGCCAAGAAAGAGGAAGGTCCCAATCGGCTGATTCGGGTCAGAGAGCCCTGCCTTGTTGCGCCTAATAGCTCCTGATACGACGGATACCGCCTTGTCCTGGCCGACGACACGCTCCTGCAGCTTCTCTTCGAGGTTTACCAACTTCGACAGCTCTCCCTGCATCATCTTCGAAACAGGGATACCTGTCCATACGGCTACCACGTCGGCAATCTCTTCATCCGTTACTTCCTCTTTGAGAAGCGCACCGGATTCCTGTCGCTCATTGAGTCTTTTTTCTGCTTCTTCAAGCTGCTTCTTCAACTCGGGGATTCGCGCATAACGCAATTCAGAGGCCTTGGAAAGATTGCCCTCTCTCGTAGCCCGTTCTTCTTCTTGCTGCTCAGAATCGAGTCGGGTTTTCAGTTCTTGTACATTGACGATAACGTCTTTTTCGTTTTGCCATTCAGCCTTCCGCTTATCGAGTTCTTCCCGTTCTTTTGCTATTTCTTGACGAAGGGCCTCAAGACGCTCCTTGCTTGGCTCGTCTTCCTCCTTCATAAGTGCTTGCTCCTCAATTTGCATCTGCGTCAACTTGCGCTCTGCCCCGTCAATCTCTGCAGGCATACTATCGATTTCAATACGCAAGCGACTTGCTGCCTCGTCCATAAGGTCAATAGCCTTATCTGGAAGAAAGCGGTCTGCAATATAGCGATTTGAAAGCTCAGCTGCAGCGACGATGGCCGCATCGGTGATACGAACACCATGATGGATCTCATATTTTTCTTTTAAGCCACGCAGGATGGCTATCGTATCTTCTACGCTCGGCTCTCCTACAAGCACCGGCTGGAAACGACGCTCGAGAGCTGCGTCCTTTTCAATATATTTACGATACTCGTCAAGCGTTGTTGCTCCTATTGCATGGAGTTCGCCACGCGCAAGCGCAGGTTTGAGCATGTTTCCCGCGTCGATCGTACTATCACCCGTAGAGCCTGCCCCCACAATAGTGTGGAGCTCATCGATAAAGAGCAGAATGCGGCCATCACTTTGTTTGACCTCGCGCAGCACTGCTTTAAGGCGGTCCTCGAACTCGCCGCGGTACTTCGCCCCTGCAAGCATAGAGGCTATATCGAGCGTAATGATATCCCTATCTTTCAAAGAAGAGGGAACGTCACCCGTTACAATACGCTGAGCAAGGCCTTCAACAATGGCCGTCTTTCCTGTGCCAGGCTCACCGATAAGAACAGGATTGTTCTTCGTACGGCGAGAAAGCACTTGGATCGTACGGCGGATTTCCTCACTTCGTCCTATAACGGGGTCGAGCTTGCCCTCGAGCGCCTGCTTCGTGAGGTTTTGCCCGTATTGCTCCAAGGCCTCGAACTGCACCTTGTTGGTTGCGTCGGTGACACGTGTATCGCCTCTCAGCTCTTCATAAGCCTCTTCAATGGTTTTTCTTGTAACGCCAGCTCCATTTAGAATTTTTCCTGCAGCACCCTTATCCTCTGAAAGAGCTATAAGGATGTGTTCGCTCGTCGCATAGCTGTCATCGAAGGTTTCGGCAATTTTCACTGCGTTGTCGATAGTTTTCATGAATGCATGCCCTGGCTGAGCGCCAAACTGCCCACTCGTTTTGGAGGCACCCTGTATTTGAGCGTCGACATTAGCAAGCAACTGTGCCGGATCGGCGCCAATTCTCTTTATGATTGCGGATAAGTTGTTTTCCTCTGACTCAAGCAATGCCTTCAACAGATGTATGGGCTCTACCGAAGAAGCTTCCTCTGCTGCCGCTATAAATACAGCCTGCTGGATAGTCTCTTGGGCAGTAAGTGCTAATTTATCAAATCTCATAATTACTTCTCCTCTCGACAATCCATGTTGTGAACTGTCTTGAAAACTGCTCGGCTGCATTAAACGCAGCACGGTTGAAGCGGCAGTTTTAGCTGCGGGAAATACCCGCTGCTATTTAGTCAAGCAGCCTCTTCAAAGACCCAGGACGTTCTGCACGTACCAAGGCCGTTACACTTTCCCTCGTCTCCAATTCGTGTACTCGGTCGGCAAGACGACGAACGCGTTTATGCAATCCGTCAATCTCTTCATCACGCTCGTCGAGCCGACCTCGAAGATCTAAAATGCGAATGACACCCGCTAAATTAATACCCTCACCAGTTAGTTCGTTAATAAGCTCCAAGCGTTCAATATCGGCCTGGGAATACATGCGGGTGTTACCTGAGGTACGCTGTGGAGACACAAGGCCTTTTTGCTCGTAAGTTCTCAGGGTTTGAGGGTGAACACCTGCTAACTCCGCCGCAACACTAATCATATATAAAGGTCTGTTTCTGTCGTTCATCATAGCCTACCATTTCCTTAAGCTATCCTCGCTTGCCTCTTGGAAGACTTCTAAGGCTTCACGTTGTTTTTTATTTAAAGTTTTTGGAACTTCTACGAGTACCTTAATCTTAAGGTTTCCGTTTCTTCCTTTTTTCTTTACATCTGGCGCTCCCTTTCCTTTTACGGTAAGGATGCTCTCATTTTGGGTTCCTGCAGGAACCTTCACTTTAACCTTGCTACCATCAGGAGCCGGAACTACTATCGACGCGCCTAACGAAGCCTCTGCGATAGAAACGGGTAGTTGCACCTCCACGTCAGCCCCTTCACGCGTGTAATACGGGTGGGGTTCAATTCTGGTCGTGATTAATAAGTCACCATTTTCGCCACCATCCTGGCCAAGGCCTCCCTTTTTCTTGAAGCGTACACGCCCGCCATCAACTGCCCCTGCAGGGACCTTGACTGTGAGGGTTTCTTTTTCCTCTCTACCAGGTATGCGTATGCTTACCCTTTTTTCAGTACCCCTGAAGGCTTCATCGAAGCTCACTTTCAAATCTACGGTGAGGTCTTGCCCGCGCTGTGGACGCAGGCGCGCAGAGCGCCCGCCAAAACCACCAAAATCGAAGTCAATATTCCCGAAAGCACCCTCTCCATTTCGGATACTCTCGAGTATTTCAGCCCAACTTCCAAAGCCTTCGGCACCTCCCCCGAAGGGATTGCCTCCAGCCCCGCCCCACCCCTGGGGTATTTGATTTTCGTTCGCGGTTCCGTATTGGTCGTACAGTTCTCTTTTTTTATCATCGGAAAGCACTTCATAGGCTTCGTTAAGCTCCTTGAACTTAACCTCATCGCCGCCCACATCGGGATGGTGTGTGCGAGCAAGTTTGCGGAAGGCTTTCTTTATGTCATCAGCGGAGGCGTTGCGCGGAACGCCCAGCGTTTTATAGTAATCGGGTGTTTTAGCTGCCATACGCCCCACCTCTCTTTCTTATATCACCTTAAAGCACAGAACCCTTTTCTGCACATGCCTTGCATATAGGTCTGAGCTCCGCGTAATGGTATATGTATCATGCGCGTATCTTTCGGCCAAGCGGGCTTATACCGCCCGCTTGTCTATTGTGTCTTACAGTTCGATCCTCGCGGCTTTCTTATTCGTCCGGCACTACGCGCTTGGGGCCACCCATTGAAACTGTCACCATCGCAGGCCGTAATACCTTCCTACCCATCTTATACCCCTTTTGAAACACCTCAGTCACCGTTTCTTCGGGAATTTTTTTATCATCCACCGTATTCACCGCTTGACACTCAAGGGCATCGAAGGCCTCACCCTGGGGGTTGATGGTTTCAACGCCTTCTTTCTCAAGTGCATCTTCTAGCTTCGTTTTAACGGCTCTCACACCGTCGAGTAGGCTACCTTCACCATTTTTAACTGCGTAGTCAATCGTTCGTTCAAAGTCGTCAAGGATAGGAAGAATATTTTCTACCAGTTTTTGAGTAGCGGCAATGCGCTCTTCGCTGCGTTGCTCTGCCGTACGGCGCCGATAGGTGTCCCATTCGGCATGAAGCCTCATGTATTTTCCTTGCCACTCCGATACTTCCTCTTGAGCCTTCGCGAGCATTTCTTCGGCCGTATCGGCTACCACCTCAGCTGCCTCAACGATAATTTTTTCGGCATTACCTTCTTCCAGGTTGTCGGGAGATACCGGCGCGCTTACAGGATCCGTCCCTTCTTGCGCGCCGTTTTTCGACTCAGCTGATCCGGAGCTACGCAAGACATCGTCCTTATCAGGCTTAGTCATTGTTTACTTCCCTTCATCCTCATCTTCAACTACTTCATAATCTGCTTCAATAGTGTCATCGCTTGAGGAGCTGTCTCCTGCACCGGGAGCTCCTGCATCCTGGCCTTCGGTCGAATATACGACTTCTGCCAACTTATAACCTGCAGCCTGCATTCTCTCGGTTGCCTCTTTTACCGAATCAAGATCTTGTCCCTCAAGGGCACTGCGAGCTCCCGCTATTGCATCTTCTGCTTCGGTCTTCATGTCGGCAGGAACTTTGTCGCCCAGCTCTGAGAGTGTTTGCTCGGTAGCATTGATGAGGGCCTCCGCGTTGTTGCGAACCTCTACCTCTTCACGACGCTTGGCATCTTCTTCTGCGTGCTCCTCAGCATCCTTCACCATACGATCGACTTCGTCATCGTTCAAGGCTGTTGAACCCGAGATGGTTATCTGCTGCTGCTTACCCGTACCAAGGTCTTTAGCTGACACATTAACGATACCGTTAGCGTCGATATCGAAGGTAACCTCAATTTGTGGAACACCTCTACGCGCTGCTGGTATACCTGCTAGCTGGAACTTACCAAGCGTTTTGTTTCCCGCTGCCATCTCACGCTCACCCTGCAGAACATGAACCTCTACGGATGTCTGATTGTCGGCGGCTGTGGAATAGATTTCAGTCTTACGCGTAGGAATGGTCGTATTGCGCTCTATCATCTTGGTCATTACGCCACCCATAGTCTCAACACCTAAGGAAAGCGGAGTTACATCAAGCAACAGAATTCCTTCAACGTCACCGGAAAGCACGCCACCCTGAACGGCTGCGCCCATCGCAACAACTTCGTCAGGATTTACTGACATATTCGGTTCTTTGCCTGTAATCTTTTTTACCAATTCTTGGACAGCTGGCATACGAGTAGAGCCACCTACGAGGATAACTTCGTCGATATCGCCAGATTTGAGGCCTGCGTCTCTCAAGGCCTGCTCGACAGGCTTACGGCAACGCTCAAGCAGATCCCTCGTGATGCTTTCGAACTCGACACGAGTCAGCGTATAGTCCAGATGCTTTGGACCATCGGAGCCTGCAGTTATAAAGGGCAGGTTGATATTGGTCTGGCTTGTTGCAGAAAGCTCAATCTTGGCCTTTTCAGCAGCTTCCTTCAGGCGCTGTAAAGCCATCTTGTCTTTGCGGAGGTCGATACCGTTGTCGGAATTGAATTTGTCAGCCAACCAGTCGATCACACGTTGATCCCAGTCATCTCCTCCAAGATGATTGTCTCCGGAGGTGGCGCGTACTTCAAAAACACCATCGCCAAGCTCCAGGATAGAAACGTCGAAGGTTCCACCACCGAGATCGAATACGAGGATTTCTTGATCCTTGCTGGTCTTGTCGAGGCCATACGCAAGTGCTGCTGCGGTTGGCTCGTTAATAATACGGAGTACTTCAAGACCTGCAATTTTGCCTGCATCCTTTGTTGCTTGACGCTGAGCGTCGTTGAAATAAGCAGGTACCGTGATAACCGCCTGAGTTACAGAGGATCCTATTTGCTTCTCTGCATCATTTTTCAGCTTTTGAAGCACCATTGCAGAAATTTCTTCAGCAGAATAATCTTTGCCATCAATATCTACGACAGCGCGACCGTCTTTGCCTTTTTTGACGGTATACCCGATAGTTTTTTGCTCTTCTTTTGTTTCTTCAAACGAACGTCCAATAAAACGTTTGACTGAAGCTACGGTATTTTCAGGATTGGTGACAGCTTGGTTTTTTGCAGCCTTACCTACGACACGCTCGCCATCCTTGCGAAAACCTTCTACTGAGGGAGTAGTACGATCGCCCTCAGCGTTTACAAGGATTTCAGGCTCGGAGCCCTCCATGACCGCCATCGCTGAATTTGTAGTGCCTAGATCAATTCCAATAATCTTTGCCATTCTTATTACTTCCTCTCTTGAAAGATTGTTTCCATGTACCTGTGCCCTTGCCCGCCTGTGTCCTTCATCGACATACCCGTGTGCACATGAAAGGAACATATCGAAAAACAAGTGCCTTTGTATTGAAAATAATATATAACTTGAGTGTTAACGTGTCAAGTTTATTAACTTCTTTTTCTTAATATTTATAATTCGTCATCTTTACGTAAGCTCCTTACCACAGACTCACCTTTTATTCTTGTCCCATAAAGAAACCCCCACCTGACGTCTAGTCCAGGTGGGGGTTTCTTTATGGGATTGTAGATGAGGTGTTGCGGGGTTTAGTCCTCGATGATTTCGGGAATAGCACCCATGGGGCATTCTTCAACGCAATCGCCGCAGGCAATGCAATTCTCCTCATTGACGACTTCAGCCACGCCGCCAACTACTTCCAAAACTTCTTGCGGGCATGCATCAACGCAAATACCACAACCGATGCACTCATCGACTTCGATAACCGGATGGGACATAACGCATTCTCCTTTTTAAGTATCCAGCCTTATACTCGTCTCGTCTAAAAACTTTCTGTGCGAAAGATACCATTCCCCTGTTTAAATGCAAGTACTTTTTCTGTTTCTTCACTGTTTGGAAGAATTGCCTTGCGCTTGTACATAAAAAATGATCAATACCCGTTTCTAGCAAATACGCGGAAGCTGCTCCCCAACAAGCATGTCAAGTATCCGCGTGCTTCCAAAAGCCGTCCTAAGAAGCACCTTCGGTCCCCTTTCCTCCTTTGCTTGACATACTTCTCCTATAAGAGCTGCATCCTTCCCGTATGGATTTTTTTTCATTGCCTCAAGTGCTGCCTCTGCTTCGTCAGCAGCAACCACACAAAGCATCTTACCTTCATTGGCCACCTGGTACACGTCATAGCCGAGCATTTCACAAGCTCCAAGAACGGCTTGCTTGACGGGAATTGCTGGCTCGTCGACTATGATGTCAACCTGCGACTGTTCTGCAAACTCGTTTAAGGATGAGGAAATTCCTCCTCGGGTTGGATCTCTGAAGCAGCGTGTATGGGGAGCTGCCTTCAAGACGTCTTCGACTAGAGAGCCCAAGGGCGCAGCGTCGCTTTTAATCTCTGCCTCAAAGCCTAAGGACTCGCGACAACTCATGATTGTAATGCCATGATCTCCGATGGTCCCGCTGACCAAGACTTTATCGCCTGGTTCGATGCGTGTTCCGGAGAGTTCTCTGCCCTTCGGTATCACGCCTATTCCGCTGGTGGTGATAAAGACACCGTCGCCAGAGCCTCGGTTCACTACCTTCGTATCCCCTGTAACGATAGCTACACCGGCTTCTTTGGCAACTTCTGCCATAGAAGCACAAATACGCTTGAGGTCTTGCAAGGGGAAGCCCTCTTCCAAAATAAAGCCACAGCTTATATAAGCGGGCCTGGCTCCACTTGTTGCGACGTCGTTCACGGTACCACATATCGCAAGCCTGCCTATATCTCCCCCGGGGAAGAATTGCGGGGTAACTACGTAGCCGTCAGTGGAAAAGGCGAGCTTTTCTCCTGGCTCCAATCCGGGCAGTACGGCGGCATCATCTCCTTTGAGCAGTTCTTCTCCCCCATACGCCTCAAAAAAAACTTCATTGATTATGCGTTTCATCATTATGCCGCCACTGCCGTGGCCTAGTAACACTTTTGTATCCATAGTTTTCTCTTGTCCTAAAATGAAAAGGCGCCCGTAGACGTGAGCACCAGACGACCGTTTTTAACACCTTTTGTTCCCAGTATGAGATTAGCTATATCCTGTACCAAACCTGTTTCGCCACGAAGCACAATCACTTCTAAACACTCGTGCTGGTTGAGGTGTATATGTGTGGAGCATACAACAGAGCTGAGATAGTCATGTTGAATATCGTGAAGCTTATCCTGCACATCCTTGGAGTGATGGTCGAATACAATAGTGAGAATCCCCATCACGTCCGTGCCTGGCGTTGCGCAGTCTTCCTCCACTAAGGCGTCGCGAACCAGATCGCGAATTACCTCACTTCGGTTTTTCGCTAAACCGCGCCGAGCGACCAAGCGATCGAACTTTACAAGCAAGCCTTCCTGCATCGCTACTGAAAAGCGGACTAAATCATTTCCCACCACACACCCCTATTTCCTTCTGGACGTATTCGGCTAGATGCATGCGAGAACTCATCTTTTCTGACACACGCCGTCTATGCCCTACAATCAACATGAACTTTGGGAGATGCGCTTGTCCCCCTGCATACAGTTGAGAACTGGGGAACTACACGAGCTTAACGCTTACGCCACTCGCGTCAGAAACATCTTTTTCGAACGCGTCTTGGGCGTCGGTCAAAAGTGCCCGCACGTCATCGAGTAACCCCTGTGCCTCTTTCAGGCTTGCGGCCGTTTTTTTATATTGCGCATCATCTGCCGTATGGAAAAGCTTATGCACCCAGCGTCGGTTGAGAGCAATTTGATCGTCCATTTGCTCCAACATCATCTTAAACTGATCGGCGTTGACTCCATTTGTACACATGAAAGACTCCTTTTGCACTCTTTGTTTCTTGCCATTATGATAGTTTATAGTACCGTGGAGCATAAACTTCAAGGAGCGGTGTGAAATTTCCCGTGAAAAGTAACATGTATGAAAAAACTCTCGTGCACATTTGGGAACACTTTGCGTCCTACCTTTCGGGCTGTCGCGAAGGAGCCATATGTATAGTGAGCTCTCGTCGGCTAAACGCACAGGCAAAAAATGCATTCAACAGTTCTTTTGCACGTCTCGGATATGGAAAAGGGGCTTGCACCTTTATTAGCCTGGAGCCTAACTCTGCAGAGGAGGCTTCCTCGAATGGAGGGGCAACGCCTACGGCTCTTTCTAACGTCCGTCTTTTTACCCTTATCGAGGGGCTCGACCCCCTCTTCTTGGTAATCACAGATGAGCAGAGCGCAAGGGTGTGCGAGCTCAGTTACAGGCAAACTATTCCTCTCCATAGGGCCTGTAGGGTATTTGGAAGGGAGACAAGAGCCTTTTCCTCCTTCGAGAATATGTTAAAAAGTGACGAGGAAAAGCAAAGGGCTTGGAGGCTCTTAAAAACATTTCCTCGTTTTTCTTCCTAAGAGCCCTCGTGCGTGGTTGAGCCGTACAGTACGAGCTGTTCGGCCTCGTTAAGCAATTCTTCCACTTCCTCCATTGTGGGCGCCTCTGCATAAATCCTTACGATAGGCTCTGTACCTGAAGGTCGCATCATAACCCAGGCATCGTTTTCGAGGTTAAACTTTATGCCATCGAGTCGGTCTATCCCAAGAACTTTCTTTCCCGCGATGTATTCTTCTGCATGATGAGGGATGGTTTCCTTGCGCAAGTACTCCATCTGGCGAGGACTAATCTGCAGGCCGCGTCTCATAAATTCAAATTTACCGATCTTTTCGTGCATTTCGCCCACGAGATCTTTGAGGCTTTTCTTGTTTTGGGCCATCATTTCGGTTAATAAAAGTGCCATGAGCAGGCCGTCGCGCTCTTTTAGGTGCGAAGGTATGCCGATGCCGCCGCTTTCTTCGCCGCCTATCATGACGTCGCCCTTTTTCATTTCTCCGTAAATCCATTTAAACCCAACAGGCATGAGAGTGAGTTCAAGGTTGAGACGCTCGCACTGACGCGCGAGGAGAGATGAGGCGGTGATAGTCGAAACCACCCTTCCTCGCTGATTCTTGTTTTCGTATAAGTGGGAAACGAGCAGGGTTATAATCGTGTGTGGATTGACAAAGTTCCCCTCGTCGTCAACTGCACCGATGCGATCAGCATCACCGTCAGTTATAAAACCTGCATCGAAGGAGAGCTCTTTGACGCGCGACAATGCTCTGTTGATCCACGGCGGGATAGGCTCTGGGTGAAGCCCGTCAAAGCTGGGATCCTCAATATTATTTATCTCAACCACTTCAAGGCCGAGCTTCTCCATCAACTGAGCAAGATACAGACGGCCTGCCCCAAACATCGGGTCGACAACCACGCGCAAGCCGGAGTTTTTGATGGCTTCGACATCCACGCAAGATGTGAGCTGCTCTAGATAAGGGCTCACAAGATCGTGCACTTCGTAGCTTCCCCGCCCTTGTGCCACTTCGTCGCCTATCAAGGACTCCACTTGATCAGTAAACTCTTTAGAGGAAGCCCCTCCGTCTTCCATGCGCAGCTTAACGCCTAAATACTCAGCTGGATTATGGCTGCTTGTTAGCATAATGCCACCTACTGCATCCTCGTCGCGAGATACAGCCCAGCATAAGGCCGGTGTAGGACAGTAATCTTGTGTAAGTTTAACGCGAAAGCCTCTGGCAGCAGCTACTTCAGCAGCAAGTTGAGCATAAGTATGGGCGTCAAGCCTACAATCATGACCGACGTACAGCACGCAATCTTCTGCTTTCTTACCAAGCATCTGAGCCTTTTCTTGAAAAACCTGCGACGCCGCATCAACTACTTTTATTAAATTGTCCTCTGTAAAATCTTCTCTGATGATGGCGCGCCAGCCATCAGTTCCGAAGTGAATTGAATTAGCCATACATTCCCTTTCCTGTATTCTCAAGCGTCTATCCTAGCACGATCCATAGGGCACATAGCTCGAAGACCTGCCTTTTGCTCAGTAAACGTTAAAAAGCTGACTAAAATAGGTAAGGACCGCTGGGGGAGACGGTCCTTACAAAGACGAGAGAAAGAAAGGTTCTTCCTACGGGTATTATTCTAAATTATGATTTATTCTTTATCAAGGATAATTTACATTATATTTTCCTTCTTTTTACAGCAAACTGTTCCTGCGCTTCCCTCAGAGACAGTACTCCGTTTTAGACAACAGCAGGCTTTCGTTTTTTATAGCTCGGCTTACAAGGTGGTATCATATTTTTTACAGGTAACACTGACCTTATCGGAAAAGATGGGCGGAAAGACCTATGGCAACACTCAAAGAGTTTCTTAGAGTCGTCGAACTCGCTTTAAAGGACAAAACCTCTGGACCTCGCATGAAGGAAATCAGGCAGGTTCTCAAAAAGCACGATGCCTTTAAGGGGCTTTCCCCCGAAAAAGCCACTGCCATCCTAGAGGACCTCGGGCCCACCTTTGTAAAATTGGGGCAAATTGCATCCAACCGGGGAGATATTCTTCCTAAGGAATATTGCGACTCTTTTATAAAACTCCGAACCAAGGTTCCGCCAGTCGACTTCGAAACGGTCCTTAGTAGAATCGAAGACTCTTTAGGCACTCCCTGGAAAGACGTTTTCGAATACATAGAGGGAACACCGCTAGGCTCAGCCTCAATCGCCCAGGTTCACAGAGCAAAGCTCCTTGACGGAAATATAGTCGCTATTAAGGTGCGTCGTCCTGGCATCGACGAAACCATGGCCGAAGACATCATGCTTATGAAGCGCATCATTGCCCTCGCGGATTTTTCGACTACGTCATACGACGGCATTATACTTTCCTTGGATAATCTTATTAACGAGCTTGAGCGTACAACGGTTGAGGAGCTGGATTTTCATGTTGAGCTCGATAATCTTGTTTGTTTCTACGAAGACACTAAGGATCAAATTGGCATTTCAAGCCCGCTCCCATATCCAAAATACTCTACCGACAAGGTACTTGTCATGGAATTTGTTACCGGCACGCTCGTCAACGATATTGAAAAAACTGAGGCCAATGCCTCCAAGTTACAGAGTATAGGCGAACGTCTTGCTCAAAGCTATGTGACTCAAATTATTGATAATGGTTTCTTCCATGCCGATCCGCATCCAGGTAATATCCTTATCAAAAACAATGAGATCATCTGGATAGATCTGGGCATGGTAGGACGGCTCACTGAGGGTGAAAAGCTTCTGATGAGCAAAATATTCATCTCAATCACCACGAACGACGCCTATGGGCTGAAGGATTCCTTGCTTGCTCTTTCAAAAGGTGGAACTCAGGTAGACCATGGCCTCCTGCTCGACCAAATGGATGCCATGCTGGCAGGTTATGCAAGCTCTAAATTGTCGGATATAAATATTGGGAGCGCTTTCTCGGACGTAGTCGAGATACTGCGTCGGCAAAACCTTTCTCTCCCTCCTTCCTTTACTATGCTTGCGCGTGGCCTTCTCACTCTAGAAGGGGTCCTTTCCCAGATTGCTCCGGAGATAAATATTATTGATATCGTTTCCAAGCATGCAAAAAAACAACTTCTCAACCCTCAATCTTTTGTAGCAAAAGTCCAAGAGTTGAGCTTTACGGGCCTCAAATCGGCAGAAGCAAGCGTCGAGTTACCTGCGCAACTCGGGCACTCTCTTTCCATGCTTAACCGCGGCGCCTTGAAAATCACTATGAATATGAAGGCGTCAGAAGATCTTCTTGGCTCTTTTTACACGGTCGCAGGTCGTTTATCCCTATCCCTTATTTCGGCAGGCTTGTTCGTCGGTTCAAGCATCTTGTGCACCACTAATTTAAAGCCTCAATTTCTTGGCGTGCCTTTTTTAGGGTTTTTAGGATACGTAGGTGCTTTCGTACTGGGAGTCTATGTAATCTGGCGTACGTTTATCGGCCGACATATGTTTGGGGGCGGCAAGAAGCCGAAATAGGGAGAATTTTTTCTTTCTGTTAATAGGCAGGCACGAATAATCCTTGTACTATTCGTGCCTGCGCATATACCCTAAAATAGAATTATCATTGAGAACATGCGGAGGATACTATGAAGGTACTTGTACTAGGTGGAGCTGGGTATATTGGAAGCCATGCGGTGTATGAACTGATTCGCTCTGGCCATGATGTTGCTGTTTATGACGATTTGAGCACCGGCAATCGCGGCGCTGTTCACACAGAAGCACGTTTTTACAAAGGTGATATCTGCAATAAAGAACAGCTCGCCTCGTGCATCCGAAAAGAACTAGAACGCGGTAGCATTGACGCCGTCATGCATTTTGCTGCAAAGCTTATTGTTCCAGAGAGCGTAGAGCAGCCGCTTGCCTACTACTATAATAATGTTGAAGGTGTTCGAACCATGCTGGAATGCATGAGGGATGCCGGCATTAAGAATTTAGTCTTTTCTTCAACAGCTGCCGTATACGGGGAACCCCTTAGTGGGATTTGTCATGAAGACGACCCCCTTGCCCCTATAAATCCTTATGGTGAAACGAAACTTTCCTGCGAAAAAATGATTCACTGGGTGTGTGCTGCCCACGACATGAACTATTGCATCTTTAGGTACTTCAACGTAGCAGGCGCAGATCGCACTCTAGAGATTGGCCTTGATAAACCAGTTATCACCTGGCTTGTCCCTATCATTATGCAGGCAGCTCTAGGCCTGAGGGACAACATAGTGATTGCTGGTACCGACTACCCCACACCCGATGGAACCTGTATACGTGATTACGTTCACGTTAGCGATTTGGCCCGAGCACATGTCCTCGGCGCTGAGCATATTTTGAGCAAGCATGAGAACCTTATTTTGAATCTGGGGTCGGGAGAAGGCTACAGTGTCAAGCAAATGATTGACGAGGCTTTAAAGCTCATCGAAGTACCCTATGAAACAGGGCCGCGTCGCCCCGGCGATCCTGCAAGGCTCATAGCTTGTGCAGACAAGGCCTTCGAAGTTCTCGGCTGGAAGCCAGAACTCGGGCTTGATATTATCCTAAAAAGCGACCTCGAGTTTCGCAGGACGCTTCTTTCGTAGGACGTTTTTCTTCATCTTCCGGGCTGAGCGCTGCCCGTTCCTACACAACGTATAGGCTTACTACTGCTCAGACCCGGCAGAACTCGAATCAAGATCGGGCTGCTCGGGCTCCGTAGGTGACGGATCAGGCGTTTCGCTAGGAATATTTTCTGGAGGCTCTTCTTCCCAAGAGGAGTCTCCGTTCCACGTGTCCTGCGGTTCATAATACGAGTCTCCA
>CAYFQW010000007.1:17311-27900 GCA_964345475.1 uncultured Raoultibacter sp.
TTCCCAAGAGGAGTCTCCGTTCCACGTGTCCTGCGGTTCATAATACGAGTCTCCAGAGGAGTCTCCGTTCCACGTGTCCTGCGGTTCATAATACGAGTCTCCATAGGAGTAGGCATCGTTGTCTGAGGAGTCCGTATATTCTGCACTCCCTGCGCTGTTGCCGCCTGTGTATACGAAAGTGCTTTTGTAGGTGCTTGGATCCTTGCCACTTTCAACTAGTTTCATCACTTCAATGAGGCCTTGAGGATCGGCTATCACATACGATAAACCGTCGATCATGGCTGTAGTTGAGGGGAGGACGGCCGAGTATATTTTTAAATTATTGATGTCCTTAAATTGAAGGGCGAGATCGATAATTTGATCGACCTTTAAATCGGTTGTCACACAGCCCGCAGCTTTTTGAATAGCCCCGGGAAGCTCTGCCACAGACAAGTTCATTATTTTTTTCAAAATAGCCTCAATGAGCTCGCGTTGATGAGATGTCCTTGTGTAGTCACCGTCGGCATAATCCCTGTCGCGTACGTATACGAGAGCGGCTTCTCCATCAAGGGTCTGCAGGCCCTCCTCTATCACCACACTGCCCGCTTTGGGATTGTCGATGCGCTGCTCAACATCTATCTCAACGCCGCCAATTACATCAACCAGCTCGATGAGTTCATCAAAATTCACTTCGGCATAGTGTGAGATATCAACATCGCAAAGCTCGCTTGTCGCTTCGATAGCCCCTGCTGTACCGAAGTATGAATAAGCGGCATTAAATTTTTGAACTCCATACCCATCAAGCTCTATTTTGGTGTCACGCGGAATAGAGAGGAGCGTTATAGCGCAGTTCGCGGGGTCGACACGCACGAGAATGTTTGTGTCGGACCTTTTCCCCATGTCTTCAGAGTCTGTACGCTCGTCCGAACCGATAAGCACTACATAGAAAGGATCGCTATAACTTTGCACGGCAACCAAGGTGCTTTCAATAGCGTCTATTTCTTCCTTCGTTTTACTGCCAGCGAGAGACTCGTTGATTGAGTTCGCGTACAGGGCGAAAGCTGTCCCTCCGCCTACTATCAAAAATACAAGCACAGCGACAAGGCCGAGGGCGACTTTTTTAGTTGAACTCATTTTGCCTGCTTTAGAGCTATAGCGAGTATCTTTTCGTGAATAGTCGTATGCCGTTTGTCCGACATAACCTTCCCTCTGCCCCTGCAAGGGGTAGGCGTTATATGCTTTTCGATTATTTTTGTCTGAATTTTTATAAGAAGTAGCCTGGATAGGGCGGGCTCCGCCTTGCGTATTACGAAATCTCATCGAGTCACTCCGATATCGAGTATACAGATTCTATATGGAGCGGGTGACGGGAATCGAACCCGCGAATGAAAGCTTGGGAAGCTTTTGCCTTACCGCTTGGCCACACCCGCATACCATGAGCCGTTATTATAGGACAATGATGGATCAAATATCAATCTCGCACAAAAAAAGGACGATCCAGGATCGTCCTTGACTTCTTTGTTGTGTATCGAAATGTTAGATACTGCATCATTTCGCGTACTGAAGACAGCCTCTGCACCTGTCGTACACACACAAGCAACTGCCTACGCGAGGCCTCACGACTCAAAATGTATGAGACCAGGGCAGAGCCTTTATTTTTTTGTAGAACCAATACGACAGATGGTCGTACCGCACTCAGGACATGAACCCTTCGTTATCGGTCTACCGTTTTTCATCGTGCTCTCAACGGGGTTCGTCATTTCTCTTTTTTCTTTACACTTCACACAATAGCCTTCAATTGCCATAATATTGAGTACCTTTCTATGTTTCGATTGCTTCACCATGATGCCCGCTTCAAATAAGCTGCTGCTCGACAGTTCCGCTCGACAGTTCCTAGTGTTTTGGGCGAAGCTATTGTAATTCATATAGAGAGAATGCAAGCTATGTTTGCCATATACTTCAGATACTTCTTATCAATTCCATTGCAAATTCAGTATTGCGCATCAGTCTTGCCTCGTCGATATTGTCCATAACATCATTTTCTGAGCAAAAATGAGCAGGCTTTGCGCCAGACATACCTGCTATGCTGACGGTCTGAAGCCCTCTCCTTCCAACGACACTTGCCACACTTTCACGCCAGAGAATATCTCTTTCCTCGATGGGAGTGTTCGTTTCGCGGGAAGCTTTTTTGATGTATCGCTTCATGCGTGTGGATGTCCCCTGTTTGCTTCGAAGGCCCTCTTTCCCCAAATAGCACAGATCGCCATCCCCTAAGGCCTCGAGGCTTATGATAATGGCCCCTCTTAGCTCTTGTTCGTGCTCCTTAAGGAAAGCCTTTATACCCCCGTTGTTAGCCAGCTGCGAGCCGAGCGCCACAAACCAGGTCTCCGTATTAAACCCTTGGCCATAAAAGTTTTGTATCTCTTCTATTTCAGATGCATAGCCTTCGGCCTCTCCATAGGAGGAATACAAGCTCGTATCCTCTTCCAAGCTTTCCCACGTATCTGTCGCTACCTCGTCAAGTCCTTCTGGCTCTACGCGAGAGGAACGAGAAAAAGCCCCTCCTTCCCAGGAGTCTTCAGCACCTGACGAACCGTGGCCTCCCTCAAAACCATCCCCATCTTCCTGAAAGCTGTCCCATCCCCCGCGGGCTGCGCCTGCCTCGCGAGCATCAAAGTCTTCATCGACATCCAACCACTGCTGTGCACTCGGAACTTCCTCTTTTGCCTTCTTAGAACCAAACCTCCCAAAAAGACGATGAATGCGCGACTTCGGCATTTCGACATATCCCGGACCCGCAAAAGCACCCGTTTCTGTTAGGTTTCTATCAAACACAGAATCATCTGCATCTTCAACATATATATCGTCCGGATCTGCATCTTTTAAAAGCTCGTCGGCAATAGGCTTAAACGTACCCGTCATACCTGAAGCCCCAAATGCTCCAGCCGTCGTAACTATGCTGTGGGCGGAAGTCTCGGAGTTATTGTTTTGGTCAATGCCGGCAGGTGACAAGACTGAGAAGCTGTTTGTGTTGGAACCCTTGAGTCCATCAAGCCTGTTTTCTTCGGCATCAGTTGCGCGCTCGTTTTCATTACTGGTTAGATGAGCAGTGTCACTTGCATCATCCCCACCAATGGTAGGCAAAAGGGTCAAGAGGCTTTTAGCTGCATCTTGGGCAGACTCTGGGCCGTCCATCGCTAAAGGCGCACGCTGCTGTTTTGCTGATGTAAGAGGTACGTGGGACCCCGTTGTGCCGATATCGGGAAGCAGAATGGGCTTCCTCGAAAATGACGGACTGCTGGTCGCAGCATTTGCCTCGGTTGGAATCTGAGGAATATTGATTATTTCTGGGCTTGTCTTTTTTTCTGACGTCTGTACCGAAGTCAATGACTGTGTGTCATTTTTGGCACTATTTCTCTGAGAGTCTCCTTTTCGGAGGTTGCTTACGTCTATGGGAGGCATCGCCCTTGTTCCGCCAAGATCGTCGTACTCGGACGATAATCCCTTCTCTCCCAAGCTCTCTTGGACTTTTTCACCTCCAGCTATTTCGACATCCACGACATTGGCAACATCTTGCGCACCGAGTTCGTCACGATCAGAGCGCTTGGGAACGCTCGCTTCCATGATGTCTTCGCGTAGCCCTCTAATGCGCGCTTCCCTTTTTTCGATATGCGCCCGACTATCAAGTCCTGCCTCGGTGGCATTTGCTTCAAGGGCAGAATCAAATGCGTCTGCATATTGAGAGCGTTGAACCTTTGCTTCTGTTTCGGCTGATTTTTTGGCTTTTTCTTGAGCCTTTTTGAACCATTCAGGCACCTCAGATTTTTGAGGGGCACCATATAATACACTTGATCTGCCGCTATCAGCAGAAATTCTTCCACTGTCTGACGATACTGCCGCTGCAGGAGCTTCCTCCTGGAAGCTAGTTGCTAGACCTTGGTCCGCCGTGTGGTGAGAGGGAGCCGCATTGTACGGTGAGGCCTCTTGAACATATTGTCCAGGTTGGGCAAATACTTCCCCTAATTCTGCCTCGTCCTCATCGGTGACGCCTGGCTCGAGACGCTCAGCTCCTGGCGCATGGGTTAATGCCTCTCGTATTTCTCCTCTAAACTCTGATACTGCTTCTTCCCTGGCCTCTTCTTTGCCTGAAGCTTTGACTTGTACAAGGTTTTGTGCGACAGACTCGTGGCTCCGTGGACGGAACTCCTGCCCTGTTATTGCCGCAATGGACATTTTTGCAGAAGCAAGCCGTTCACTTTGACTGAGTGGAGCCGAAGTCGGGGGACAGAACTCAGGTACTTCGTAGACGAGTTCCGTCTCATCATCAAGCAAGCCTAAAGCCCTGGCCCTTTCCTCACCGTGGATTGTTGCACCTATCTGAGGATTTTCTTGTGTCAGACTAGCCCCGCCCGCGCCCCTCCTGCCTATCTTTCGGGCGAGCTCAAGCATTGCCGCTACACCAGATGCGTTGCAGTTTGCAGCCTCGTTGTAGGGAGCCATTTTATGCAAAACGAAAAGAACTACCGGCAAGGAGGTAAAAAACATAGCGATACCCAGCAAAATATGAAGGAACAAAGATGCTTTCCCGCTTGCATCCGCGAAAAAAAGGATTCGCAGGAGCAACAAGAGGGGGATTGCTAGTATGGCCCCTAAGATTACTTTTTTCAAAATAGGGAGTATCTTGAGTCCTAGTTCGCTGAGCTCGCTTCGAACTCTGTCGCTATCATAGTTGGCGACTACGATAATTTTTCTGCGCCGCACGCTGCCGCCGCTAGAAGATTGCTCTGGCTCGAATTTCGCTACAACGTTTTGGCTCACACCCTGGTGGAAATATCTCGACAAGAGAGGATGACCTAAGCTCTCGGCAAGATAGAGCAGAGCTGTTACGAGTGTAATTGCAAAGGCTAGTATCCTGATTATGGGCAGGAAGAAGCTTATGAGAGCTAGCAGAAAGCTTAGGAGGGCGCAAATCATAGTGGGCAGCTCTCCGTTAGTTTCACCTCTAAAATCTTCTATTGCAGCAGATAAACCTGCCTCTTGTTGAAGTTGTTCAGCGATATATTGAGCCGCTTTTTGTTCTTCCTCGGTTCCCGCTGGCCGAGGACCGATATTCTGTGACAGGTACGCGATATGATCTATTGGTTTCGGCATGAAACGACCTTTCCTTACCCCTTCAATTCTCTCGCCGTACTGGCCTCGTAGAAGGCGCTGTTGTATTTGTGCAAGTATACGCTATTTATTTGAAGTTCCCAAATAGTCACGAAGAAAAACGTCTGCAGTGCTCGCTTCTAAACGACTCGCTTCGTATATGGCCCGGGGGGCTTTCGTCGCCTCTTCGTAGGCGTCCAAGAGCGCTTTGCTTGATTTTTCCGAAAGCCCTTCTGCCAACATAGCCGATTCTGCCTCAGCCTCGTTATACAGTCCGTTTTCTTTTTCTGCCGTTTCCCTATCACGAGCTAAAATGGCTTCATCAGAAGCAATGCCGTGGCCAACCCCTTCTTTTCTTGTTTTCGTATATTCAATCATTTCCTGCATATCTGGGGATAGGCTTGATTCATGTAAGGCTGTCAGGCTTATGAGAGCTTCGTCGAGATATCCAGCCGCTTCTGTCAGCTTACTTTTAGAGACTTCTACATTTTCGTCGCTTGTGTCTACAACTGAAAGCGCCGCTTCCCGAATACAGGCATCTGCCTTCACAATGACTGACCAGACCTCGGAAAGGGAGTCTGTTCCCTCCTTGTATGCAAGGCCTGCCTGTAATATTTTTCGACCTTCCTCTATCATAATGAGGCGAGAGTCAGTTGCTGTCAAAGCCTGGTCTGCCGCTTCTCGCTCTGCAGACTCACGCATCTCCTCGAGAGAGAGTTCCGCATACCCATGAGCCTCTTTCAGAGAAGACTCGGCCCCCTCCAGGCTGAAAAGAACTTCTACAATCTCTTCCGCGCTAACTTCGTCTAAGGGGGTATTAATCAACTCATCAAGCTTTACTGTTGGACCGTCAGCCTGCAAGGCCAGCGTCAAAGACTCCTCAAGCAAAGAGGTCATCTGCTTATGCCTGTTAATCTCTTTGTAGGCAAAAGTACCTATGCTTACAAGGGCAAACGCTAAGAAGATAGCCCCTAGACTGGTGTACAGGAACCTTCTGCGACGCCGTCTTTTTTTCCGTCTTTCTATTTCGTCTTCCGGTGAACGGACCGCGGAGGACACAGCGCTTGTAGAGCCCCCAAAGGCCGTGCTCTCTTTTTTGCCTACCGATCCATATTGCAGTGCCTGATCGGTGTAGAGCCTTGCTTTGTAGGTCTCTCCTGAAGAGAGACCTACTGTGTCGTCAGACATAAGGGCCAATGCATCGTCGCGGGAAGGTGTGGGCTTAGGTTTTCTTGATGTAGGTCTCCATGAAAGAATTGATATCTTCCCGGGGCGGAAAGGGGCAGAGCTCTCGGCCTTCCCATGCTCCAAATCTGCCCTCTGACGTGCAGCGTCGAGCACACTCAAGGAAATCTCGTTGGATGTACCGGCTGTATGGCTCTTTATATGAGCTGTCTGCGTATGTTTCGAATTCTTTTTACCCATAAAAACACTCTACTATGCGTGACAGAGTCCCAGGCCGGTCTATTATTTTTGATGCATACGGCTTAGAGCCTGTGCGACTTCTGTGCTTGAGCATACCTGTATGGTCTTGCTCGGCATCGACTTTAAAAACAACTTGCCATACGACTTGCTCAGCAGTCTACGATCTGCCAGTATCAAAACTCCCGTATCTTTAGCATTTCGTATAAGCCTCCCCGCTGCTTGTTTGGTTTCGATAATCGCCTGTGGCAGAACATAATGCATCCATGCCTGGTCATCTCGGAGAGAGCGTTCACGGGACAACGGATCTGAGGGCTTTGAAAAAGGAAGCTTTGGAATAATTACACCCTTCAAAGTGGAGCCGGGCGCATCAAAGCCCTCCCAGAAACTTTTTAGGGCAAAAAGTGACAGGTGCTCATCGGCTAGGAATTCATCACGCAGTGCCTTCGCTGAAACTCCCCATTTTTGAGCGACCAACCTTAAGTCTTCTTTTTTAAGGGCTGGATATACAACATCAAAACAGTTTTGCATTTCTCTGCGGTTTGTAAAAAGCGTAAGCATCGAGCCCCTTTGGGCTTGGTGTACTTTTATAAGAAGCGATTGCAAGGCAGCTAGATATCCCGAACTATTTGGTTCAGGAATATCATTTACCACATAGACGGTCATCTGTGTATCGAAATCGAAACTTGAGTTTAGTTTTTTGCTTGCTGCAAGAGAATATTCGCTCTCATTGAGCCCTAAAGCGTTTTCGAAAGATTCAAAACTATCCGCTACCGTAATAGTCGCAGACGTGAGAATAACGGAATGGGTCCGTGTGAAGAAATCATCATTGAGCTTACTCCCCACATTGACAGGTTGGGCCTCGAGCCTATCCGCCTGTCTTCCCTGATTCTTAGATAAGATAACAGAATATGCATAGTCAGGAGGTGCTTTAAATAGAATGATCTCAAGGGCGTCTAAAAGCTCTTTGAGGCGGATGGCCACACTCGCTATATCGCGCTGAGCCTCAGCGGCCCCTTCAACGTCTTCTAAAATTCCCACTATTTCTTGGCTTGCTTTAATCAGCTTCTCCGAAGCGTCTATCAGCGTTTTTCCGTACCCTGCCAGTGACATAAAGATCGCGCTAGAACGAATATCGTCATTAATCCAAATTTCAACCTGCTCATAGGCTTTGCTTTTCTTGTTCGTATCAAAAAAAGAAAGCTCTTTGAGACGGGCAAAGAACTCCATCGCAGCTTCATCGAACGCGATGCCAGCTGCGCGGGCCTTCGAAGTAAGTGAGTAGAAGAGGGAAATGTCGTCAAGGGCGTCACCTACGCAGCGCTCTGCCCTGATAAAGCAGTTCTGCGAGTCTTCCCCTGAAGCTACCTTCGCTGCAAGACGACCCACTTCATCTGCGGCGACACTAAGGGAAAAGGCGCGTCGCGCTTCATCCTCAGCTCCATGGGCCTCGTCGATAATCCAATATCTAATCGGAGGAAGAAGACCCCCACCTGCGACAATATCACAAAAGAGAAGGCTTTGGTTAGTGACGACGATATCGGCGTTTTCTGCCGCCCTACGAGCCCCGTGCACAAAACAATACTTGCCATAAAAGGGGCATTTTCTTCTCAAACATTCGCGGCTGCTAGTTGTGAAAAGATATTTGGGCAATAAGCGAAAGTCTATTTTTAAACTGTCTATATCGTCGTAGGTGCTTTGCTCCACAAAAGACAAAAGAGCAGCTATCGCAGGTGCCTGGGAACAAGGTTTGCCCGATACAGAGCGCATCCCTGCCTCTTTTCGCGCAATTTTGTCTATCAAGCGTAGGCAAGGGTAATGGGAGAACCCCTTGAGCGATGCATAGTCTATATCTTGCGCAAAAGGTTTGTTTTGCTCCAAGCTTTCTCTTTGGTTCTCCCCTCCTGGATCGATACGAACACAATCTGTTTGTGATAAGAGTGCCTCTTTCTGTTCGACGCTCCCCTTTTGAAGTATCTTGCTTTCTTCATTAAAAGCCTCTGACAACAGTGGCAGCTCTTTGTATACAAGTTGATCAAGCAAGGCGTTTGTTTTAGTGGCCACCCCCACGGTAATATTGTTGTTTTTTGCAGACAAGGCCGCCGGCAATAGATACGCCATCGATTTACCCACACCAGTGCCTGCTTCAATAGACAAGTTCATCGAAGAGGAAAATGCCTTTGCGATGGCTTTTGACATTTCTACCTGCTCAAAGCGTGTTTCGTATTCGTTGTATATACTGCCTATAATGCCTTTTTTATCAAAGGCGTTACTGAGCTCATCACCATTCGGGAAACTCAAGCTTCGCTTAGTATCTTCAGCCAAAGCTTCTGCATCAAGTTTTGGTTTGTTTTTGATGTCTTTAATACGAGCCTCACGAAGTTTCTTGAGGCTGATGTTCGACCCTGTATTGCCATTCGTCATCGAGCCGAATACCGTACTGCTATCAAAGCTTGTACTTTCATCAGTTTCGCTCTGTTTGCCGTACCCCGTACCTTCTTGTGTTGTATCTTTTTCTTTGGCCTCTCTCAGCTGGCTCATCACTTGAAACACCTTGACAGAGGGCCATTCTTCCAAAGGGGCTAGTTGGCTTATCCTTTTACAAAGCTCAAACGGCATTTCCTGGATGCCTGCAAGAAATATACGGTACAGGGAACAGAGCGACTCGACGTCTGCATCCGCTCGATGGGTGGACGCGGGGGCTTCAAAAGCATGTGCCAAATCTACCTGGCGGTGAGACTTGAAGCGCGGTAGCACTATACGCGCCAAGTCTAAAGAATCTATCCACGTGTTGTTCGACAACGACGACCCTGCTGCATACTTGGTGGTAAAATTTCGGTCAAAGTCTGCATTATGAGCCAATATTGAAGAATCACCAACAAAACTCACCAGCCCACGAAGCGCTTCATCTGCTTGAGGGGCATCTGCCACATCTTCATCGCTAATACCTGTCAGGTTAACAATATCTTCAGGAATAGGTCTGCCAGGATTTACAAAGCACACATACCAATCGGTTATTTCGCCCTTACGCATACGAGCGGCAGCAATTTGAATCAATTCGTCATGAGAAAATGAAAACCCAGTAGTTTCGGTGTCTAGGACAACGATGTCTTCATCAAGTTCTCCAAAATAGCTTTTTGCCGATATTTCGGATAAAGATGCGTAGCGCTCTATGATTGCTGGACAAGTCCCTTCGCTGATGAACTTGAGCAAAGCAGTACTTGTTTCTTTTTTTAGATTCTCCATAGGACAAAGATTATCATCTATGATGGTGTCAAACAAATAAATCTTATAAGGAACATGGAGAAACGGATGGGTAATTCAATATATTTTGGAAACTACCTCCGCTTTGAGGCGCCTTCTAAAAAGCAGGGCGTCCAGCTTACTAACGCAGATAATCTTGTAGGGGATATTTACGAGATACAGTTTATAGCTGAGGACGACGGTTATGTGGCATGGATGAAAAACCGATTTGGAGCATCCGTCGGTTATTTCAATAAAAAGGACTCTCGTACCATGAAGCTTATGAACGAGCAGGGTTGGACCGTATCGGCGCTGCTTGCATATGTGGCTTTTACCGATCATCCCCAACCAGGTATATATTGGGGTGAGGCTGCTGTCATTGCTTACGACCCCCAATACGAGGCCTTCCAAACATATACAAAAAAACTATCTGCACGCCTTGCAGAAGGTATACGCCCTGTGCTTACCTTAGGCGATCAAGGTGTCTCGAAAGTGCTTGACTCTCATGGAGAGTGGGCCCCCTCGAAGACTCTAGCTGCCCTAAAATCGAAACCAGGAACTGCCTTTCTGAAGACGAGGAGAGGCGCAATGGACAAGTTGATTGAACAAGGAAGAAACAAAAACAAAGGATGCTATCTGGGCACCCTGCTCGTTTTTATAGGCCTACTGGCTCTTATTCTCTTCGCGTTGCACTCTTTTGGAGTTTTCTAAACCTAAAACCCTTTATTGACAGAGCTGTCGGTAGTGTACAACCTTCCGACAGCTTTTCCTTATCTCTATGCCCTACTCTTTTCCTT
>CAYFQW010000007.1:28000-65365 GCA_964345475.1 uncultured Raoultibacter sp.
CTTTTCCTTATCTCTATGCCCTACTCTTTTCCTTCTTCAAGTGCATATTGGATAAGCATGACACATAGCTCCTCGTAGCTGATGCCTTCAGCCTTTCCTGCATCAGGCAAAAGAGACGTCGATGTCATTCCTGGGATGCTGTTCGTCTCGAGGATCCAAACCCTTCCTTCTTTATCGAGTATAAAATCGCTCCGCGACACTCCCCTGCAGTCTAGCACCTCGTGTGCCTTAAGCGCACTTTCGCGAACGCATGCACTTTCCTCTTCCGATAAGGGAGCAGGGCAAATATGCTGCGACCCGCCAGGAGCATATTTGGACTCAAAGTCATAAAACTCGTTGCTTGGAATAATTTCGACAACGGGAAGAGTTCTCAGCTCTTTATTGCCTAAAACAGCCGCCGTCAACTCTTTCCCTTCAACATACTGTTCGGCAAGAACGGTACTGTCTAGCTCTAGGGCCCCTTCGAGAGCTGCGTTTAGCTGGCTTTCATCTTTGATTATGTACACCCCTAAAGCGCTGCCTTCTGTCGCAGGCTTAATAACGCAGGGGAGTCCTATTTCGTCTAATATCTTTTTTATCGTGTCTTCGCTGTTCTCAAAAACATCTATGGACTTTGGCGTCTTAATACCTGCCAAATCATAAAACACTTTAGTTTTTGATTTATCCATCGATACAGAGCTCGAAAGCACACCGGAGCCGACATAGGGTATTTCTAGCATCTCTAAAAACCCCTGGATGGTGCCGTCCTCCCCCCATTTACCATGAAGGCATATAAAAGCCACGTCGAAGTCTTCGTCAATGAGCCTCTTTAAATCTATTTTCGATGCGGGATCGAGAGAAACAACGGGAAACCCTTGGCTTTCCAAGGCTCTTTTTACGCCCTCACCTGACTTTAATGAAATTTCGCGTTCGCCGCTTTTCCCACCAGCAAGTAGAGCTACCTTACAGGTTTTCGGTTCAATACCAGATACCTTTGCAGGGTTTTCCATGCCTTCTCCGTTCTGAGCGCTTCCTGTTTTTGCGCCACGCGTTCAACACAATGTCTCGACTTGCATGAATTTAACTAACCGATACTTATTATCGTTTTTGATAATCTAAAGCCTGGTTAAAGTTTTTAATTCAGCAATTGGAGAGAAGTATATCAAAGTAAGTGATGTATGTCTCACGCAGCACCCGCTTTAAGCCTGATATACCTCTTTTGCGATGCTCTTACGGAATGTCTTTTACTAAAAGAAGGTATAATACCTGTATGAAACAGAATATTAAGACATACACATATGAGGATATTGTTTCCTTAATGAAGACTTTGAAACAGCCAAAATTTCGTGCTGACCAACTGGTGAGCTGGATGTATAAACAGGGAGTTTCTAGCTTTAGCGATATGTTGAACATCCCAGAAGCACTCCGTCTCAAGCTAGAAGATACTCATTCTCTGAATACTGTGGAAATTATAGACCGGCAGGTTTCTCAGGACGGCACAAGGAAATACCTACTTCAATACCCAGACGGTGCTCGGATAGAAACGGTGGCTATCCCTTCGGGTGGGCCGAACAAACGTTTGACTGTTTGTGTTTCTACGCAAGTAGGTTGTTCTATGAGGTGTGCTTTTTGCGCTACAGGCAAAGAGGGCTTCTCGAGAAATCTTCTACCTGGTGAAATCGTCGACCAGGTACTTTTAGCACAAAACGATATGGGCGTACGGGTTAGCAATATAGTAACTATGGGCCAGGGTGAGCCCTTCTTGAATTATGATTACACTATTGCGGCCTTGCGTTTCCTTAATTCGCCCCTTGGTCTTTCTGTTGGAGCCCGACATATAACTATATCAACATGCGGCATTCTTCCTTCGTTAGAAAAATTTTCTTGGGAACCTGAACAATTCACGCTGGCCGTTTCTCTTCATTCTGCCCAGCAGAAGACGCGCGACTACCTGATGCCCGGATTGCAGTCAGCGCCCCTTACTGAGCTGAAGAAAGCTCTTCTCAATTATGTCGAACGAACGAACCGCAGAGTATCCTTAGAATACCTTCTCCTGGAAGGAGTTAACGATTCAGACAAGGCTCTGCGATCTCTCCTTGATTTTTGTAAAGATCTCTTATGCCATGTAAATCTTTTAACTATGAACAAGGTGGAAGGCTCAAACTTCAAGGCATCTCAATCAGCGCGTATGAATAGTTGGCTCAATACCCTTAAAGACGCTCACATACCTACCTCTAGGCGTGATTCGCGTGGCTCTGATATAGCCGGGGCCTGCGGCCAACTGAAAAACACCTTTTGATTCTTTGATTTTTTCCTTATCCCTGCAATAAAATCTAAGGATATTATTTCATTATGAGTCAATTCTTTCGTTTGAGTTGTTCGTAATTATACCGAACAAACGTTCTAGCTCTTCTTCATCCTTGAATTCTATCTCTATCTTATTTTTTCCTTGTACTGATTTAACTTTTACATTTGTGTCAAAGGTCTTTCTTAGCGCACGAGCCACACTCTTAAAGGATGGTGGTATAGGGGGCCTGTCTCCTTTAGTCCCTTTTTTATCAATACCAGAGTAGAGACGAGCGAGTTGTTCGGCTTCTCTTACTGAAATTTTTTCTCGTACCATTTTTTCGGTAAGCTTTTGTCGCCCTACCGGATTAGAAATGGACAAGATCGCTCTTGCGTGGCCAGAGCTTATTTTTTCTTCAAACAAAAGCTGCTGCGCGTCTTCAGGAAGTTCGAGCAAGCGCAAAGCATTCGCAATTGTCGACCTACCTTTAGAAACTGTTTCTGCAACTTCAGACTGTGTCATACCCTTGCGTTCCATGAGACGGCGATATCCATAAGCCTCTTCTATAGGGTTTAAATCCGTTCTCTGAATATTTTCGACAAGCGCCAGTTCTAGTACTTTATCGTCATCAGCCTGTCTACATCTTACTGGAACAGTTTTAAGGTCTAATAGCTTGCAAGCGTGCCATCTTCTTTCACCAGCAATTATTTGATACTTGCCACCAACTGAACGAACGAGGATGGGTTGTAAGAGACCGTTCTTCTCTATTGATGCAGCCAGCTCTTCAATCTCTTCTTTCTTAAAGTTTGTACGCGGCTGATCCGGATTAGGTTCAATTAAACTAATGTCGGCTTCAAAATAGTCCTTCGGTTTTTCTGGGGTTCTCTTCTCCGGTTTTTTAACTATTTCGCGCTCTTTTACTTCTTTGATGACTACATTGTCTTCGTAATCTCGGAACGGTATTTCTACCTTTGCCTTTTTTTCCTTTTCATTTAGGGTATCTGTTTCTTTCGGTCGTGCAGGAGATTCTTTCGGAAAATGATGCAGTGTCTTGCTTTCAACACTTGTTGTACTACTAGCAACTGGGAGAGCAGGGTCTTTTAATTCATGGGCATCATCAGCGTCATTATCAAAAGTTACACGCTCTCTATCCTTAGTTTCATTTTCAGCAGGAACAGCTTCTTCCAGGCTCCCACTTAGTAGAGAGTTAAGCCCGCGGCCTAAGCCACCCTTTGTAGTTTTAGCCACGCTCGATCACTTCCTTGGATAGATTCTTATAGGCCTCCGCGCCTTTTCCCCTTGGCTCATATTGAGTGATGGGCTGCCCGAAACTTGGGGCTTCAGACAATTTTACGCTTCTCGGTATTATAGTATCAAACACTGTCTTACCAAAAAAAGCTCGAACTTCCTCCGCAACCTGACGAGAAAGAGTTGTTCTTGCGTCGTACATGGTCAAAAGAACACCAAATATATCTAAACTTGGATTCAGTATACTTTTGACACGTTTCATAGAGTCTAGAAGTTTTGTCACACCTTCAAGCGCATAGAACTCGCATTGGATGGGAATCAGCAACTTATCCGCCGCCACAAGCGCGTTCACAGTTAGCAAACCTAACGAAGGGGGACAATCAACAAAAATATAATCATATTTTCCGCGTAGGCTTCCCACTATTTCCTTCAAGCGATTTTCTCGGGCCATAACAGAGACGAGTTCTACTTCAGCCCCAGCAAGATTGATTGTTGCAGGAATTATATCCAGTCCTTCGCAAACATCTGGAATTATAGATTCCTCAACAGGAACTTCATTAAGAAGTACATCGTATATACAATGTGTGACCCTACTTTTTTCGATGCCTAAACCACTTGACGAATTCCCCTGCGGATCAAAATCAATCAATAGTACCTGCTTGTTTTTTTCACCTAATGCTGCAGATAGATTAATCGCCGTTGTAGATTTTCCAACTCCCCCTTTTTGATTAATAATCGCTATAACCTTTGTTTGCCCTATCACATGACTGACAGGTTTTTTATCGCTAAATGATTTTATAGCGCGTGGTGCTGTCTCGGGGTGTTTTTCTTCCACATTGGGAACTTCCCTCTCTGTCACCTCTACATCTTCTATGTCTACTGTAGGTGAATGCGTGACACTCTCTTCAGTTGTTTCTCGGAGAGATTGATTCTGGTCGGGTGGTTCCGGGTTAACAGTCTCTAGTGCTTTTTTTTCTCGTCTTAGACTATCAAATATGCCCACACAAACCCCTTTCTGGTACGGCAATTAAGTGAAAATAGTATACCTCATTATTTCTTCATCTATATCTTTTACTGAAATCTTTCACTCGAAGTGTCTCCCAATATGTTTCACGTGAAACATATTGGGAGACACCCTTCGTGTTTATATAGATAAGTTCACTTTTTATCTTAGCTGGTATGCTTGAAGGTCTCAAGCCATAATGAATGAACTTTTTCAATACGGTAGGTTACTGCTTCCCGGAGTCTGGCCTATATAGGCCTGTGCTGATGAGTTTCTTCTTTTTTTGCTTATGGGTGCGGTTTGCTTCATACTCCTTCGAGTATGCCGAAGTTTTTCTCTTGCCATATGAGGAGAGCTGTTTACGTGAGCGAATCTTGAAGTGTTCACGTGCCCAAGATTTGATTCAGGTGCTGTTAGGAGAGCAATACTCGTATTACGCTATCGGATAGTGTTTATAATATTTCTAAAATGTTTCACGTGAAACATTTTAGTCAAGCCTTGAGAGGACGTTTTTGTGCTAGCCCTATTCTTCTTGGGAGAGCGATTTTTGATTCATATTGCTTCTGGTATACAAGTATTCGCCGACTTGTTTTTTTATCGCTAAGCATGAAGCTGCGATCTGAAACTAAATACATTCCGAGTTTGTCCTGCAGTGCTTCTGCATAATCAAATTCTTCTTCTGAAAGCTGGGACTTATAACAAATTAATACACCGTCAACCATTAAAAGTGGGGCAGCAAGTTCTAATAATGAAGGTATGGAACTAAGAGCGCGAGCTGTTAAGACCGCAAACTCATTGGGGTGCGAACGTGCGCACTCTTCAATTCTGCCATTGAATACATGTATCTGCTCTGTAAGACATAGTCTTTCAACTATATCTTCGATGATTTTAACTTTTTTAGATACAGAATCTATTAATACAGTTTCTCTCTGAGAAGCAACTGCTAGAGGTATTCCTGGATACCCCCCACCAGTTCCTAGATCTCCATATACGCCATTTTTCGCCATATTCATTTCAGGCAAAGCCGTTAGAGAGTCTTCGATATGCAGTATTTCTGCTTCCTTTACAGTTGAAATTCGTGTGAGGTTAGTTATCTTGTTTTCTTGGATTACTAAATCTAAATGCTTATATATTAATATCTTTTGTTCTTCAGAAAGGTTTTTCGCGCTACTCATGTCGATGCTCATTGTCTCTCACAGCCCTTTATAAGTTCACTCAGATAATATATAGCCATTCTCAGTTAAAAAGTGTCAGACATCCGATTCGGGTGCCATCCTCATGTTTAGTTCAACGAAGTACTTTCTATAACATAGGGTATTCTATTGATACTACGAAACGTCATTATATTTTGATATGAACGGTAGTCGATACTATAACAAGATTTCTTTGCAAAGGGCCGGGTTATATGCATCTTCTTTGCTCTATTGCTATTTTAAAATCGGCCTGTTCAGAGCAACTCAAAGAGATACCTTTATACAGCATGAAGCAGAGCTTGTACTTTTATTATATTATTGGGGAATCACAACTACTCGACGAGCACTGCCTTCTCCTTCAGAGGCAGTTATAACGTCTGCATTGTTTCTGAGGGTAATATGAACAATTCTTCTTTCATACGGGGTCATTGGGCGCAGCTTAATACTTCTATTTTCTTTTGCGGCCCTGACTGCAGCAGAATTTGCAATTGCCTCTAATTTCTGCTTCTGTCTATTCTTGTACCCCTCGACATCAATGACGATAGGGTACCTAAATCCTAGTTTTTTAACAGTTACTGCCGTAACAAGGAACTGCAACGCTTCTAAGTTTCTTCCATGTCGGCCAATGAGAATTGCGAGGTCTTCTCCAGTTATATCTAATATAAGCTCGCCTTCTTCACCTTCATATTCGTCAATGGTTACCTCTCCCAATTTGAAATATTTTAAGATATCCTGAAGAACATTAATGGCCGTATCTGCAACCTCATCAAGCTCATCCTCGCTTAAACTAAGGGTTTCGTGGGTTTGATTAGGCGATTCATCTATTTCTTCAATAATTTGCGTTTCTTCGATGCTGCCCTCTTCTTCGTATATTTCAATATCACCATTCACGATAATTCTCCTTTTAAGTATTGCTCTTTTATATCTTTCTATTACATCGCATAGACTTACAAGGTTTAAGATCCCTTTTTGGCTAATCTAAAATTTCTTCGCTTGTCATATCTTTATTTTTTCTTCGTTGGCCGAGGTTTTTTTACTTTTCTCGTAACGTCTACCTCGATTGGCTTAAGCTCAATTGCGGCTTCTGCTTCGAGGTCCTTTTTTTTCATTATACTCTTCGAAACTTGTTGTTGGCCAAGACCAATCAAAGAAGAAGTACCCCAAAAAAGCAATACACCAGCTGGTGAGCTCCAACTAATGAACAACATAAACACGCTCATAAATATACTTATTGTCAAAGTTTGTTTTTGTTGAGATGGATCTCCGCCGCGCTGCATTAAAACAGTAGGCAAAAAGGTTGCACCGGCAAATATAATCATAAGAATAAGATAGGGGATAAAAGGGGCGAAGCCTACGCTAAATGCCCCACTGGGTGTCATAACGAGATCCGGGACTATCCTATAAAAGCTATATTGATCTCCGAGAGATCTTCCAGCCATTTCTCTCAACACTTGAAACAAGGCAATAAAAATTGGCATCTGCAATAGCATCGGTAAGCACCCTGCCAAAGGGTTAAATTTTGCATCTGCATATAGCTTTTGTGTCTCTTCTTGAACCCTCGCAGGATCGTCAGCATATTTATTTTGTATTTCCTTAAGGATAGGTGCTACTTTTTGCATGTTATACGATGATTTTGTTTGCTTATGCATTAAAGGTGAGATTAGTACACGAAATAAAACAGTAACTATGATTATTGCTAATCCCCAATCACCACAAAAACTTTGGAAAAACTGAATTATCCAAAATATTCCATCCTTTATTGCATCCCACATATTGTAATTCCTTCCCGTAATCTTAAAATCATGGCACACATTAAGATTATTCTTACAATTTCTAAGATATTAAATTCTTTTTCTTTGTAAAGCCTTGCCTACGGTAGAGGATCATATCCAGAAGACCCTCCAGGTCTACATTTTAAAATCCGTTTAGTTGTCAATTTTAAGGCCTTAAAGAAGTTATATTTTTTAAAAGCCATTTGCCCATACTCTGAACAAGTCGGGGTAAATCTGCAGCAGGAGGGGAATAGGGGTGAAATGGCAGCCCTGTAAAATGTAATGAGAAAAATACAGACAGTGGAAGGAAGTTTCTTTATTTCTTCTTTCACTTTATATATTCCATTTCCTTTAAGATGTTACGTTGTTATTAAAATAGCACATAAGTAATGTATCAATTTCCTTACGTACTTTACTATAAGAAACCTGATTTATCCCTCTTTTCGCAAGAAATATAACATCGTAGCCTTGCCAAGGACCACCAGACTCAAGACATAAGGACCGCATTCTTCTTTTAGCCTTATTACGCCATACTGCATTCCCGTTTTTTTTACCGGCAATAAAAGCAACACGACCATTACGGTCGTGTTGCTTTACTTTTTTAATTATTAGTCTGACACTAGGAGCATTGAGGTGTTCTCCTTGATTAAAGATATTAGATATCTCTGTGCTGGATTTTATTGTTTCCAACACACACCTTCTTTACACACAGAGTCGTTTGCGTCCTTTAGCACGACGCGCAGATATAACTGCACGTCCACCTTTTGTAGACATACGTGCACGGAAACCATGAGTTTTTGCACGCTTCCGAGCGTTTGGTTGATAAGTGCGCTTCATAAACAATCCCTTCATACAATTAAAAGCAAGGAATAAATTCTATCCTATCTATTCAAATAGTCAATTATTTTCTACATACTAACCATCTATCACCGCAAATCTTATCTTCCAATACTATTCAGAATACTATCCTCAAGCTTTTCCAAAAAGATTTTATTATTTTTTTGATTTATGATTTAGTTGAATAATCATGTATTTTTTCGTGTATGTAGTTTGATAATTCTACATCTTTATAACTTTTGTCATAAATGGGAGGTTTCATTTTGGGGAAAAAGTGGAAAACCTCTAATTCATATATAAATCTGTGTTGAATACTCGAGAATTTCCAGGTAGATGTCGCTGGGTTTCTTAATGTTTGCAGTAATAATTTTTCATTCAATTTATTAATTACTCCAATAATTAGTCTTCAACCTGGGGTTTTATAATATTTAATATTAGACAGCCATTTTTATCTTCTAATTTTTCTCTTCTTAAACAACTTTAAATACAAATGAGACCGACTTCGTTTGTCATCTGGGATTACTTGTATTTTTACATTTGTCAAGCTTAATTTCAACATTTCAAAATTTTATTACTCTTAATTTTTGAATACTTTTTCACATTTTTCATAGTTTTTAACATTTGCTGAATAAAATGTGGATAACTTTGAAACTACCTGCTCTATATATGATTTATTTCTCATATTCAAGAATATTCTATTCGATTGTTAAGTGTCGTCTCCACAAAAGTAAATTTACTATATACTTTTATTCATAAACTTATGAAAATATGAATTCCACTGAATATCATCAACTTTGTATGAGGAAAACTTTGAACGATAAAGACCATATAGGCAATAAAGACCTCAGCCCTCGTACGGAGCTTGAAGAAATATTTGATTATTCTTTTGTACATACAACTGCTCGTATTGCCTTGTACGACGATCTTAAAAGCGCTCCCAGAATTACGGAAATCAATCCTGGTCCGACACAAGAATTTATTGAAAACCTTGCATCAAAAACCTATGAGCAGATGAAGTTAGTTGGAGGCTCCATCCCTTATACAGCCATTAGAGAAGTAACTGAGAATTTTATCCACGCGAAATTTTCAGAAATAATCGTTTCTATTTTAAATAACGGAAATACTATTAGATTCTCTGACCAAGGCCCCGGTATCGAGGCGAAAGAAAAAGCCCAGCTTCCAGGATTTACCTCTGCAATAGAGCCTATGAAATCTTATATAAGAGGTGTTGGTTCGGGTCTTCCTATTGTGAAGGAATACCTTGATTTTTCTGATGGCAGTATCACTATTGAGGACAACTTAAAAAGTGGTGCTGTAGTGACAATAAATCTAGCAAGTGAAGATATATCTCAATCCTCTGAAGGTGATAGTCAAGAGAGCAAATCACTCCCTATGCCTCACCTCACCGAAAGAGAGAAAAAATTTCTTATTCTTTTCTCCAAAGAAGGTGCTTTAGGAGTCACTGAGGTATCAAGAATAACTGGTGCGCCGCAATCAAGCACTTATGTTGCATTGTCTCATCTTGAAGAATACGGCCTTGTTGAAAAAACTGTAGGTCAAAAAAGAATTCTTACCAATCTTGGATACACAATTTCCCAATCCTTGTAACTATACGCTTCTCATCTTAACAAGAAATACTGATCAATTTTTCGTAATATTGATCAGTATTCGTAAGTATTTTTGTTCTGGTTTTACCTCAATAAGGATGCACTCTTAGATACTATAAAGAAGAGTGGCGGCTATTTCTTTACCTAATATCTCTATACCCCTACAATCTCATACAGGGGGAAAGTGATGGGTTACACTAAGTATGAAGCTTCATTATTAATAATTACTATTTCGTTTGCTATTCTTGAGATGAAAAGCTTAAAGATTCACTTTGGACTGTATGTAAGAGGGAACTATGGACGCACAAACAATAAAATCTACATGGCATGAGGTATGCGAAAAAATAAAAGGGTATGACAATATTGACGTTAGCCAAATTAATGCTTTTTTTTCTCGTCTTCACCCACAAGTAATGAGCGATGGCTTTATCCTTATAACAGCCGATAATGAATTTATAAAAACTTGGATAGAAAAACATTACATTGCTTACATCAAGCAGGCACTTTTTGATATCTATAAAAGACCTTATACCGTAGTTATTGAAGAAGACGTTAATAAAGATGAGCCATCTATCTCTTTAGGCATAGATGGTTATAAACAAGATTATAAGAATGAACTACCTACAACCAACACCAAACATCAAAATACTCCCATAGGCAACTTAGATAAGATAAGCGATCCCCCCCAGCAAAAAAGTGTAGAAAATGTCTTTGAGGAACTTCCTGAGCTCGTACTTGAAGATGATTCTCAGGATTCGAAAACTCCTACATCTAACTTAACGTTTGAGAACTTTGTAATAGGCGATTCTAATAGAATGGCCTATTTAATGGCTGTTTCAGTAGCTGAAATGCCGGGGAAAGCAAATCTAAATCCTTTATTTATTTACGGTAAAAGTGGATTGGGTAAAACTCACCTTCTTCGAGCCACGCAAAACTACATCTCTGAAACGATGCCTGAAATGAAAACCATATATGTCGATTCTGCTGAACTTTTAAGCGATTATATGGAGGCAAGTGCAGCCCACGATAAAGAAAAATCCAGCTATAAGAATTTTAAAAATAAATATGAAGAAGCGGATGTCCTGCTTATCGATGACGTTCAATATTTGCAAGGTAAGAAACAGACGCTAGATATTGTATTTCAAATCTTTAATAAGCTTACTAACCAGGGGAAACAAGTAATTCTTTCGGCAGACAGAGCACCAAAAAACATTGACATTGATGAGAGATATAAGAGTAGGTTTAATTCAGGAGGAACGTTTGAGATCCAACCACCTGAAATAGAGACAAAACTAGGAATTATTTTTAGTTTTGTTGAAGAATATAGGCAGAGTGAAGGAGACTATAGTTTTCTTATACCTGATGAAATCTCAGTCTATATTGCAGAGAATTCAAGCTCTAATATTCGAGAGCTCAAGAGTGCAGTCACCAAGGTTATTTATCAAATGACTTTCTTTAATCAGCCGGATTTAGATGTTGATGATGTACGGAGACTTTTAGAGAATCATTTTTCGGGGGGATCATCCAAAAAGCTTAATCCTACTGAAATTCAAAAAGTAGTTGAAAATTTTTACAAGGTGAGTCATGCAGACTTAGTAGGTTCGAAAAGGTCGAGAAATATTGTATATGCTCGTCAAGTTGCAATATATCTATGTCGTCAGATGTTGGATCTTACATACAGCAATATAGGAAAGACGTTTAATAGAGATCACACTACGATTTTGTATTCTGTTATAACCGTAGAAGAAAAATTAAAGGAAAATAGAGAATTAAGAGAGGAAATTGAGGCACTTAAACAACTAATTAGGGATTTGTAAGATCGTATACTAGGTAAATAGTATCGCCTTGATTTATTGGTTGGGAGATAGGATATCCTTATGTTAATAACTCCTTAATATAAGTATGTATAAGATAAGGAAAACTCTATCTTTATCTGTATAGATAATTTAACCAATATTTAATGTTGAGAGGGGTCACAGTTTGTTAACATGTAAAAATGCAAATATTTTCTTACTTCATCTGCCGAAACCTTCTTATCAACAGTATTAACCGTGCTTATTATTACTATTATTAAAAACATATATAATAAGGTTTTAGAAATATCTTAGACGAAAGGAACGATTGTGAAAATTAATATCAATCAACTTGAACTACAGAATGCATTATCAATCGTCGCCAAAGGTGTTTCTACGCAATCTACCCTTCCTGTTCTTTCAGGAATTCATATAAAGGCTTCTCAAGACAGCCTAATATTCCAATCAACGGATCTTGAGATTTCAATTCAGTATGAAACTGCAGCCTTGGTAGAAGAAGAGGGAGAAACAGTAGTTCCGGGTAAGCTTCTTTTAGAGATTGTAAAAAGTCTTCCAGACGCTACAGTTTTATTAGAGACTTCCGATGATTCTATTATCATTATGTGCGACTCATCGTCCTTCTCTCTTAAAACACTTAACCCTTTAGATTTCCCCTCATTCCCACAAGTCGAGGCGTCTGAATCGGCAGAGCTACCTGTTAGCGAATTCACATCGATGATAAAGAAAGTAGCACGGGTTGTTTCTAAAGATGAGAGTAGGGCCATTCTTTCAGGTGTTTTAGTTTCAGTCGAGGAAGACACTTTAAAAATGGTGGCTACGGATTCATACCGTCTCGCTGTTTGTGAATCTAGTATTCAGGGATATAAGGGAGATGAGTTTGAGGCAGTTATATCGGGCTCCTTCCTCCAAGAGATTGCGTCGATACCAAGATCGGCAGAATATATAAATTTAGCCCTTAGTGATAATCAGATAGTTGTGAAATATGGGAGCATAATTTTCATCAACAGAAGGATAGAAGGTAAATTCCCTAACTACAAACAGCTTCTTCCTTCTAGTTATTCCACAAGGGCCCATATCGACGTTAAGAGCTTAACGGAGTCAGTAAAGAGAGTTTCACTCTTGAATAAAGTTTCTACCCCTATAAGATTTAATTTTGATACAGGGTCACAAATATTGCAGATATCTACCTCTGCTCAGGATATAGGAACGGCGCAAGAAAGTATTTCTTGTCAGATAGAAGAGGAGGAAAATGAAATAGCTTTTAATTATGCTTATGTTTTAGACGGCTTATCGGCTATTTCAACAAGCGGCGTTTATATCGAAATACAAAATTCTATGAAGCCTGGTATTTTTAAATCGGAAGAAGATGAAAACTTTCTTTATCTGATTATGCCTGTAAGGATAACTTAGAGAGTTATGGGTTTAAAAGTACGTAAAATACTACTTACTAATTTCAGGAACTATAAAAATTATAATTTAGAAATTTTTGATAGTAATGTAGTTATATTCGAAGGGCCCAACGCTGTTGGCAAAAGTAATATTTTAGAGGCTATCCAACTAGTAACCTCTTTTAAATCGTTTAGGAGCTCCAAATATCAAGATTTTATACTTTTCGGAGAAGATGAGGGAAGTGTAAGAATAGACTTTGAGGATTTACACAGGTCTATTCAGATGGAATTGCGTATTAATCAAGAAGGAAAAACCTTTTTCCTGAATGACAAAAGAAAAAGCATAAATAACTTAAGGGGTGTAATACCCTCAGTTATATTTATTCCTGACGACCTCTCCTTAATAAAAGGGAGTCAAAGTGTAAAGAGGGCCGCAATCGATGCAATTGGTATGCAAGTCACTAAAAATTACCAAATCATTAAAAGGGACTATGAAAAGCTTATAAGTCATAAAAATAAAATAATTAAAGAAAATTATTCAGATTTATTAATAGAAACTATCAACGAAACTCTTTTAAAAGTGGGAAGTCAATTTTACTTATACAGGAGTCATCTTATAGGTAAATTGATACCTTTAATAAAAAAATATTATTACGAAATATCTGATATGAGTGAACACGTAGATGTTTACTACATACCATCATGGGAAGTTTGTTTAGGCGAGGTTCAGTCAGAATACACGTATCCTCGAGAGCAAGTTGTTTGTCTGTATGAGCAAGCTCTCAAAGAGACAAAAGAAACAGAACGCGAAAAGGGGAGGGCTTTAATAGGCCCTCATGCTGATACCTTAGAGTTTTATATTGATGGAAAAAATATTAGATCCTTCGGAAGTCAGGGACAACAGCGTTCTGTAGCTTTAAGTTTTAAGCTTGCAGAATTAGAAGTTCTTACAGAAGCAACTGGACAAAAACCTATATTGCTCCTAGATGATGTAATGAGCGAATTAGATATTCACAGGCGAGAGAAATTGATATCCCATATTGAAAATGGTTTTCAAACCTTTATAACAACCACCAATTTAGAGTATTTCAACGAAGAAGTTCTGAAAGAGGCAAATATAATCCATTTAAGGTAAGCTTAGAAAGAGGAATACGGAGAGTATTAAAGGCCAGAGGGATGAAAAAATTATCAGAAAATATATCTTCTCTCGTACATACAATTGATGAGAACAATATCGAGATTAAGAAAATCTTTCGCGGATCGAAGGTTAGGTCTATCTGGGCTTCTTGTGTAGAGGAAATCATCCTTGATCACACTAATGCTGTTTATATTTTTAAAGAAGAAGAAAAAAAAATAATGGTAGTTTATGTTGACGAAAGTATATTTGCAGCTGAACTGAATTCAAGAAGAGAGCTCATAAAGTTAAAAATAAAAACAGAGCATAATGAAGATATCGATGATTTTAGAATACTTATCTCCCGCGGTAATTATAAGAAAAACTACCCCTTCAAGGCCAATGAAGACCCCTGCTCGATGTTTGAGAAAGTTTCTACTCCCTTAAGCGATGCTGAGAAAAAACAAATAGAAAGCATGTCTTTGCGTATAGAAAATGATCGCTTGCAACGAAAGTTTAAACAAGCGGCAACACAGAATCTGCAATTATCCCATATTAAAAAATAGGCTATAACTCTAGATTTAAGATGCTATTAGCTGATTTTATATCAAAATTTTCAAAAAACTAACACAATGCTGCTTAAATGTTATTACACTCGCCTTAAACTCATTAAAAAGAGCAGTTACCTATAGGTAATATGGTATAATTTGTTATGTCTTGTTTTCTAATTTAGATATCATCAAAAAAGATAAAAAGGAGCAATTTCGTGACACAAGCAAAACCAGGTCACTATAGTGGTGCTGACATTCAAGTCCTAGAAGGTCTCGAAGCTGTTCGCAAACGTCCCGGTATGTATATCGGTTCGACTGGGCCAAGAGGTCTTCACCATTTAGTGTATGAAGTTGTTGATAACTCTGTTGATGAGGCTTTGGCAGGATTTTGCGACCTCATAGAGGTTTGGATTAATGAAGACAATTCGGTTACCGTGTCCGATAACGGGCGAGGCATACCTATCGAAAAACATGAAAAGGAAAAAATACCTACCGTTGAAGTCGTTCTAACCATTCTTCATGCAGGAGGCAAATTCGGAGGTAAAGGGTATTCAGTTTCCGGAGGTCTTCATGGGGTAGGAGTGTCAGTTGTCAACGCTCTGTCTTCCAAACTTATAGTTCAAGTCAGAAGAGACGGTGGGGAGTATGACATTGAATTCAAGAGCGGTAAGACAAGTAGAAAACTACGGAAATTAGGATCCAGCAAAAAAACAGGTACGACAACCACATTTTGGCCGGACCCATCTATATTTACAGAAACGATTGAATTTAACTACGACACACTAGCAACACGCTTTAGGGAGCAGGCTTTTCTTAATAAGGGACTAAAAATAATTTTGACAGACCTTCGTGTGAAGGATGAAGAAGGAAATTATAAAAAGGAAATATTCCAGTATGCAGGTGGTCTTCAGGATTTTGTGAAATGGATAAATAAGGGGAAAGAGACACTTAATAAACCAATTTACTTTGAGGCTGAAAATGAAAGTGGAAGTGTCGAGGTGGCCATGCAGTGGTCAACTTCGTATTCTACCAACTCAGTCCTTGCTTTTGCGAACAACATTAACACCCATGAAGGCGGCACGCATCTCGAAGGGTTTAAGCAAGCGGTAACACGTACAATTAATGAATATGCACGAAATAGGGGAATCCTTAAAGAAAAAGACAGTAACCTTTCAGGTGATGATTGCAGGGAAGGACTTGGAGCAGTACTTTCTGTAAAACTCCTTGATCCTCAGTTTGAAGGCCAAACAAAAACAAAATTAGGAAATACAGAAACACGCAGCCTCGTTCAAAATGTAGTAAGCCAAGGCTTGGGAGAGTTTTTAGAAGAAAATCCAACTCCTGCAAAACGAATTATTGATAAAGCAGCTCAAGCGCTGAAGGCACGGGAAGCGGCACGCAAGGCACGGGAAATGAGTCGGCGTCAAGGAAATTTAGACTCTTTTGCCCTACCGGGGAAACTTGCAGACTGTGCAAGTAAAAAACCGGAAGAATCAGAGATATTTATCGTTGAGGGTGATTCTGCGGGAGGCTCAGCTAAACAAGCAAGAGACCGTCACTATCAAGCCATTCTGCCTTTACGAGGAAAAATTCTGAACGTAGAGAGGGCCGGCCTTCATAGAGCGCTTTCATCAGACACCATATCTTCTTTGATTACAGCAATTGGAACTAACATCGGAGAAGAATTTAATGCTGATGATGCCAGATATCATCGTATTATAATCATGACAGATGCTGATGTCGATGGCTCTCATATCCGCACTCTTCTACTTACATTTTTCTACAGATATATGCCAGAACTTATAACCCGTGGCTATATTTATATTGCGCAACCCCCCTTATTCGGTATTAAAAAGAAAAATTCTCGTTCGGGAAAAATAGAAAAATATTTATTTAACGAAGAAGCTCTTAAAAAAGCAATGGTAGAGTTTGGAGATTTTGAAAAATACGATCTACAAAGATACAAAGGTCTCGGAGAAATGAATCCTTTGCAATTATGGGAGACAACAATGGATCCGTCCAGACGTACTCTTTTGCAGGTGAGCATCGAAAATGCTGCAGAAGCTGAAAGGGTAATAAGCGATCTAATGGGTGATAAGGTGGAACCACGAAGAGAGTTTATTCAGAATCATGCCAAGGATGTAAGGTTCCTCGATATCTAAATAGGAGATTAATGTGTCTGAAGATAAAAACAAATCAAACAACAACTCCCCAGAAGAAGATATAACCGATATTAAAGAAGGGGAAGAGATAGACGTAGAGGATTCTGAATTAGATAACAATATTATATCTGCAAACCTTGAAAAAGAGATGCAGACATCGTTTCTCGAATATTCCATGAGCGTTATCGTTTCACGAGCATTACCTGATGTTCGAGATGGTTTAAAACCAGTGCATCGCCGCATCCTCTATGCAATGAACGAAAGTGGAATTACCCCCAACCGCCCTCATTCTAAGTCTGCTCGTACTGTTGGTGATGTAATAGGAAAGTACCATCCACATGGCGATACTGCTGTATATAACACAATGGTTCGCCTAGCCCAACCTTTTTCGATGAGGGTTCCTTTAGTTGACGGACATGGTAACTTTGGATCTATCGATGGTGATAAGGCTGCTGCGATGAGGTACACAGAATCGCGTCTCGCCCGAGCCGCCATGGAGCTCATGCGTGATTTGGATAAAGAAACAGTCGACTTTAAACCAAACTATGATGAAAGACTTGAAGAGCCAGAAGTACTTCCCTCCCGCTTCCCGAACCTTCTTGTTAACGGATCGTCAGGCATCGCAGTTGGTATGGCGACCAATATTCCTCCCCATAATCTTGGGGAAACCATAGATGCTGCATGTATGCTCCTTGATGATGCCGAGGTATCTACCAAAGATCTGATGAAAGCACTTCCCGGCCCAGATTTTCCAACCGGGGGAGTCATTATGGGAAGAAAGGGGATCCTCGATGCATACGAAACAGGAAGAGGCGCCCTCACGGTACGCGCAAAGTGTAGTATTAAAGAAGCCAAAAACGGTAGGAAATCAATTGTTGTTACCGAGATTCCGTACCAGGTAAATAGGCAAAGATTATTAGAGAAACTCGGTGAGCTTGTAAGAGATAAGAAGCTGACAGAGATTTCAAATATTCACGACGGGGCCGACCGCCACGGAATTGATATTATTATCGATTTAAAAAACAACGCCATTCCCCAGGTGGTCTTGAATAAGCTTTATAAACACACGCAGCTGCAGATTGGTTTTGGCGTGATAATGTTGGCTTTGGTTGATGGGGCGCCCCGAGTCCTTTCCCTCAAAGAGGCTCTTCATTATTATCTTCTTCACCAAAAAGAAGTTATTGTGAGAAGAACTCGGTATGATCTAGCGAAAGCCGAGGAGAGGGCTCATATTTTAGAGGGATATATTATTGCCCTTGATAATATTGACGAAGTAATAAAAATAATTCGTGCTTCGGATACAGATAAAGAAGCTTCAGCTAAGCTTATAGAACGTTTTGCACTATCAGTCAAACAGACTACAGCAATTTTAGAAATGCGCCTCCGTCGTCTAACGGGACTTGAGCGTAGTAAAATTGAAGAAGAGCTAGCGGATTTATTGGAGAAGATAGAATACTATAAAAGAATTTTATCAGACGAAGAGCTTGTTAAGAAAATTATTAAAGAAGAGCTTCTCGAAATAAAAGAAAGATTCAATACACCACGTAAAACAAAGATTTCGGAAGCCGCAAAGGATATAATAGTAGAAGACCTTATCGCTGAAGAGCAGATGGTTGTCACTATGACCCGGTCTGGGTACGTCAAAAGGCTGCCAATCACTACTTACCGCCAGCAAAAGAGAGGCGGTAAGGGGATGCAAGGGGTCAATCTTAAAGACAATGACTACGTGGAACATCTATTCATAGCATCAACCCACGCGTATATGCTTTTCTTCAGCACAAAAGGGAAAGTATATCGAGTAAAGGTATACGAATTGCCTGAAGTTTCCCGACACGCTCGTGGCACAGCTATTGTAAATATATTACCGCTTGAAAAGAACGAAAAGATAACAGCTGTTATCGCTACAAAAGACTTTCCGGAAGATGAATACCTTATGTTCGCCACCGAGCAGGGGATGGTTAAGAAAACATCGATGAGTCTTTACGATCGCACACGAAGAGATGGATTAATATCTATCAACCTGAAAGAAGGGGATAACCTTATCGCGGTCAAGCGAGTTGCCGAGGGACAGAATATTATCATGGCTTCGTCTGTCGGAAAGGCTATTTCTTGGGATGAAGCTGAAGTACGTGCGATGGGACGCGACACAATGGGTGTACGCGGTATGAAACTTTCTGGGGACTCTATCGTGCTTGGCATGGAAATAGTTAAACCGAACTCTGATTTTCTTGTTATTACAGAAAAAGGATATGGAAAAAGAACCCCTATCGAAGAGTACCCCGTGCAACGCCGAGGGGGACAAGGGGTATCGACAATCAAGATGACCGACAAAAAGGGCTTGCTTGTTGCTATGAAAATAGTAAGGCCTTCAGACGAGATTATGATCATATCCGAAGATGGAGTAGTCGTACGAACCTCAGTTGATGGAATTTCACAGCACGGACGGTCAACTCAGGGTGTACGTATAATGAATGTGTCAGAAAAAGATAAGGTTACAGCTGTCGCAATCGTCAACACTGGCAAAAAGAAGAAGGCAAAATCGTCTCAAGATGAAGAGGAAATGAGTGAGGAAGAAAAAATCATAGCATCTCTTGACGATGACGAAGAATAAACAGTAAGTAATAAAAATAAATCGGAACAGAAAGGCCCGCAGATGTTTGCGGGCCTTCTTCATGAAATGTTTTGTCCTTCTGTGTTGTACATGTGTGTACAGGGTAAGAAAAGCCTGCTAGGCCTCAAAATCCTCGGGGGTAATATCAGCGATAAACTCCTTGAACTCCTGAAGGTCGTTTTCGTCGAGGCCCTTGTTTTTAAAGACATAAGGGAAGGAGGCTTTCTCTAAAACATCCTCTGTCATATATATAGGAGCTTCTTGACGGACAGCAAGAGCCAAAGCATCGCTTGGACGTGCATCAAGTTCGATTATTCGTCCGTGTTGGCTGAGGACTAATTTTGAGTAAAAAACAGACCCCTTGACTTCGTGTATTACCACATGATCGACTTGTGCATCAAGATTTGTGAGGGCATCAAGAAAGAGATCGTGTGTCATAGGGCGTGCAAACCGAGCTTTTTCAAGAGCTATTCCCATAAGGGTGGCTTCATTGGTTCCTATCCATATAGGAACTATCCTGATATTTCCTGAGGAGTCTGTTTCCTCAACGGGTTGCAGTACGATGATAGAAGGCGCGGGCGTATTAGAAACAATAAGCGTTTGAATCTTTATTGGAATCATGGCACCTCCTTTTACGACTATTACTGGATTATAAGCCTAAGCAAGGCTTTTTTATTGATAATTTCTTAAAGTAAACGTATCCACCAATCTCAATAAACCCATAAACAAAGTCTTTCCGTGGTCTTTTTGAACATTAAAAAGGTGAGTTTATAGTAACGGAAAAAAACCCTTGACCCTTTAGGTGAACTTGTTATAAGGTGTCATGGCGCTTTTCTGTAAAGGGCCCGTAGCTCAGTTGGTTAGAGCGCACGCCTGATAAGCGTGAGGTCGCTGGTTCAAATCCATTCGGGCCCACCATGCGCATGCAAAGCTCAACGGAGCATAATGTTTCTGTAGGAGACTTGCAAAAGCAGGGTGGATGATGTTACAGAAAGCGGTTTTGCAAACGTGGGGCTTTAGCTCAGCTGGGAGAGCGCGGGCTTTGCAAGCCTGAGGTCAGGGGTTCGATCCCCCTAAGCTCCACCATGAAACACAAAGGGATGTGCAAAAAATTGTAACATCCCTTTTTTCTTATTGAGGGGAAAGATGAATCGCTCTGAAGCACTTCGCATTTTAGGTCTCGATGAAGACGCTTCTCTCGATGATATTAAAACTGCCTATAAAGAGATGGTTCAAATCCTCCATCCCGATAGATACACTGCAAATAAAAAGTTACAAGATCGAGCAACTGAACAGTTCAAGACACTGCAAGAAGCCTACGACTACCTATCCAAAGGTAAGGGTAAGAAGGGTGCGGGAGGTAGCAGTAGCTCTTCTCGATCACGCTCATATTCCGCAGAAAGTGAATACGAAGCCCGACTTGCTGGTATCGCTGCTGCACGGGCGCAGCTTGTAGCCCAACGGGATGCAGCATATGACGAGAGAAAAATAGGACTGACTATCGGCTTTGCAGGACTTGCCCTCGTGATCTTGTTTCGCCGCTTCCCTCCCGTATTAGCCTTTGGGACAACCGCAGTCGTATTTGGTGTCGTGCGTTTTATGTCGGTGCAGGCAACGCTTAACAATCTTTCAAAGCATATTAGCGATCTCAATAAAGAGAAAAAAAGAATCCTTTCGGATTTGGAAACATATAAAAATAAGTAATTGTAAAGTGTATTAGAGAGCAGCCTAAAATAGGTTAGGCGTGGCTTGCTATTACAAAATACCAAAAAGGACGGTATATGAAACGAGAAGACATACGAAATGTTGCTATTATTGCCCACGTCGATCATGGAAAAACAACCATTGTCGATCAGCTTTTGCACACAGCGGGGCTGTTTAGAGAAAATCAGCAGGTTGATGATCGTGTCCTTGATTCTAACGACCAAGAACGTGAACGTGGGATAACGATTTTATCCAAAAATGTATCCATTCACTATAAAGATACTAAGATTAATGTTATCGACACACCTGGGCATGCCGACTTTGGAGGAGAGGTGGAGCGCGTTCTGAATATGGCAGACGGAGCCTTGCTCATTGTTGATGCCCTCGAAGGTCCGATGCCTCAAACGCGATTTGTTCTTCGACACGCTCTTGACCAGGGTTTACGTATCATCCTTGTTGTCAATAAAATTGATCGGCCAGGAGCCCGTCTCGACGAGGTAGTTAACGAAGTGTTTGATTTGATGGTTGAGCTTGAGGCAAGCGATGAGCAGCTAGATTTCCCTGTAGTCTACACGAGCGCCATGAATGGCTATGCTCGATACGACGCCGAGGATAATAATGACACCATGCTTCCACTGCTCGATACCATTCTTAAGGACATACCTGCTCCAGACTGTGAACCTCAAGGCCCCTTGGCGCTGCAGATATGCACCGTTGACCACTCAAGCTATGTGGGTCGCATAGGTGTCGGCCGTCTTCATTCTGGCACGATACATAAGGGTGAGTCTGTTCTTGTAATCAAAAACGGAGGCAAGAGATACACAACAAATCTCAAGCAGGTCCTTGTTTTTGAAGGTCTCGAGAAAAAAAAGCAAGAAGAAGTAAGCGCAGGCGATATAGTGGCTGTTGTGGGTATTGAAGACGCCGATATCGGCGACATGATTACGAATCAAAATAATCCGGTAAGCCTTGATCCAATCAAGATAGAAGAGCCAACTATGGCCGTTGTATTTGAGGCTTCTACAAGCCCCTTGGTGGGGCGTGAGGGAGATATAGTTGGCGCCCGACAGCTTAAAGAAAGGCTGATGCAGGAAGCAGAGAGCAATATTTCGATGCATATTAGCGAGCTTGAAGACAAAAGCGGCATCGAAGTGGCGGGACGAGGAGTACTGCATTTGTCTGTACTCATGGAAACAATGCGCCGTGAAGGTTATGAGTTTCAGGTTGGTCGCCCACGCGTTATTATAAAAAAAGATGAGCAGGGTAATAAGCTCGAGCCCATTGAAGAAGCTGTCGTAGAAGTTTCGAGCGAATATGCCGGAAGAGCCATTGAGGTTTTCGGTACCGCAGGGGGAGAGATGGAAGATATGTACCAGCGGGGTGAACAGACTCACCTGGTCTTTAAAATACCATCACGGGGAACCATGGGGCTGCGCACACGTCTTCTGAACGCGACACGCGGCGAGGCTACTCTGTTTCATCATTTTTCAGAATACGGGGCCTACAAAGGAGAATTTACTGGTCGAAAAAACGGCTCTCTGATTTCGATGTCTACAGAAAAAAGCGTTGCATATGCACTCGATACACTCCAAGACCGGGGAAGATTATTTGTTGGTCCAGGCGAGGACTGCTATGAGGGGATGATCGTGGGAGAGTCAGCGAAGGAGGGAGATATGGTTGTCAATATTGCTAAAAGCAAGCAATTGGGCAATCAGCGAGCATCCGGAACCGACAAGGCTATCCAGCTGACTCCACCCGTCGTCTTTACGCTCGAAGAGGCTTTAGAGTACATTCAAAACGACGAGTTAGTTGAAGTGACGCCTCAAAGCATTCGTCTAAGGAAACGCATACTTTCAGCAATTGATAGAAAAAAGGGTAATAGGTCTTAACCGCAAGGCTATGTATGCAGAACGTGAACAAATTGTGCACCTAGCGTACAGCCCTTATCCCTGTGAGAGAATGATAAGAAGAAAAAAGGTGCGTGTGCTGTCAAAAAATAAGGATGGTTCTTATGAAGGCTAAAAAGATCGTACAGGCTGCTTGTGCAGTCAGCATTGTAGCTATAGGCATGTTTGGCCTCAGTGCCTGTGCGGGCGACAACGACCAAGAATCGGGAAAGAAGGTTTCCGGGCTCACGGGCGGGGTAGCCGCTACAGTGAACGGTGTAGACATCCAAGAAGACACCGTCACCACCTATATTGAAACATCGCGCGAGGGAGCCGGGCTGTCCGACGAAAGCAATTGGGGGCAGTGGCTTGTAGAAAACGATATTACCCCCGAAACCTTGCGTGAAGAAACAATTGAGTCTTTTATTTCGCAAGAGCTGATACGGCAAGCGGCCGAAAGCGAAGGCATCAGCATTGAGGGCTCCGAAGTCCAAGAGAACGTGGACAAGATGAGATCGAACTACGGTTCGGACGAAGAGTGGGAATCAGCCCTTACAGCAGCTGGGCTGACGGAAGAAAGCTATAGCGATGCAATAGAGCTTGCCCTCATGGAACAATCGCTCCGCGAGAAGATGGGGGAGGTTGACGAGCCGACCGACGAAGAGCTGCTGGAGTATACGGAACTGTACGTAAGCGTATATGATGGAGCCAAGAAGTCTTCCCAGATACTCTTTGATACGAACGACGAGGCAACCGCCCGTGAGGTCTTGGACAAGATACGTGCGGGAGAGCTGGATTTTGGAGAAGCAGCAGCCCAATACTCTATAGATACAAGTTCTGCGAGCCACGGCGGGGAAGTGGGCTGGGACAAGCTAAGCTCGCTGGGTGAAGAATACTCTGAGGCGCTCGCAAACCTCGGTGAGGGAGAAATAAGCGATCTTATCGAAAGCGACCAGGGACTCTTTATCATCAAATGCACGGAAGTGTTTACTGCGCCGGAAGTTTTGACCGAGCTCGACCAGGTTCCGAGCGAGTTCCTGACAATGATAGAGTCGAGCTATGAAACGACAAAAAAAAGCGAGGCCTTTAACAATTGGTTCAAGGAACTGAGGGAGCAGGCCGAAGTAGTCATCAATCCGATGCCCGAAAACGTTCCTTACAATATCGACCTTTCGAAATATACCAAAACTGAACCTGATGGCTCGCAGGCCTCTACCGACGACCCCGTCGCGGAGCCCGATGAGGGAGATACAGGCCAGAACGAAGGTCAAAAGCCTGACGGAGCAAACACCGAGGATAGCAACACCGGTGAAGGGGCTCCCGAAGGAGAGGGGCCTTCTGAGGATGCTACAGGTGACGAGGCACCGGAGAAGACAAACTAGAAACCAGGATCGAAGGCCGCCCTTGTAGTCTTCGCCTAGCTGGAAAGCTAGGAGATCGCGGCCCTGAGACGCATGGTTACAGATGGAGATGTACTTTGCACGGCTTTGCCACAAGCCCCCTTGTGAGGCGAATGTTGCTGTTGTATACTACGTAGCCGCTGCATGGAAACGATGTTTATCTATAGCTGCTTGATATTAAGGAGAGATGACCGAGCTGGCCGAAGGTGCACGATTGGAAATCGTGTGTGCGCCAAAAGCGTACCTAGGGTTCGAATCCCTATCTCTCCGCCAGATACTGTTTCTGCTCGCCAAATACCTCTCGATATACAGGCGAGGAGTGCATATATAAACCTTATGGGATAAATCCTATTCGGAGGGGTGGCAGAGCGGCTGAATGCGGCGGTCTCGAAAACCGTTTCACCGGCAATCCCGGTGACGAGGGTTCAAATCCCTCCCCCTCCGCCAGAATATAGGCGATTCCCACCTCATCACTTCCTGCGGATATCCCTGAGAACATAGATCTACACAGCGGAACAGCAGGGAGAATCCGGGTTCAACGACGCTAAATCAAGTGTTCATTCCTTCCCTTTCATCGATTTACCTCTTGATCTTTAAGGTCACAAGATATGATATTGCTAAGGTATAACGTGCATACAAAAACATAGGGTATTTTTTCATACAAGTTTAAGAGAACCGAAAAAGGTGATGATTCCAATGCTTGATAGGGTTGTAGAAAACACAGAAATTGAGGCTCCCGAGATACCAGAACTACTCGAAAGGGTTCTCCTTTTCGTTCTTGAAGAAGCCAAGGGAAAGATAAATCAAGGACAAGACCTTATTCCTTTCACGGCCCTGGTTGTTAAAGAAAACATCTTCTTTGAAAACCATCCAGGTAACAGCGCAGACGAATGCTTTGATGCGGCAGCGCATACCGTAGAGGGCGCACGTGGGGCGGGAGCATATGCCTTTTGCTATGACGGATTTATTGAAACCGACAACGGCACAAAAGATGCTCTCATAGCAGAAGGAGGGGTTCCAGGTGAAGAAGATGGCATAGCTATCGGATATCTCTACACCACAGAAAATGGGGCCTATGTGTTTCAGGAAGAACCTGTCTATATAGGGGAAGCCCCCAACTTTATGGCAGATCTGAAAGAATCAGACGAATACGCTGTCGAAGAAATTGATGAGCGATATCTAAGCGAAGATGATGAAGAAGCGGAAGAAGATGACGAAGAAGGCCTAGAATAAGGTCTGTTTCTGTAACCGCCATAAAATGGCCGGGTTCTTATTGTAATCGCGCAAGCTTCCTCTAAGAATTTGACAACAAGTGCTTGCTATTATATTCCTGTGCGAAACGCAAAAAAGCTTCAGGAAATATTGCGGTGTGTGGAAGTTGCGGAGAAGAACCTCCTTTTTATCGAAGTTGCTAGAATAGGAACGCTAAATCCTGTTTCGGGTATATTTCACAGCCCCGAAGCCGTAAGTCCAGAGGAGGTGAGCTGATGAAAGCTTATGAACTATTGTTTTTTGTGTCCCCAACCCTTGATGAAGAGACCCTCATCGCAACTATGAAGCGTATTGAGAACGCTATTACTCATGGAAATGGAGTTGTTGACAAGGTCGATGACTGGGGAAAGCGTAAACTAGCCTTTGAAGTCAACGATTTGACTGAGGGCAACTATACACTCCTTAATTTTCACGCAAGTCCTGAAAATATCGCAGAACTCGATCGCGTTCTTCGCATTACCGATGCCGTTGAGCGTCATATGATTGTACGCAGATACGATCGCGTATAAAGAAGACAGAGATTTTTGGGCGTAATCATGAAAAGGGGGAGTAAACAATGAGCATCAACCGAGTTGTTATAAGTGGCAATTTAACCCGTGATCCCGAATTAAGATCGACAGCAAGCGGACTGCCTGTATTGGGTTTAGGAGTGGCTGTAAACGATCGTAAGAAAAACCAACAAACGGGGGAATGGGAAGATTATCCAAATTTTATTGACTGCACCATGTTTGGACCACGTGCAGAAAGTGTCTCTAGATTTTTATCTAAAGGTGCAAAAGTTGCCATTGAAGGGAAGCTTCGCTGGAGTCAGTGGGAGCGTGATGGCCAAAAGCGATCGAAAATCGAAGTAATTATTGATGAGATCGAATTTATGTCCAGCAAATCCGAAAGCAACGGCGGTGGTTTTATACCCTCAGCTCCACATACGAATGCTCCGGAGATTAATGTCAACTCATCGGTATACGATGAAGACATTCCGTTCTAATATTGCGAAAGAGGTTAGAAATGTCAGACTATGTAAAGCAGCCTCGTCGTAAGTATTGCCAATTCTGTAAAGAGAATTCAAAATACATCGACTACAAAGATGTTCAGATGCTGCGAAAATATGTAACCGATAGGGGCAAAATCAAGCCTCGTCGGGTTACTGGTGCTTGCACCCAACACCAGCGCGATATCGCCGCTGCGGTGAAGCGCGCACGTGAGATGGCCTTGCTGCCATATGCTGTTCCTGCTATCAGTGGTCGCGGTGAGCGCCGCGGTCGTTCCTAAAGGAGGAAGCATGAAGGTTATTCTCTTACAGGAATTGAAAGGCAAAGGAGGAGAAGGAGACATCGTTGATGTCGCTCCTGGTTTTGCCAATAATTACTTGTTTCCACAAAAAATGGCCGTGGAGGCCACAAAAGGCAACCTAAAGCAACTTGAGCAGCGGAGACACAATATTGCGAGCCGTGAAGAGGCTCGATTGGGCAATGCTGCTACTACGCAAGAAAAACTTGAAGGTCTGTTGATAAAAATCGATGCGAAGGTCGGGGAAGAGGGTCGTCTATTCGGCTCGGTAACTACTCAGATGATCGCAGATGCTGTCGAGAAGGCAATTGGCCTTGAAATCGATAGGAAGAAGATAGATCTAAAAGAGCCCATCAAGACTGCCGGCGAGCATGAGATTCTCATTTCTCTCTATCGCGATATTCGATCAGTAGTGAGGATATCGGTTGGGGAAGAGGAAGAGGTAGAAGAGAAGAAAGAAGACTCTTCAACCACTGAAACCTCAGACGCAGACAAAGAAGAGGCAGTTGAAGAAGTTGTCGATTCTGAACATGCAGAGGCGGTTGAACAAGACGAGAAGCCCGAGGCTGCAGAAGAGGCGTAAAGCCATCAGAAGCTTCGAGTATCGCCATAGGAAAGTTTATAGACCGCGCATAGCAAAGATGCCCCCGACAGCGAGGGCATCTTTGCTATAGAGGGGAATTGCACTGCAGGGGAATGGAAAGACCCGCTATGGAGTGAGGGTGCTTCTAAGCAAAAAATGAAGCGAGTGCTATAAGTTCGAAGCTGTTTTTGAGAGAATCGGAACCGAGCCAGTCTTTAAGGTATTATGGGAAGAGAACGTCAGAGTCCGAGTACTTTTAAGGAATGCAAGCATGTCTTTTTCGCCCGCTCAAGAATACGATAAACAAAGATATACAAACTCCGGGCAAACCAAGCCAGGTGGCTCTCAATCGGTGCCTCAAAACATAGAGGCTGAAAAATCTGTTCTCGCAGCCTGCATGTTAAGTCAGGAAGCCGTTGAAGAAATAGCCATAAAATTGAAGGCAGAAAATTTTTTCAGACCTGCTCATCAACGTATTTTCGAGTCAATACTCGATCTTTATCTACGGCATACTCCCATTGATCAGATTTCACTTGCTGAAAACCTTAAAGCAAGAGGGCAGCTCGAAGCCATTGGTGGAAAAACCTATCTCATTGAGCTCGCCGACAATACCTTCGCCCTTACGAATTGGTATAACCATACTGAAATTGTGAAGCGCACCTCTATTTTACGCGAGCTAATATTTGCCGCCGCTGAAATTAGTGCCCTGGCATACGATGCGCCTGACGACTTAAACGTAGTTGTCGAAGAGGCAGAAAAAACCCTCTTCGGTGTTACGGAGAAAAGAGTCTCGTCCGAGTTTAGGAGAATGGACTCTTTGCTCGAAGACGCTTTTGAGGAGATAACAAAACTTGCCGAACAAAAAAACAGCATAGCAGGGGTGGCCACCGGCTTCGCTGACGTAGATAATCTTTTCCATGGTTTGCGGGGGGGAGACCTTATTATTTTAGCCGCGCGTCCTGGTGTCGGCAAAACCTCTTTCGCCCTAAACCTTTCAATCAATGCTGCAAAAGCCGGCGCCTCCGTTGCATTTCTCTCTTTGGAAATGAGTTCATCACAGCTTGCTCAGCGTATTATTTGCTCTGAGGCAAAGGTGAATTTGACAAAGTTAAGGAGCGGCAATATAGAAGTAGGAGACTGGTCTGCTATTGCCGATGCGTCCAACACTCTTTCTAAATTAGATTTTTACATCGATGATACGCCGTCCCTTTCCATCTTAGAATTAAGGGCGAAAGCCCGCCGGGAGTTACGAAATAAAGAAAAAGGATTGATCGTCGTAGACTATTTGCAGCTCATGCAACCTGCACAAACGAGGCGAGACGGAAATAGGGCAGTAGAGGTGGGCGAAATTTCAAGAGGGCTTAAGGTGCTGGCGAAAGAAATGGATATGCCAGTCATAGCCCTTTCACAGCTCTCGCGACAAATTGAGATGCGTGGCAAAAAACGCCCGATGCTCTCCGATCTTCGAGAGTCCGGTTCTATTGAGCAAGATGCCGATATTGTTATGTTTATCGATAGAAGCATGGATGAGTCTGAGGCCGAGAGCGATGGTCGCCCCGACCTAGGCATGGCCGAACTTATTGTCGCCAAGCACCGCAATGGGCCAACACGGGACATACCCCTTGTCTTTAATGCAGAAACAACAAGGTTTATGAACCACGTAGACGATTCTCGGTTTACGCAATACACGTAATTGTTTCTGCAGTGATACTGAAAGACGCTGTTGCTATGGCCAAGAGCTTAACATTTATTCATGCAGCCGACCTCCATCTAGGAGCTCCTTTTCGGGGCTTTCGAGCCCTGTCGGAAGCTTGGGCTAAAAAATTTGTACACGCAATCGCTTCAAGCTATGCTCGCGTCGTAGATGCCGCCATTTCTCATAAGGTAGACTTTGTGGTGATTGCTGGTGATATTTTTGATACCGCCCATGCTTCCTATGCGGATTATCGTTGCTTTTTCGACGGGCTGCAACGGCTTAACGAAGCGAATATCCCAGTCTATATGTGCTCTGGAAATCACGATCCTCTCGTGTCTTGGCAGGATAACTTTTTTGAATTACCGCCGAACACCATTATGTTTCCGGCCGATAAACCAGGCTTCGAGGTGTATGAGCGCGATGGCGAGCCCATGGCCTTAATTGGGGGAAGAGGGTACCAATACCATACCTGGCCAGTAGATAAGGATATTGCCCAAGGCATCACTCGGGCGGAGGCAGAGCGGGCAACCGGGGTACAGGCACCCTTCTGCGTCGCCGTTCTCCACACAGGTTTGCATATCGACAGGGAGAAGGCTCCTACCAAGCCATCACAGCTCCTTAGCTCAGACATTGATTATTGGGCCCTGGGCCACATACACCGCAAGTATGTCCACCCTGTAGACGATCCGAAACTTGTCTTTTCTGGCTGTATCCAGGGAAGGGATATAAGGGAAACAGGCGAACGGGGAGTTTTTAAAGTCACCCTAAGCGAAGACGCTCCGAATAAACTTGAGTTTATACCCACGGCGAGCATTGTCTGGAAGGCAATGGATGTTGATGTCAACAGATGCACAAGCATAGGAGATATAGTCGATAAGACCATCCGAGAGATGTTCAGGGAAAACAGTAAAACACACTGTGAAGAAATGTGTGTCCGTATTACACTAAGAGGCGAAAGCGAGTTACATCGGGCTCTTCAAAAACAAGGCGTGCTAGAAGATATGCGTCATGACATAAACGAGCAATGCCCCTTGTTTTTCTGTGATGCCCTCCTAGACAAATCAAAAGCCCCTATAGATAAAGATGCACTTACGAACGAGGCTTTGTTTCCCTCAGTGTTTTTACACGCTTCTCAGCTTGCGAAAACAGAGAAGGCGGAGCTTGTGGAGTTTCTTGAAGACGAGTTTTTCGAAAAGAAGCTAAAAATGCCTCGTTCATGCGAAAGGAACCTCGAACAGCTTATTGACGATGCGGAAAATCTGGTGCTCGAGATGCTTATGGGAGACGGAGAATCATGTTTCTAAAGCATCTTAAAATTGACAGCTTCGGTGCTTTTGCCAATAGAGCCATCGGTCCATTTACACCTGGCCTGAACGTAGTTTTTGGAAAAAATGAAGCTGGAAAAACTACTATCTCAGCTTGTGTAAAAGGTATTTTGTTTGGATGGGAAGAAGCGAGAGGAGGACGCAACACCTACAAGCCCAAAAACGCCGAGCGCGCCGGGACGCTGTTCTTCCAAAATGCAGAAACAGGGGAAGAGGCCGAGCTGAGCCGAATACGAAACGCCGATGGGCTGCTTGGCCACACAGAGCTGGTAGAAGATATCGACAAAGACACGTTTTTCAACACCTTTTTTATTACGAGCGAAGAGCTGCGATCTTTAAAAAAAACGGGAGATCTTACTGCAAGACTTTTGACGGCAGGGTCGGGGACGGGCGTTTCTCCTGCGCAAGTTATGAACGATCTTGAGGTACGCATAGCAAGCTACACCTCCCGAGCCGCCGAGCATACACACTCTCTCGTTCGCCTTGAGCAGCAAGAACAAGAAATTAAAGAAGAACTGCAGAAGGCTGAGGCAGAAACAAAAACACTCAAGGCCGAGAACCGGGAATTTTCTGAGCTTTCTTCCCAAAAAGAAGAGTTGGAACGCAGTCGAAAGCGGCTCGACTCTGAAATAGAGGGTCTAACAGCACAGAAGACTGAGCTTGCGGGGATACTTCGTCATGAGGAAGAGCTGCTTCAAAGCAAAAAGCAAGTAGAAGACGAACAGAAAAAGCTTACTGTTGAAACCAGCTCGTATCAGAGCAAGTACGGGCAAGGGCCTCTCAGCCTTGCCGAGTCCGAAGAGGCTTATATACGAGAAAAAATTGATACTCTGCTTGAAGAAGGGCTTCGGGTTGAGCATCGTAGGGACAACGCTAAAGAAACGTATCAGGCGTCGCAAGCAAGCTACGAGGCATATCTTGCGGCAAGTAGTTTTGAAGAGCGGGAAAAAAGGGAGCGGCGACAACGGGGGGTTCAGATAGGCCTTTCTATCTCCTTGCCTGTGATATTTGTTGCTTTTGGACTCTTTGTTTTTGTCCATGGAAGAGAAATCAACAGCCTCTCTTTTATGGCTCTCGGCATAGGGCTTATATTGTTCGCTCTTCTTATAAGCGTTGGAGCGCTCGTCATGCTGTTCAGGCCGAATAAAGACGAGGATATTCGTTTACAAGAAAAAAGTAAAATTGAATGGGTCATGTTGCAGGACAAGAAAAAGTATGAGCTTTGCAGCGAAGACCTGGCGGCTCATAAAAAACTTGTAAACAAGTATCTCGAGGATTCACAGCTTGGTGAAGCCCAGGGGTCTTTAAGGCGCGCGCGTTTGTTGCTTGATGGCGAAAAGGAGAAAAGGACACAAGTCGGCCTCTTCTCCCAGCGTAAGCAATCGCTCCGATCTCAGATGTCGAACATCGATCAGTCCTTGGAAGAACTGGGCAGACAAAGGAAGATACTTTCTGTGCGCATCCAAAAAGAAAACAATCTCTCCTGGGAGGAGAGTTTGTCAATTACGGATATCGAGAATCTGATCACAAGAAAGACGACACAAAGAAATGCGCTTAACGAAACAATAGCTGCCGTCAATAGACGATACGGCGAGCTTCAGCAAGTGTTGGGCAGGGCTAGATACTCTACACGGTTTGATGACTTGAAGCTAGCCCATGAACAAGTAAAAACCCAGGTAAGGGAGAGCTTGGCCGAATACGCCGAGCTGCTTGTAGCCCAAAAAATACTTGAATCGGCAATCCATAGCTGGGAGAGCAGAAAGCAGCCTGAAGTGTATCGGCAGGCAAGCCGTTTGTTTTCGCTTATGACCGAAGGAGCATGGGTCCAGGTCAGAATGACAAGCGAAGGAAAACTACAAGCGGTCGACCAGGTCAAAACTGTGCAGGACCCGAAGCGGCTTTCTTTAGGAACCTGTCAGCAGCTATATCTAAGTTTGAGGATAGCCCTTTTGATGACCGCCGACAATGTAGGGAAGTCAATCCCTGTGTTGGCAGACGATATACTTGTGCATTTTGACGAAGACCGCCGCAAAGGGGCAGCAAAAGCCTTAGCCGAGCTCGCCCAAACACGGCAGGTAATATTTTTTACGAACCATCGAGAGATTGTAGGGCTCATGCAGAAGGCCGATTCATCAACTAATGTTCTCGAACTGTAATATAATCAGGGTTCATGCGAATATCGCCCAGGTAAGGAAAGTACGTTAGTAGAGGCCTACGCTGCTTGACAGTCATGTCACACCGCCTCAAGAGTCGGAAGAGGGAAAACAATGCCATCAACAGTAATAGTCGGAACCCAGTGGGGCGATGAGGGAAAGGGCAAGGTTACTGATCTGATTACGAAAGACTACGATTATGTTGTCCGATTTCAGGGTGGTAACAATGCGGGGCATACTGTCATCAGGGGTGACCAAGAACTTGCTCTTCACCTGATACCATCGGGTGTTTTGGAGAAATCAGCAATCCCAGTAATTGGGAACGGCGTAGTTATAGACCCCCGTGTCCTTGTAGAAGAAATTCGTATGCTTGAAGATTCAGGGGTAAGTTGCAGTCATCTTAAGATATCCTGTGCTGCCCATGTAATCATGCCGTATCACAAGGATCTTGATGGGGCTGATGAGAAAAGATTAGGGAAAAATAAAATCGGCACTACCAAGCGAGGCATAGGCCCTTGCTATCAGGATAAAGCCGCAAGGGTTGGAATACGCGTCCAGGACCTGCTCGACGAAAAGATTTTTCGTCTTAAGCTGCAGACGGTGCTCGCGCAGAAAAATATGATCCTTGAAAAAGTGTACGGCATGAAAACCTATACGGTTGAAGAAATTTGTGAAGAATACCTACCCTACGCAGAAATGCTGAAAGGCTTTGTTGTAGAGAGCTCACAGCTGCTCAACAATGCACTGCGCGAAGGTAAAAATATCCTGTTTGAAGGCGCGCAAGGAACTCTGCTTGACATCGATCATGGAACGTATCCTTACGTCACCTCCTCCTCCTGCTGTGCTGGCGGTGCAGCTACGGGCACCGGCATCGGGCCTACGGCAATTGGCAAAGTGCTGGGTATCCAGAAAGCCTACATAACCCGTGTTGGAGGCGGCCCCTTCCCTACAGAGCAGCGTTTTAAAGAAAATGGCGGCGAAGGTGAGGAAGCTGAGGTTGGAGAGCTCCTGTGCCAGGTCGGGCATGAGTATGGTGTAACGACAGGTCGCAAAAGAAGGTGCGGTTGGTTCGATGCTGTTATTGCCCGCTATGCTGCGGAAGTAAATGGCTTGACCGATATCGCCTTGACGAAGCTTGATGTCCTTTCTGCCTTCGACACCGTGAAAATTTGTGTTGCCTATGAATGCGAGGGCAAGACGTACGATTACTTCCCTATGCAGCAAAGTGTATTGTTTCACGCAAAGCCAGTATATATCGAGCTCCCTGGCTGGAAAGATGTCGACATAAGCAACTGCCACAACTATGACGATCTGCCGGAAAACGCGCGGAAGTACGTGGAATGTATCGAGGAGCTCTCTGGAGTACCAGCAAGTATTATCGGTGTCGGCCCTGATAGGAAGCAGACGATAATAAGAGGATGGGAAAGCAAGTAACATGAAGATCTTAGTCCTTGGCGGCGGAGGCCGCGAACATACAATCGCATGGGCCTTAGCAAAATCGCCTCAATGTGAACGTTTATTTGTTGCCCCGGGCAATGGCGGTACGGCAAGCATTGCAGAAAATGTTACCAGCTTGGATATCGAGAGTCCTCAAGCGGTACTCGATTTCGCTCAAGCAAACCATATCGACCTGGTAGTAATCGGCCCCGAGGCCCCTCTGGTTGCAGGCGTTGCCGATTCTTTGAGAAAACAGGGCATTGCCACCTTTGGGCCAGGAGCACAAGGGGCCCTGCTGGAGGGAAGCAAAACATACTCGAAGCAGTTTATGGATGCAAACAACATCCCAACAGCAGCGTATGGAAGCTTCACGTCCGAACAGGAAGCCTTAGACTATATTGATAAACTTGGCGCCCCTATCGTCGTTAAGGCAGATGGGCTTGCGGCTGGTAAGGGCGTTATTGTTGCAGAGACTCTCGAAGTTGCCAAAGATGCCGTCAAGAGCTGTTTTGAAGGAAGTTTCGGCGCGGCGGGAAACACCGTCGTTGTCGAGGAGTTTCTTACAGGACCCGAGTGTTCTCTTTTGGCCTTCGTCACGCAAGGAAAAGCCTACTGCATGGAGACCGCCCAAGATCACAAACGGGCTTATGATGGCGATCTTGGCCCCAACACGGGGGGTATGGGGGTATATTCTCCGGTGCCTATTGTGAGTGACGAAGAATATGAGGAAATGAAGCGCCTTATGGAAGTTGCCGCAGAAGCAAGCGCACGCCCGCCTTTCGAAGAGGACTATCGAGGCGTTTTATACGGTGGTTTCATGCTCACACCCGAAGGTCCGAAAGTACTTGAATACAATGCTCGCTTCGGAGATCCTGAGACTCAGGTAATATTGCCGCGCCTTGAAAGTGATTTAGTGGATGTTCTTCTTGCTGTTGCCGAAGGGCGCCCGGACGATGTATGTCTTGAGTGGTCCGATACCTGGGCGGCATGTGTTGTCTTAGCCAGCGAGGGCTACCCAGGCTCCTATGAAAAAGGCAAAGTAATTTTAGGTATCAGGGAAGCCGAGAAACTCGAGGGAGTCACCGTCTTTCATGCAGGTACGACACTTAATGCCGATGATGAGCTTATCACTGACGGAGGCCGGGTTCTTAACGTTGTGGCTCTTGGCGACAGCTTTGAAGAAGCACTGGAACGTGTGTATGAGGCCTGTGATCTTATCAACTTTGAAGGGAAGCAGTTCCGCAGCGATATAGGGAAGCGTGCTTTGCAGGGAAGGCGTGCTTGGAAATAAAATAAAGGTAAACAATATGATTTCAGAGCGACTTCTCTCAAACGTAGTACGATTATTTTCTAAAAATTATCTTAACCTCAAACCAAGTGACGAGGCTTTCATAGAGGCACCGCGGCCAGGACAAAAGTACATGCTGTATATGCATGTGCCTTTTTGTGAGAGACTTTGCCCCTATTGCTCCTTTAATCGGTTTCCATTTAGCGAAGATCTCGCCATACCCTACTTCGAGAGCATGCGAAAAGAAATGCTCATGCTTAAAAAGCTGGGTTACGATTTTGAAAGCCTGTATATCGGGGGAGGAACACCCACGATTATGATAGACGAGCTCTGCGAGACTATCGACCTCGCACGGGCCAGCTTTTCTATCAAAGAAGTTTCAAGCGAAACAAATCCGAACCACCTTATTCCCTCTTATCTTGATAAGCTGCAAGGACGCATACAGCGTCTTTCGGTCGGAGTCCAAAGCTTCGATAACGACCTGCTTAAGCAAATGGATCGCTGTGAGAAGTATGGTCGCGGCGAAGAAATCTTAGAGCGCATTAAAGAGGCGGCACCGTACTTTACCTCGCTCAACGTAGATATGATCTTTAATTTTCCTGCACAAACTGAAGCTATCCTTCGCTCAGATTTAGAGAAGGTGATAGAAGGGGGCACGGGGCAGGCTACATTTTATCCGCTCATGGCTTCTCCGGCCGTTGAGCGTTCCTTGAAGGCTACGGTGGGCAGGGTCGATTATAAACGCGAGCAGCGCTTCTATGAAATTATTTCTGAAACACTTACTGGTGGGGAAAATCCGATCTATCAATTCGGTAGCGCATGGACCTTCAATAAATACGACACCGGCATGATAGATGAATACGTAGTAGATTATGAGGAGTATCCTGCCGTAGGCAGCGGGGGTATCAGCTACTTAGGGAACAGCCTGTATATAAACACCTTTTCGCTTAAAGACTACCAAAGCGCTATCGATGCAGGGAAGATGTCCCTTATGGGCAAAACCGACTTCAGCCTGAAAGAGCGTATGCGCTATCGTTTCATGATGCAACTTTTTGGGCTTCGCTTAGATAAACAGCAGTTTAAAAAAGATTTTGGCTGCAGTGTAGAGCGGGGCTTGCCCATGGAAATGGCTTTCATGAATATGAACAGGGCCTTCTCTGTCAACAACGAAGAGGAGCTACTGCTTACCCCTAAAGGCCGCTATTTAATGGTCGTGATGATGCGCCAGTTCTTCATCGGAGTCAATAGCTTGAGGGATCAGGCGAGAGCGGCTCTTAAAGAAGAAGAAAGGGAACTCCTTTTCGGGGGATAAGAAACGAGGGGATGTGCCAATGATCGATTCAGATTTGATATATATGCTTGAAAGTAAGGGGATCGATTTTTCCTTAGGCCTTGATAGATTTGATGGCAATGAGGACTTGCTTATCAAGTTCATGTTGCGCTATCTTGAATGCGACTATCTGGGGCAGCTCGAGGACGCCTTGAAAGCCCAAGATGTTGACCAGGCCTACCAACATGCTCATGCCCTTAAAGGCCTTGCTGGAAACCTATCTTTCACCGAATATTACAAAGCTGTAAGCAGTTTGTCTGACCGTTTGCGAGAAGGGATGTTGGACGGAGTTGACGAACTGATGCTGCCCGTATTGGCGGCCCACAAAAATGCGGTAGAGGCACTCACCAATCTCAAGGAGCACATACAAAAGCTTCCGCAATCTTCATAGGAACGCGTATTTATGGTTGCCGGGGCTTCTCTCTATACGCTCTATAG
>CAYFQW010000008.1:0-41108 GCA_964345475.1 uncultured Raoultibacter sp.
AATTTTATTGAACTTGCACGACGAGGATTTTATGACGAGGTGAAATTTCATGCTCGGGATGAAGAATCTGCACTTGTTGGTGGATGCCCTACAACAAAATCGCTCGGACCTGCGCAGGTGCACGCTGCAGTGAAAGGATTGATTTATGGCCTTCATCCAGGTAGGGGTAATGCAGGCTATACCATACGTGATGAATTCGAAGGCAGAGCAAACAACAAACATCTCTTAGGCTCTCTTGTAATGGCACGTGGAACCGAGGAAAATACGGGGAGCTGCCAGTTTTATTTCTCCCTGGGAGAACAGCCAGAGCATGATACCTCGTTTACTGTTTTTGGTCAGACTATCGAAGGGCTCGAAGTACTTAAAGAGCTTCGCATAGGTGATGCTATACATTCGATTGATATTGAAGGAGCAGATGAAGAGGCCTTAACAGAGGCACTGTCCTTCGAGCTTCCTACGCTCGTTCCTGCAACAAACGCGGGATCCGAAGACCAAGACGATGTCGAAGCTAAGGTATCAGCTGAATAGCGCAGATAAAGCAGGCAGTATCGATACTCAGATATCAGCTGCGACGTACGCGTAAAGCACTAGTTTTTAGGGCTTTACGCGTATAAGCAGGTGGTCTTGGGACTTGCTCTAAAAAGCCTCCTGAGAATGTATGATTTCTCAGGAGGCTTGGTTTTCTACCAAAAGCAAGTTCCGTGCTACTCGTCTAAAACAGTATGAATTAACGGCTTGCGAGGTACTCAGTGATGGCCTCTCTGTCTGAATCACTGATGGTAGTAGTCATGTCGGCCATCCTATCAACTACTCCAGCCCATTCCTCTGCTCCTGAATAAGAAGCACTATCAACAATATCGAGAGAATGGCAACTCGAGCACTTCTTCTCGTACAACGACTCTCCGTTTGATGCACCGCCCCCGCATCCTACAAAAGCAAGAGAGGCGAAAAGCATACAGCCAGCGAGAATCAGCACGCCTGTCTTCTTAGTAAAAAAGGTGAATCTTTTCATGGTGCGTCCTTTCTTGTTGAAGTATCTTTTGCTCTGTCTTTTAGAAAAACGATATCCCATTCTAATACGCGTTAAATTGGTCTTTAGGCGTAAGGCAGATAGGGCATGCGGTAAATGCCTCGCCCTTATGGATATATCCACAGATAGGACAGAGGTAGTAAACATCATCATCGGGCTCGTCAATAAAATTATAGACATCCAGGTAGCGTTCGGCATGTACCGATTCGGCTAATTTCGCCCGTGTAAATACTTGGACGGCGTCATTGTTCCCCTCTTCTATTGCCTGCTGTATAAAGGATGGATACATGTCGGAGGTTTCATAAATTTCTCCGTTAGCAGCAAGAATGAGGTTGACATCGGTTTCATATTCGTCAATTGTTGGAGCGTCGGGCAGCTCTGTGGAAGGATCAATCTCTTTTGCCAAATTGTAGAGAAGCCCAATGTGAATCTGCTCGGCATCTGAAGTGCAGGTAAACAAGCGCTCAATCTGACTGAAGCCTTCTTTCTTGGCGACATCTGCAAAGGCAAGATATTTTGCGCTGGCGTATGTCTCTCCCCCTATAGCTGTCATAAGGTTTTCGTATACGCTTCCTACTTGTGTTTGGGAATCGGGAACAACATTAAAGTTGCTTCCAGTTTCAGCCGTGGGCATCGTTGTAGGGGAAAGCACCCTCGCAGTGAACTCTTCAGAGCCCTTCTCAGAGCCTCCCTTGTCGTTGCCGCTTCCTGAGCAAGCTGTCAATACCCCGGCAGCACCTAATCCGGCTACGCCAACAGCAGCGCCCTTAACAAAATCTCGTCTACTGACTTTACTCATAAGAACCTCCCGTTTCTTATCTCGACACACGCATAGAAACATCGCGTTGTTTGCTTGACTCTCTTATGGTACCAGCTATGCAAGGGAATAGATATACAAAGTGTTACGAGATTAATCCGAGCATACAAGTGAACATCTTCACTCATGTCTTCAAGTGTCGCCATTTGTGTCCGGATGGTCGCAGCTTTCCACAAGATCAATGAGCTCCTGTTGCTTGTGCACGCCGAGCTTTCTGTAAATATTCTCCATATGCGTACGCACGGTGCCTTTTGCAATATGTAAATCCCGAGCAATAATTGCAAGGGTTCTGCCATGGGCTAAAAGATCGAGTACCTCAGTTTCTCGTGGTGTGAGCCGATAGCGCTCCGCCGCTATCTTAGCATTTCTCTCAATCCTGCTTTTTCCTACTAGTTCAGCCGATTCTTGCTCTGCGGGCAATTCGCTTGCTGCCTTGCTGCGTTTCTCATCGGTCCCCTTATTGTGTTTAAACGCCTGAAGCAGCTGTTCAACTGTACCCTCTGGAATAACGAGAAAGCCCACTACGACAAGGCTCAAGATGCTGAGCATCGCGATAACGTTGATATGGAGGTCGCCGCTTACCATGAAGGAATTCAGCACATCTCCTCCTAGATAGCCGAGCGCCATACCTGCAAACATGAAAGCAACTCCCAGACCGAAGACATGCAAGGGTTTTTGATTAGGCCATCGGGCTATTTGGGTAAACAAGATCCAGGTGAGAATGTCGAAAAACTCATAGCCAATATTAATAATAAGAATGGACTGCGCAGCATGGCTATCAAAGAGAAGGGCGATTGCAACAAATCCGGCAACCATAATAGGTAAAGAAAGCCTGTAGGTGAAAAGTGGATTGAAGCGGTCTTTCAGGAAAAAGGCTAATAAGAAAAAAGCCGTGCCAACTATTATGAGCGAGAAAAGGACGCTTCCTCCGAAAAAGAGAAAGGGGTCGTTTCCTTGAAGGGGCAGCGTATCGAAAAGGCGACATAGACAAGAAAACACCATGATGGAAAACATCAACTTTCCAACATCATTAAAATACGTCCCTCGTTGCTTTTTACCAGAAGAAGTTTCTTCAAAACCCGTTTCAGGGTGCGTCTTGTCGTTGAAATAACGAAACGTCGTCTCATCAATGAGAGCTTCATTTTCTTCAAGGAGAGACCAATTGTAAGGTTCAAAGAGGGTTCGTATATGTAGGCCGCTTCTCTCAGACATAGTGAAAAGGAAAATGAGAGAAAGCAAGGGGAGCAGGATGTATCCTATAAAGACGACTTCACCGATGGTGAGAGTCACCAGGAATGCAGTGATAATGGCAGCTGCAGGTGAGACAAGGGTGACAAAACGAGTTTCAAAAAGAGCGAACCTTTCTCCCCAGAGAACTTGGAGCATGCCAGCTCCCACTCCACCGAGAATGTATCCTGTAAGGAGGAGAAGTTCGATGTGGTAGGCAGAAGAAAAGGGGATAATGATTGCGGAAAGCAAGAGCGTGAGTACTGTCGTGCGATACAGAATACTGCGGGTTCGAACAAGGCTGCCCTTGAGGCTTTTGACGGCAAATGCAACGAAGAGGGCTGCGAGTGCGCCAGAGACAAGATATACCCAATTGAAGGCATACACATTTTCTTGAAGAGGCGCTGCCAGGCAAAACACGATCCAGGCACGACAGCATCCGAAGCCAAGAATCGCAATCAAGTAGTCGAGTATCCTTTTATCTCTCGACGCAGCCTTATCCGCAGAAAGCTCTTTTTTGGGTGTATGCCGCTTTTCCTGAGGGCCTTTTTGCTTTGACGATTTTTGCTCGCTCAAGACTCCACTGCTCCTTTTCGTGTCGAGGTTTTCTTCTTTTTAGGACCCGTTCATTCTTATGGCGCGCAGAGGGTTTTCAGCTTACAGCATGAATTAGCAAGATCGCAAAGTATAGCCTTCACCGTATAGATTGCATCGGATCAAAGATCGTATAAGTTCTCAGATGGGGTTTATATTGCCAGTTCAGCAGGGATATTAAAAAATCAGACTCTCCATCAGATCCGCACAAGGTTATCTTTACCTACACTTATTGGATGGCTTCAGGTTTCGGTAAGATTTTTCATCACGCTCAGAGCGAAAACTGAATACGCCGACTTGAGTAAGGAAAGTGGATATAGAGTACTGCCCGGTTCCTTACGAAAAACTAGACAGGGGCAGGAGGGTTTCTCTTGAAGGAGGAGAAAGCATGGAAGAAAGTAAAACTGGCTTATCGCGTCGCTCGTTTTTAAAAAGTGCTGCAGTTGCCGGTGCTGCAACGGTAGGGGCTACGGCTTTGACAGCTTGTGCTTCTGGATCTGAGGCTAGCTCTGGTGCTACGGCTTCGGGCGATTGGCTTCCCGAATCTTGGGACATGGAGACTGATGTATTAGTTATAGGATACGGCGGTGCTGGAATGTGGGCCTCGCTTATCGCTGCTGACGAAGGCTCGTCAGATGTTCTTGTATTAGAGAAGGCACCTATTGAGGGTGGCGGAAACAGCCGTATCAACAATGGTGAGTGGACTATTATCGATGAAGATAAGGCAGAGACATACAAGGATTACATCAGGACATTCACGAAGGGTAAAACCCCCGATCCAATGATCGAGGCATGGGTGGACGAATGCGTACGCAACACTGAATATGCCGATAAGTACGACATGACATACAGCGTGTCTGAAGAGGCCATTGCCGGAGCAATCCCCGAGTATGCCTTTCTAGAAGAGCGCTTCGACCACTCCCAAAAACTCGCAAGCGTCGATGGCTTCGGTATGGTGAGCTTCCATGAACTCGATGCGGAGAGGGAGTCTCTTGGAGTAGAAGTTGTGTTCGATTGCTCCGATCAGCGGCTAATACAGAACCCGACTACGAAAGAAATCGTAGGATGCTACGTTAATGTTTCTGGTGAAGAAAAAACGGTTAAAGCAAACAAGGGCGTTGTTATGGCATGTGGCGGCTTTGAGTTTAACGAAGAGCTGAAGGACATGTACCTCAAATGCAATCCCTTTAAGTTCCAAGGTTGGCGCTACAATACTGGTGACGGTATCAAGATGGTAGAAGATGTCGGAGCAAAACTTTGGCATATGGATATGACCATCTCCATGTATTCGATGTGGACACGTGATCCCGAGAACGATTTCTCAATCCTTTTCTTCATGCCCGACTTCTCTTATTTCACCGTTAATCGCTTGGGCAAGCGGTATGTGAACGAGAACAACATGGGCACACCCCATAACGGATGGCATACACTTCTGCACTTTGATGACTCCATCGCTGATTATGACCGCATTCCGAGCTGGACAGTCTTTGACCAAAGCTGCTTCTCTGCTGGAAAGCTTTCCACGAGCCAAGGTGATTGGTTCGAGTGCGGCAACTTTACAACCGACCTTCCAGATGAGCTTCGTTCTTGGGAGGGCTGGAGTGAGGATAATGAGGCAGAGGTAGAGAAGGGCTGGATTTTAAAGGCTGACACGATCGAAGAGCTCGGTCAGAAAATGAAGGACTTCGACCACTGGATGGATATCGATACGCTCAAAGACACCTTCGAAGAGTATCAGGGCTTCTGTGAGCAAGGCCGCGACGAGCGCTTTGATCGCCTCCCAGAGACCATGGTTCCCCTTGATGAGGGACCTTATTATGCAGTCTCGGTATATCCCGGTTCTTGCTCGACCCTTGGTGGTCCTATGAAAAATGAATTCGCCCAAGTACTTGATACTGCCCAAAATCCAATTCCTCGTTTGTATGCGGCAGGAAGTTTTGGCAACTTCCAAAGCCACACCTATGGAATTACGGGCGGCAACAACGCAGAAAACCAGGTATGGGGCCGTATTGCCGGGCGTCACGCTGCCGGTCTTGAGCCCTGGGATTCACAAGAATAAGAACATGCATAATCCTGTGCTGATACAGGAGTTGAGATCAGATGAACGCAGGCCCGGTGTATCTCTGCCGGGTCTGCTACATAGATGCTTCAGACGAAGAGGAGCAATGAATGGTTCGAAGCAAGAAATCATATACTAAAATCATCGTTAGTTTTTTCACCCTTACGATCATAGCCCTTCTGACGATCTTTTTAGCCTTTGTGGTGGGCTGCTCTTCGGCTGATCCAAAAGCCGATGAGGCAGAGGGCGCAAAGACCGAAGAAGTAAAAAACGGTGCAGATGAGGGTATTCCCTTCGATTGGGATGCCCAAAGCGAATGCGAGACCTGCCACGTACGAGAGGCTGAGTGCCTATCAGACGCAAAGTGTCTTCAGGCAATTGCCCATAGCGATGTAGGCTGTATGGAGTGTCATACAGAGGAAGCTTTGTTAAGCGACGCGCACGAGGGGCTCCTCTTGAGCGATAAACCTGGTAAGAGCGCAAAGCTACAAACAGTGCCAGAGCAAGGTTGCATTGACTGCCATGGGACAATAGAAGAGATGGAGGCCCTGACTGCAGGAAGCACTGCTCTGACAGACAGTAATGGAACCTCAGTAAATCCTCATGAGCAGCTGCCTGGAGAAAAACACGAGGCAAATCGACCGACTTGTGTCGACTGCCACAACAATCATTCGGAAGACTTGTCAAAAGACGCCATGAAGTTCTGTGCACAATGTCATCATAGGGGCGTTTTTACCTGCGGAAATTGTCACTCGATTGACTAGGGGTCTTTAAAAAACCAGCTCTCGTCTGTGTACTTTTAGTTACGCGTGCAGCCAAACTGTGCGCGTTTTTTCTTCTTCGATTATACTGGGTATATCCAGCAGTCGAGTATCTCGGATGGGCCGGGGCGGCGTCAAGTTCTGAACCTGGTCAGATCCGGGAGGAAGCAGCCATAAGGAACCGCTGACGAGCGCCCTTGCCTATCCGAGATACTTTTACTTTATGTGGTTACTCTTGGCTCATCCAGCGCAGCGGTCCTCGGTGAAGATAAAGGTAAGAAAAGGCGATAGTATGGCTGAAGCTTTATATAGGAAGTACCGCCCGCAAGTTTTTGAAGATATTGTCGGGCAGGAACATATTGAATGCACGCTGAAAAATGCTATCGATCAAAATAAAGTGAGCCACGCATACTTATTCACCGGGCCCCGCGGCACAGGCAAGACGAGCATCGCACGCCTTTTGGCAAAAGCCCTCCTCTGCGGAAAAGGAACAAGCTCTGAGCCTGACGGCAGTTGTGACAACTGTAAAGCGATTGCAGAAGGAATTCATCCTGATGTATACGAACTTGATGCAGCGAGCCGGACGGGCGTAGATAATGTGCGCGAGGAGATCATAGGTCGTGTGCAGTTTGCTCCTACCCTCGGCCGTTATAAGATATATATTATCGATGAAGTGCATATGCTGTCCACTGCAGCATTTAATGCGCTTTTGAAAACTCTTGAAGAGCCTCCTTCGCACGTAGTATTCGTTCTTTGTACAACCGACCCACAAAAAGTTCCTGAAACCATTCACTCACGATGCCAGCGTTTTGAGTTTTGGCGTATCTCTGTTGATGCTATCGCACAACGGCTGAAGGTAATCAGTGAGGCTGAGGGCATCGAGTATGAAAACGAGGCTCTCGAACTGATTGCCCGTAGGGCAGAGGGCGGGATGCGTAATGCACTGACCTCTCTCGAGCAGTTAATTGCTTTTGGCGAAGGAACGGTAAGCAAGGAAATTGCCGAACGCTTGCTGGGCTCGCTAAACTCAAGCGAGATGGCAGAGATTGCTACCGCTATTGGGCAGCGTGATATAGCAGCTTGTTTTTCTTGGACAGCAAACTTTGTTGAAACAGGGTCTGATTTAGCGCAATTCACACGTGACTTAGCTGAGCACATGCGCAATATGTACGTACTTTCCCTTACGGGTGCCGAGGTGGCACTTGAAGTGGACGAAGAGACGCGTCGTGAGCTGATGAGCGAAATGCAGTATTTTGGAGCCGACAGACTGACAAGGATGCTCGCTTTACTAGGCGACCTTTCTTTTGAGCTGAAAACATCATCGAACCAACGCCTTAGCTTTGAAATAGCCTTGACAAGAATGGTTCGGCCAGACACAGATCTCAGCCTTGAATCTCTTGCCGAACGCGTGGAGGCCTTGGAATCAGGGTATTCTGCAGTTTCTCACGTTAGCTCGGCCTTGAAAGCCCGTCCTGTGTCACAGGCACAGACTCTTGGGGCAGAGCCGAAAGCCTCCGACGGGGTAGGGACCGAATCCCATCAGGTCATTCCTTCAACCGTGTCGTCTTCTCAAGACGACACGAGTTCATTACGTCCTTCCGCAGATGTTGTGCAGGAGAGGGAAGATCAGAACGTCGCAGCAGCGAGCATGTCAGAGGTTCCGGACGATTCCGAGGAGGCACGGTTTCGCACCATGCTCGAGAATCCGGCAAGCTTGCAAAGAATATGGCAGGCAAGTCTACAGCAGATAAAAAAGGAAAAGGCTGCTTACGGCGTGCTTTTTATTAACACGAAAGCATTCTTTGATGCTCATGGCGGCGAGCTTATAATTGAATTTCCTGCAGATAATGAATTTGCTTATTCAACTGCACAAAAGTCCGAAGCAGTGGATATGGTAGCTTCAGCTCTCGCGCACGCAGCGGGAAGACCCCTGGCGTTTCGCTATCAGAAAAAGGGACAAGAACGTACGGAAGAGGCAAGAAAGCCCTCCGAGCACTCATCGATGCCGTCGCTTCGAGCTGATGAGACGGCAAGAGTAGAAGCACCTGGAGCCGTACGTCCCGCAACAAGGCAGGCGGTTACAGCAGAAAAACGAGATACTGCATCGCAAAAGCCTGAGAAGACAGAAGCGCATTCTATTCAGCCGCCTGAGTCTGAGGAAGTTCCACTCGAGGCATACGGCAGTGACATGCTTGCTCAGGAGCAGGTTGAAAAACAAGATGTGGCTGAAAGCAATACTGGGTTAGGGCAGGCCCTGGGAGAAAACAAGCGAGGGCAAACTGCGGAAAACGACTCCCTCGAGGCCAATAATGAAGAAGCGAACATGAGGGATATGCTTCTCGAAGGCTTTGGAGAAGGAATTACGTTCGAGATTATTGAAGACGCATAAACAAGCATTTGGTAAGAAATAGATAAGAAAACGATTTCGAGAGTCGAAGAAAAAGAAAGAGTGGAGCACGTATGAATATGAAACAAATGATGAAACAGGCCCAGAAAATGCAAGCGGAACTCGCCAAGGCTCAAGAAGAGTTACAGGGTATGACCTTCGAGGCAAGTGCGGGCGGAGGAATGGTTAAGGTTGTGGCAACAGGGGATTCCCTTATCGAAAGCGTTACTATCGATAAAGATGCGGTAGATCCTGACGATGTTGAAATGCTTGAAGATATGGTGTGTGCGGCGGTCAATGAGGCGCTACGCGGCATAGGGGAGTTAAGCTCAGACCGTCTCAGCTCTGTTACGGGTGGTATGAACATTCCGGGGCTTATGTAGCCCAGGAGCAGAGGAGTTTATCTTGCAATCAGCACCGGCAATCCAATTCTTACTTGACGAGTTAGAACGGCTCCCAGGGATTGGCCCAAAATCAGCGCAGCGTATAGCCTATTGGATCCTCAATACCGACAGGGCATCAGCGCTCCGTCTTTCTCAGGCTATTGCCGAGGTGAAGGACGCTGTCCATTTTTGCTCGCAGTGCTTCAACTACGCAGAAGGCGAGGTCTGTGAGATATGCGCCTCTTCAAAACGCGATGACCAAGTATTGTGCGTGGTGAGTGAGCCACGCGACATCCCTCCCGTCGAGCGGACGGGGGTGTTCTCAGGACGGTATCATGTATTAGGGGGCGCTCTTTCCCCGATAGACGGCATAGGACCAGAAGATCTGCGTATTGCAGAATTGCTTGCCCGACTTGCTTCTCACGAGGTGCAAGAAGTCCTTCTGGCGACAAATCCTAATATAGAAGGGGAAACAACGGCAAGCTACTTGGCTCGGCTTATCAAACCGCTTGATGTTAAAGTGACACGTTTAGCGAGCGGTCTGCCCGTTGGGGGAGATCTCGAATTTGCTGATGAGCTCAGTCTCGGAAGGGCAATAGAGGGAAGGCACACGTTATAAGGCTGTTTTATAGAAAAGGCTTAATCGTCTAAGTGACCTGAAGAAAGGTTCTGCCCCCTCCAAAAAAACAGAACCCTTCTCACGCCACTGAAGCGAAAAAGCTTCGTATGTGCTTGAGCATTATAACCCCTTCCCTTTCAAATTTTAAGACTTTTTTATTTGACTTTCAAAAGCACCAGGTCAAAGATGTATAGCTTCATTAAGCAAGGTGAAAAAGAAAAGAAAAAAGCTCGCTGTACGAAAACGAAAGCTCAGGCTGCACAAATAAGAGATAGAGTAAAAAATAGGCTATACTATGCAATCTGCACTTTATTTTTCCGCGGTGGTTTTGGTGAAATGAAGAGATAAGGACGTATCCATGGAAGTATCAATACCAAGTCCTGCTATTTCAATTGTAGGACGGCATAACTCAGGGAAGACAACGTGTATCGTAAAGCTCATTTCGGAATTAGTAGGCCGCGGCTTTAATGTGGGTTCAATTAAGCACCATAGCCATGTTGGTTTCGATATTGATTATCCAGGGAAAGATTCCTACCGCCATCGCGAGGCAGGCGCAAGCGAAACCATTATTGCCGCGCCTGGCCAAATGGCCTGCATTAAATCGCTTGATGGCGAGGTCGAATGCGACGATCTCGTTCGACAAATGCCTAATCACGATCTTGTGATTGTGGAAGGCTATCGAAAAAGTATGCTTCCTACCATAGAAATTATGAGAGGCGGTAATGAGTCCGATGCGCGTGTTGCAGCGGTGTTTGCTGAAGGAGCCCAAAAGGGTTGGCCTCTTGGCACCGACTTCACTCAAATGACGCGCGGGATTGTGCATGCCGAGGAAGAAGAGAAAAAGACTCCGGAAGCCCCAGGCGCCTCAAGCCAGGCAGTCATCCCCCACATTGTGCAGAAAAAATTCACCGTGCACGCTCCTGATAATAATGACATCTCAAATAAGCTTCCTACGTCTGAAACGGTTGCAATAGTAACTGATATTCCTGAGGCTGCAGAGGCAGCCGAAACATACGGTATCGCTTGCTTTTCCCTTGAGGATACCAAGGGCCTCGCAGACTTTGTTGAAAAACGGTTTGTTCGTCCTAAGCTCAGCGTGGTCATTCAGGCAGGGGGGGAAAGCAGGCGCATGGGAAGGAGCAAGGCAACCGTTCCTTTTGCAGGGCAACCGCTCATTGCTCACCTAGTCGAACGGCTCGGACCTATTGCCGATGAACTTATTATTACAACCAACGAAGCAGAGAGCCTGACTTTTTTGCACGAACAGTTCCCCTCTCTTTCTATCAGGCTTGAAAAAGATCTTACTGACCGTCGAGGTGCCTTACCCGGTCTGTATACCGCCCTGAGCAAAGCTTCACACCCCTTTGTAGGAGTCGTTGCTTGTGATATGGTTTTTGCGTCTACTGCGCTTTTGATTGAAGAAGCAGATTTGATGCGGCGCTATCCTGTTGACGTTGTTGTTCCGCGAAACCGACATGGATACGAACCCTTCCACGCAGTGTATCGAAAAGAAACCTGTCTTCCGCCTGTTACAGAGGTTGTGCAGAAGGGTGAAAAGAGGGCCCAGGCCCTTTTTGACAGAGTTACGGTGCTCGAGCTCTCTCAAGATGAAATTTTAAAGATAGAGCCTGCTGGCGGTTGCTTTGTCAATGTGAATACACCCGAAGAGTTACGTGCCATAGAAGATTCTTATCTTGGCTAGCGTTCTTTTGTTTAATATGCTCATATGAGATTTAAGGAAAGAGTAAGCAGGGCATGCCAGACCTTATTGATATTGTAGAAATAATCGAAGCGCTAGAAACAAAGGCGGTTTTTGCTGCAGAGAGCCGCTGTGTGGTCGTAAGGAACCGCAATGTTACCTGTCGAAAGTGCGAAAAGGCTTGCCCCGCAGATGTTTTTAACATCGAAGGAAACAAGCTGCAGCTCGATGCTGCAGCTTGCGTTAGCTGTGGTTCTTGTACGGTTGTATGCCCGACAGAGGCTCTGATTCCCATACGGCCGCTTGATGAAGAATTAGCTGGTTCGATAGCAGATGCCTGTTTAGCGTATGGGGGCGCAGCCGTCTTTGCCTGCGCGCGTATCGCCTCTAAGAGGCTTGTTGACTCCGAGCTCTTTGCAGAGGTTCCCTGCCTTGCCCGCATTGATGAGAGCATGCTCATTGAATTGGCGGCAAAGGGTGTTGATACGCTTGTTCTTGTCGATGGAACCTGCTCGAGCTGCAAGTTCCGTTTTTGTAATGCAGCCATTGATGCTACCGTCCGGTCTGCCAATACCCTTATTGAGGCAATGGGTGGGAGACAACAGGTTCAAAGGCAGTCGCATTTCCCCGAAGATATGCTTACAGATAAGGCCTCAGCATCATATGGTGTTTCTCGCAGAGACTTCTTTTCTAAATCAGGAGAAACGGCGAAAGATGCTGCAGAAAAAACGGTTACTACGATAATCAAGGCTAATAAAAAGGAAAAAGAACCGACAATCCTCGAGCGTTTGCGTATCTCGAAGAGGGGATCCTTGCCGCTCTTGGAGGCTCGCCGCCGCATGAATATCCTTAACGCGCTCGATGAAATAGGCGATCCTCAGATTGAATATATGGAGAACAGGTTGTGGGGAAGTGTGCAAGTTGATGCCGAAGCATGTAGATCCTGCGGCATGTGCGCAAACTTTTGTCCAACCGGGGCATTAAAAAAGCTTGATAATATGCTCGATGAAGAAGGGAATGAATGTTCCTATCTCGAGTTCTCCATGGCTGAGTGCGTACAATGCAGAACATGCCAGGATATTTGTCTGGGTGCATGCCTGACGGTAGACGCGGAGATATCGCTCTCCGAACTTTTTGACTTCGAGCCTCGTCTCATACAAATTCCTCCCCCTCGAGCAAAGAATTCTATCTTCGGGCACTCGAAGCGATAATACATATGCAATATTAAGGTAGAGCCAGCATCCGACAAGGATGTCTGTTCATCGAGAGGAATCTTGACTTTAGCACGATAGGGTTATAAAGTGGCAAAGGTTAGATTGGGAAGAATTCAAATCGACCTAGGATGAAGTATCCGAGGAACCGAACGCAAACCTCGACAATATGCTGTAAAGATGAGGCGAGGCTTTAAAAAACTGGAGGAGATTGCATGAAAAAGAAATTACTTGGAATATTAGGGTCAGTGTTGGTGGCGTTTCTGGCATTCAGTTTGAGTGCTTGCGGAGGAAGTGAATCAAAGGACAGCGACGGCAAAACCGACGCCGAACGTACTAAGTTCGTTGTCGGCTTCGACCAGGATTTCCCTCCCTATGGCTACCTTGGCGATGACGGGCAGTTTACCGGCTTCGATCTCGATCTGGCGAAAGAAGTTTGCGAACGCAATGGCTGGGAAGTTGAGTATAAGCCTATCAACTGGGATGCGAAAGACCTTGAGCTCTCAAGCGGTTCAATTGATTGTATTTGGAATGGATTCACCATTGAGGGCCGTGAAAACGACTACACCTTCACCGATCCTTATATGGACAACAGCCAGGTAATTGTTGTCAGTGCGGATTCAGGAATCTCATCCTTGGCGGACTTAGAGGGCAAAGTAGTTATGGCTCAGGTCGACAGTGCTGCTTTCTACCTGCTTCAAGATGACGGCGATCAAGCCGAATTAGCTGCAACATTCAAGGAGATAACGACAGTCCCTGATTACAACAGCGCTTTCATGGAGCTCGAGAGTGGAGCCGTTGATGCTGTTGCTATGGATCTCCCTGTCGCCCGTTTCCAGATCGTCGGGAAAGAAGCGAAATTCACCATCCTTGAAACGACGCCTCTCTCTTCCGAGCATTACGGGGTAGGTTTCCTCCTTGGCAATGAAGAATTACGTGACCAGGTTCAGAAGACCCTCAAAGAGATGACCGAAGACGGGGCAGTACAAAAAATCATCGAAAAGTACGAAGACCAGGGTATTTTAGCTGATATGTGGTGCCTGTAAACACAAGAGCGTCGCAGTTTTGTGCTTGCAAGATGTTGGTATTAGTAGCCCGGATGCGCAGAAGTTTTGCGCATCCGGGCTATCCTACGAGCTCGAAGACTTGTTGTTGTGCAGGATTTGAGCATGGAAAAAGCTGCAGTTTCGCACAGAAAGGTCTCGAATGGAACCAGCAGTTATGCTGACGCTCTTAGGTGAAGGCTTCCTCGTAAGTCTTCAAATATTCTTTTTCACCTTATTAGGATCTCTTCCTTTGGGTCTTTTAGTTGCGTTTGGCCGCATGAGTCGAATAAAGCCTCTTTCGCTCTTCATTCAGTTCTATATTTCGATCATGCGAGGGACTCCCCTCATGCTCCAGCTTATGGTCATCTACTTCGTTCCTTACTTTGGCTTCGGCATCTCAATGGGTGACAGCTATCGCCTGCCAGCAACACTTATTGCCTTCATACTGAACTATGCCGCCTATTTTGCAGAGATATACCGAAGCGGCATTCAGTCTATTCCGAAAGGCCAGTACGAGGCGGCAGATGTGCTCGGCTATTCGAAGACGCAAACCTTTGTCTTGATAGTCTTCCCTCAAGTGGTAAAAAGAATATTGCCCTCGATTACCAATGAGGTAATCACGCTTGTAAAGGACACATCGCTTTCATTTGTACTGAGTGTTCCAGAGATGTTTACAACGGCGAAGGCCCTGGCTGCCGCGCAAAAATCTATGGTTCCCTTTGCAGTAGCCGGTCTGTTCTATTACATATTCAATTTCCTGGTGGCGGGCGCAATGAACTTTATAGAGAAGAAGATGGATTACTACCATGAATAGCTTGGTCAGCCTCGAACATATTAAAAAAAGCTTTGGCGATACGAAAGTTCTCTGCGATATCAGCATGAGTGTAGAGAAGGGGGAGGTGCTCGGCATTATCGGCCCCTCCGGTTCAGGTAAATCAACCCTGTTGCGATGTGCGACCCTTCTTGAAACATTCGAAAGTGGCCGCCTTGCTTACGGCGACCTCCTTGTTGCCGAAAATGATGAGAAGGGCAGGGCGATTTACGGGTCTGCACGCATACAAAAACAGGCAAAAATGAGATTCGGCCTCGTGTTTCAAAACTTTAATCTGTTTCCACATAATTCCGTCTTGCGCAACGTCATAGCTGCGCCTCTGAAAGTACAAAAACGCGATAAGGAAGAAGTGATAGCGAGCGGACGTGCCATACTTGAAAAAATTGGGCTTTCAGGTAAAGAAGACATGATGCCCTGCGAATTATCGGGCGGACAGCAGCAACGCGTAGCCATCGCCCGTGCAATGGCTATGAATCCCGACGTCTTGTTTTTTGATGAGCCGACGAGTGCATTAGACCCGGAGCTAACACGTGAGGTCCTCAAAGTAATTCGCGACCTGGCAAAAGAACATATGACCATGGTGATAGTCACCCACGAAATGTCTTTCGCCCGTGATGTTGCTGATAGGATTATTTTTATGGAGCATGGTGTAATTGTTGAAGAGGGAGTGGCTTCTGAGCTGATAAACAACCCCCAACAAGAACGCACCAAGTGTTTTTTATTGGACTACACCTAAGATTACATATACAAGAGCCAACAAGGGCAAGCAGAGACAGACTCAGATTTCCTAAAAAAGCTGTATGAAACAGCACCCTCAACGTTTAAGAGAACTGTCCCAAAAACGTATGCCTACAGTTTACAGACCTTCAATATACGCTACGAGATCGCCTACAGTTTCCAAGTTTTCGGGTTCACCAAACTCTATATCGCAGGTCTCCTCAAGCTCGCAGATGAGTTCAACCATGTCGAGCGAGTCAACGCCAAGAGAATCAAATCCCGAATCGTCGTGTACTTCTTCGGGTGCAATGTCGAAATTTTCAGACAAAATATTTTTTATAACAGCCAAAACATCCATTGAAAACTCCTGCCTCTGTCTTGTACGTTTCATCATATTGTACAGGAACAAAGGACTCATATGAAGAGAGAAATCACCAAAGCACGTTTTAGCAAAGGCCTACATTCGAAGGAGGGCGGCGCATACAGCGTTCGAAGGTTTCAAATCTCTCATCACGGAATTCCTGCACGATTTCAAAACCATAATGGGAATATATCGCCTCTGTTTTCATGCTATAGCACTCAAGGTACGAGTTGAGGGCATGTGCGTCAGCATAGTTCAGAATAGGATCCATCAAGCGGCGAAATGCTCCGCTGCCCCTGCTGTCTGGATGCACCCCTATAGCAAAGAAGTGAATATAGTCATCTGTGCCGGTGTCTTCCGTCATCCACCTAAAGTTAGAAATCGAGGCTATTGCTTCAGCCTGTTTCGAGAGAACACGGCGTTCCTCAGCACTGAGAACCTCGCTCATCATAAGTTCGCTCGACTCGTCCTCAAGGTCGTTCCATAAGCGGCCCTGCAGATCACGTAAGCGGTACACGCCGGCGGCAGCACGTCCATCAGGAAGGGTGTAGGCGCAGCTGTACGGTGTTCCTATGATGAAATTATAGCGAATGATAGCTTGCGAGATTTCAAGTTTTCTCTCAGGGCTGACCCCTATCCCATCAAGAGCAGACAACCAGGCCTGGGTCCATCCTTCTTCAAGAAAACTTAGGCCAATCATGTTAGCAGTCTTGTTGATGAGCTCAGTTTGCTCTGGCGAGATTCGTATAAGCTCTGGTATATCCATTACATTTCTCCCTGGACGAATGGTATGCAAAACTTATATTGTACGCTCAGTTCAGGAAGGTTTTGATGCCTTCGTAAGCTTTCCATCTCAGTACATGGACTTCTCTCAAAATAGGTGAGATAGTGCTACAATACCCTGAATGCAAAAGGGAATAATGAAGACCGCCCTGAATATAAAAGGGAAGAGATAAGGACAGGAGAGAGACTGCGATGATAGAGAGCAAAGCCTTCCGTGCATGTTCTTACGGAGTGTACCTTGTGTCGGCGGTGTCCGACAAAGATGGAAAAGAGGCCGGTTGCGTGATAAATACCTTTACGCAAGCCACCTCTAAGCCTCCTCAGATAAGCGTCGCGATAAACAACGACAATTTCACGGCTTCTGTCGTAAAAGAATCAGGAAAGTTTGTCGTAACTACTTTGTCAGAAAGCGCCCCCATGGAGCTTATCGGCTTGTTCGGGTTTAAATCCAGTAAGGACGTCGACAAGTTCAGTACCTTCCCCGTAAAACGAGATAGCGAGGGAATTCCCTACGTGACAGAATCAGCGGTGGCTGCCTTTTCGGTACGCGTAAGCAATGCCATAGATCTTGGAAGCCATACACTATTTATCGGCGAGGTATACGAGGCGTCGGTGCTTTCAGACGAGCAGCCTATGACCTACGCCTATTACCATCAGGTTAAGGGTGGGAAAACACCACCTAAAGCATCGGCTTACATCGAGCCGGAGCAAGATAATAAAAAAAGTGAAGAGAGCAAGGGAGAAAAAATGAAATACGCATGGCTTTGCACCGTTTGTGGCTATATCGAGTATCTTGACGAGCTTCCTGAAGATTACACCTGTCCAGTTTGTGGTGTAGGCAAGGATATGTTTGAGAAAATCGAGGTTGAAGAAGAGGATTAGTCGATAAGACTTTCATCTTGGAGGCAGCTAAGAATCATGCCGCGAGATGCTCTTTTAAACGCACGCTTTATATGAAGCCTCCCACGCCATCTCAGGGTGCAGGGAGGCTTCGTCTTTTCTCTCACGAGGTTTTGAGATATACCTCAGCGATCTATTTCGAAAAACCTAGACTCCACGGAGTGCAGCATGAGGAACGTAGGCCTGCACTGCTGCAAGCAGTTCCTGCATTTCATCTTCGGTGTAGGCGTGAAGCGTGCCCTGGCCGGCTAGGACTTGGGGTGAGTCGACAAATCCCTGCAAAAACCACGCTTTTGCTCCTTGCAGGCGTTTCGCCATCTCAACGAGGCTCTCTCTGTCATGAAACTCACGTACGAGGGTGGTTCTGAGCTCATAGGGGAGCGGTGCTTGGAGAAGGTAGTCGAGACTTTCAAAAAAAGGACTTGTATCAATCTGCTTTATACCTGCTGTTTCAGGGTATTTTTCTTTCGTGTTTTTTACATCCAGAGCTAAGTAATCGATGTGTGATCCTTCTACCAAATCTTTTAAACGCTCAGGGAAAAAGCCATTGGTATCAAGCTTGATGGAAAACCCCTTCCCTTTGACTATTTCGCAAAACTCGGCAAGGCCTTCTTGCAAGAGGGGCTCACCCCCTGTTATGCAGATGCCGTCGAGCAAACCCTGGCGCTTATCAAGGAAAGAGAGGACCTCTTCGGAGACATCTTCGATATCTTTTGCGCCGGTCGCAAAGACAAGTTCTGCATTGTGGCAAAAGGGGCAGCGGAGGTTGCAGCCCGGTGTGAATACGGTGGCTGCCGTTTTGCCTGGGTAATCAAGGAGTGTCAATTTTTGTAATCCGACAATCTTCATGGGCCGTCCTCTATACGAAAAGGCGTTCGGGGTGTGTAATCGTTAAAGCACAAGATGTGGCGTTTATATTTGTAAATATACCATATATAGCTAATCGCTGTTGACATTGGGCCTGAATGCAGTTAAAGTCAATAATCCAGAAACCAAGTAATTTGCAGTACTGAGGAATGGAAGCATACCATAGTCCACGGAGAAGGAGCCCCTAAATGTACCGAGTGAAGAAACGCGACGGCCAGATAACAGAATTTGATATACAAAAGATATCCGGGGCTATAGCCAAGGCTTTTGATGCAGCAGAAAAGCAGTACCATCCTTCAACGATTGATATGCTTGCCCTTAACGTAACGGCTCATTTTGAGTCTAAGATACAAGACGGCATTATCGAGGTAGAGGACGTTCAGGATAGCGTTGAAGAGGTTCTAAGCCTGGGCGGATATGCTGACGTTGCTAAGGTATACATCCTGTATCGCAAGCAACGCGAAAAGATACGCAATACCAAAGCATCCCTTCTTGACTATAAGGCCATTGTTGACTCGTATGTAAAGGTTGAAGATTGGCGAGTCAAAGAAAACTCTACGGTCACATATTCAGTGGGAGGGCTTATCCTCTCTAACTCAGGAGCGATAACCGCAAACTATTGGCTTTCCGAAGTGTATGACGAGGAAGTAGCCAACGCCCATAGAAATGCAGAAATACATATCCACGACCTCTCAATGCTGACGGGCTATTGTGCGGGATGGTCCCTGAAGCAGCTTATCCAAGAAGGTCTTGGAGGCATTCCGGGGAAAATAACTTCGAAGCCGGCAGCACACCTTGCAACCTTATGCAACCAGATGGTCAACTTCCTAGGAATTATGCAAAATGAATGGGCAGGGGCTCAGGCTTTCTCTTCTTTTGATACCTACTTGGCGCCTTTTGTAAAAGTGGACAACTTGAGCTATGACGAAGTCAAAAAAAGCATAGAATCCTTTATTTACGGAGTGAACACCCCATCTCGCTGGGGCACGCAGTCACCGTTTTCGAATATCACGCTTGATTGGGTTGTTCCGGAAGACATGAAAGACCTCCCCGCCCTCGTAGGGGGAGTCGAGCAAGATTTCACCTATGGAGACTGCAAGGCCGAAATGGACCTGGTCAACAAGGCGTTTATTGAGATCATGATCGAGGGAGACGCTAACGGACGAGGCTTCCAATATCCTATTCCCACGTACTCCATTACGAAAGACTTCGATTGGAGCGAAACCGAAAACAACAAGCTTCTCTTTGAGATGACAGCCAAGTACGGAACACCCTACTTTAGCAACTATATAAATTCCGACATGGAGCCATCCGATGTGCGCTCGATGTGCTGCCGTCTTCGCCTCGACTTGCGTGAGCTGAGAAAAAAATCAGGTGGATTCTTTGGCAGTGGCGAATCGACAGGTTCGGTTGGGGTCGTTACCATCAATATGCCGCGCATTGCCTATCAGGCGACTGATGAGGCCGACTTCTATCGTCGTCTCGACAAGCTGATGGATCTCGCTGCCCGCTCCCTTAAAACGAAGCGTACCGTTGTCTCTAAGCTGCTGAGCGCAGGCTTGTACCCGTACACTAAGCGCTATCTTGGAACTTTCGATAACCACTTCTCGACCATCGGGCTTTTAGGCATGAACGAGTCCTGTCTGAATGCATCCTGGCTTCAGGTTGACATGACGGATCCACGGGCACAGAAGTTCAGCCAAGACGTGCTGAACCATATGCGTGAGCGTCTGAGCGACTATCAGGAAGAATATGGCGACTTATATAACTTGGAGGCCACGCCAGCAGAAAGCACGACCTACCGCTTCGCAAAGCATGATAAAGAAGAGTTTCCTGACATCATTACAGCTAACGAGGACGGAAAACCTTACTACACCAACTCTTCGCACCTGCCTGTTGGCTATACGGAGGATGTATTTAGCGCACTGGATATCCAAGACGATTTACAGACCCTGTATACAAGCGGAACAGTTTTCCATGCCTTTTTGGGGGAGAAGCTTCCTTCTTGGAAAGCAGCTGCAAACCTCGTGCGAAAGATAGCAGAGAACTATAAGCTTCCTTACTACACCATGTCTCCAACGTATTCTGTCTGCATGGATCATGGTTATCTTGAGGGAGAACAGATGACTTGTCCTTACTGCGGCAAGGAAACTGAGGTGTATAGCCGGATAACAGGTTACTATCGTCCAGTTAAAAACTGGAATGACGGCAAGGCACAAGAATTCGAGGACAGAAAAGTCTATGAGTACGAGAAAGCTGTCAAGCTTGAAGATGATGTGAGGGCGGCCGCGGTAAACACGGGATATCGCTTCGAGTCGCCGTACGCCGAAACAGCTGATATACACAGCGAGGCAGGAGGGTTTTTAGGAGCCGACAACTTTCAGTCTGATGATAGGGTTGTTCAAGGCAGCACCTTGCCAAAAGGCGTGTATTTGGTGGCTACGAAAACCTGCCCAAGCTGTCGCCGAGTCTCTCAGCTTTTCGAGCAATCAGGAATTGCTTATGAAAAGGTGTACGCCGAGGACAACCGAGAGTTAGCAGAACGCTATAATATTAGCCAGGCACCCTCGCTGCTGCTCGTTGACACAGAAGGAAGCGCGCAGGTACTCAGAGGAACCGCTGAAGTTATGAAGGAAATTCCAGCACTTACAAGATAAAATGCTATTCTAAGGTTGAGCTATAAAATCCCTTGGCTTGCACAAGCTAAGGGATTTTTTCTTAAGAACGGCCTGTCTACACGGTCTGTTTCGCATAGTGTGGCACCCGTGTTTTCCGATAGGCGTCTCCAGGATAAAAAGGACCGACATATGAAGTACTCTCAGCTTGTTTGCAAAGATCCCGATGTATACCGCATAGAAGTCCCCTTCGAAAACTACAGCACCAATGCAACGAATGTATATGCGGTGAGGGATGGGGATGATTGCCTGATTGTCGATACCGGCGCTCCCACTGAAACAGCGCTCGAGTATTTCAACGCCGCCATGGACGAGCTCGGGGTGAACCTAGCCCAGGCCCAGTTTTTTCTCACGCACTCCCACCTCGATCACGCAGGTTTAATTCAAGAGGTGATTCCCGAGGGCGCCATGCTCTACATAGGCGAGGAAGAGTATCGTCGAACACAGAGAGATCAGCTCGAGAAGCGCAAGAAATACCTCGGTAGGCGATTTCATGATATCGGGGTGTCCGATGCCGATATCGTTGTTTTTCGCAACATGGTAGAAGAGGCACATTTTTTTATCCCAGACTCAATACGGGTACAAACCCTTTCTGACGGGGACGAGGTTCGGTGTGGCCGATATGTGCTCCAGGTGGTGGATACTGCAGGCCACACGTTTGGGCACACCTCTTTGTTTGAGCCGAGCAAAAACGTATTTTTCGGCGGCGATCATGTTCTTTTCCTTATCTCTCCGAGCGTTGACAGCTTCAAGGTTGAGGGTGGTAGCATGCAGAAGTATCTCGATAATCTCAAGAAGCTGCTAGATATGCCGATCGAGCTGTTCTTGCACTCGCACGGCCCGCTCCGTGACGATTTCAAAGACCGCATTACCCACCTTATTAGGCACCATCAGCAGCGAATTGATCAAGCCCTTGTTTCTATTGGGGAGATGCCAGGAGCTTCGGCCCTTGAAATAATACAACATATGGCATGGAATGTGCCGAGTGGCTCATGGGAAGACATACATCCGCTGCAACGATCTATCATTATCGTACAGGGACTTTCCATACTCGACCATCTATCCGAAAAAGGATGCATACGGCAGGTTGAAACAGAAAAGGTCTTGTTAGGCTATAGCTTGTGTTAACAAGGAAAGCCTTGAGGTACAAAGCTGAATTTTGAAGCATGAAAAAGCTGAAGAGTCTACGTCTGGCTGAGCAAATAAAGCTTTTGAGCGGTGTGACAGCCGGCTTTTTGTGTGAGACAATACTGCTGAAATATATACGGCACACGGGTTAGGTAGCACACGACATATGTCAACTCGGTTTAATATTCTAGCAGCGGAGCCTGCTGCAGTATTGCATTTGCAGCAAGAGCTTGGCCTGCCCCGCTTTATTGCATCGACCATGGTGGCTCGAGGCATATGCAACCTCGAAAAAGCCCAAGAGTTTCTCAGGCCTTCGCTGGATCGAGATTGGCTGAACCCCTATCTTATCTCTGGCATCTCGGAAGCTGCAGATACGGTTATAGAGTCAATAAAAGCAAGGGATCATATTCTCGTGTTCGGGGATTTTGACCTTGATGGTATATCTGCGACTGCCACTCTGACACACGCCTTGCGCGAACTGGGCGCTGCAAAAGTAAGCCCCTTTATTCCCTTGCGTTTTGAAGAGGGATATGGTTTAAGCGAAGCATCCTTGCAGCGAGTTTTCAAATATAAGCCCGATCTCATTATTACGGTTGACTGTGGTATCGCTAATAAGCACGAGGCAGAGATGGTACAAGAGGCTGGTATAAAGCTTGTTGTTACCGATCACCATGAACCAGCCGACCTGGTTCCCTGTGGAATTCCCCTTGTTGATCCAAAGCTTGAAAAGAACGGGCCGAGCACCATCCTTGCAGGAGCGGGCGTCGCACTTAAGCTCGTCCAGGCTTTAGGTGGGCGTTTGGGGCAGCCGCATCTTTGGCAGGATTATACTGATTTAGTCGCACTGGGTACGGTTGCCGATCTCATGCCGATGCTTTCTGAAAATAGGGCTTTAGTTGCTGATGGCATACATCGCATGAATGTAAAGCCCCGTGCTTGCTTGGCGGCCTTGTTTCAAACGGCAGGCGTTGCAGGCAGAGAGATAACTGCCACCAACATCAGTTTTTCTATAATTCCGCGTCTCAATGCTGCGGGACGCATGGGAGACGCTCAACTTGCAGTTGATCTCTTGCTTTCAGAAAGGTATGAAGATGCCTGTCATTACGCTGAAAAGCTCGAAATTCTCAACGATAAAAGGCGTCAGATAGAAGCCGAGCTTTCTGTACAGGCGAAACTTAAAGCTGCTAACGTGTTTGACGGGCAGAGGGCTTTGGTTGTATCGGGCGAAGATTGGCATGAGGGGGTTAAGGGCATTGTTGCAAGCCGTTTGACTAATATATATGGTGTTCCCTCCCTGTTGTTCACTATCGACGGTGATGAGGCCCGCGGCTCGGGCCGCAGTATAGGCCAGGTGAATTTATTTAAAGCTGTTGAAAGTGTGTCGGACATCCTCACTCGGTTTGGCGGCCATGAAGCGGCAGTAGGAATCACCTTGCCCGCGGACAAGCTCGACGAATTTGTCCGTCGCATAAATGAGCATATGGACACCTTGCCCGCAGAGAGTTTTTTGTCGCGTGTTGATATCGATGCCTGCGTCGATTTGGAAGAACTTAGCCTCGAGAATGTTGCGAAACTCGACACGCTGGCCCCCTTCGGGCAAGAAAACAGGGTTCCTTGCTATATGACCCGCGATGTCTTTATGACTAATATGCGTGCCGTCGGCGCTGACAAAAACCATTTCTCCTGCACATTGACTGATGGAAAAAACAGCATACCCTCCATCATGTTTCACTGCTCTGACATTGAAATGCTTATGCATTGCGGCAGTATGGTCAATGCCGCTTTCGAGCTTCAAATAGACGAATGGAGAGGGCGAAAAAGCGTCAAGGCGATGTTGAAGGCGCTTGTCCCTGCCCGCGCCTGTGGTGCGCTGGAAGCCTGTTTGGATCCTGCCAACCTTGAGTTTGTTGCGGATCTGTATTCAGCAGGTGAAGAAGATAGCCCGTATGATCCAACGCAAGAAGATCCGGAATTGAGCAATAAGAGGGCTGCAGAGAAAGAAAAGAATCGCGCGCTTTGGTCTGATCTTGCAAAGCAAAACCACCAAGGGCTGCAAGAGAGCATCGTTGCCAGGCTTATTGGAGATGAAAGCTTGCACGCGTCGCAAAAAGAGGCCTTAGAACAGTTGGCAGCGGGCAAGAATACGATGGCTGTTATGCCGACCGGCAGGGGCAAATCGCTGATATTTTATATTCATGCTATCCTTGAGGCCCTTACGATTCAAGGCAAAAGTTTGTTTATATACCCATTAAGAGCGCTCATTGCCGATCAGGCCTTTTATATGCAGGAGGTGCTGGGAGAGTTTGGTTTGTCAGCGGAGGTTTTGACGGGCGAAACAGATAAGGAAGAGCGAAGCCGCATATTCTCCTCCCTTAAAAACGATGGATGCGACATCATTCTTACTACCCCCGAATTCTTTAACTTCCACGTAGAGGAATTCAAAGAAAGTGCGGAAATAGGTTTCATCGTTGTTGACGAGGCGCATCACATAGGCCTCGCAAAAGCAGGTCACCGCTTGGCCTACCGAAGTATCGGGAAATCTATTGAAAAGCTCGGAGATCCTCGAGTGCTTGCACTCACGGCAACCGCTGATTCCGATACTTCTGCAGCAATAAAAAGAATCTTGCAGATTGAGCATGTGGTTTGTGATGAAACCCGTCGAAGTAATCTAGTCATTAATGACCAGCGTAACTTAAAGAGCCGCGATAATTATCTTGCCGCCCTGATTGCCCAGGCGGAGAAGACTATCATTTATGTGAACTCGCGCGAACGATCTATAGCGCTTGCGCGAGAGCTCCGACACCGTGCTCCTCAGATGGCCTCCCTGATAGGGTTTTATCATGCAGGCCTCACGCGCGAGGAGCGTAAGCGTGTCGAGGATCTGTTTCGCAGGGACTCGCTTTGTGTGCTGGTTGCAACCTCAGCATTTGGGGAAGGTGTCAATATTCCTCACGTAAGGCATGTAGTCTTGTACCATCTGCCCTTTAATGAGGTTGAGTTTAACCAGATGAGCGGTCGCGCAGGACGCGATGGCGGTCCGGCAACGGTCCACTTGTTGTTTGGCCGGTATGATGCCTCCATCAACGAGAAGATTTTATATGACACAACACCAAGCCATGAGTGCATGGCACAGGTGTACCGTGAATTAAAAAAGATGCAGAGAGTACACGGCGAGGAATTCTTCGTAATGGACAGCTGCGAGCTTGCTACGTTGGCCAGCAAGCACAGTCCGAACCCTATCAGCGGAGAGTCTATTGCCTGCGGTATTTCTGTTTTTCGCGAGTTGGGTTTGATTGAAACTCGTGCTGAGTATGGCGAAGGTGGAGTAAAACGATATATCCGTGTTCTTAACACGCAAAGTAAAGTAAAATTAACCGATAGCATACGGTATAGTGAAGGGCTTGGAGAGTGGGAGGTGTTTTCTCGCTTTCGGGACTGGGCAATGAAGTCCACGTCGGATACACTGCAGGAGCGAATAGTTCAGGCGATCTTACCCAAATGCTCATACTGATATAGAAGTGGAAGCTCGTCTTGCGCGAGACATGATCACCTTGTTTTTATAAACGAAGAGACGCAGGTTTCATACAATTTTTAAACACATGAAAGGGGGAGCGCTCGTGAAGCAAGATAAGAAAAAAACGCAGGGCGGAGAAACGTCGAAAGAAGAGATTATCGGCGAGCCCCAGGATGTACTGGATCCGAAAACTATACCTGATGATGTCAGGGTTGAACATCCCGAGATGCTCGGCCGCAGCCGCTCTCCTGAAAAGGCTTTTGCAGCAAACGAGGCTTCGAAGCCTTTATCCCCGACAGACGAGTCACCGGAAGCACGTTTTGAGGAGTTATTTTCTCAGGCAAAAGAATATCTCGATACAACAGATCTCATCATGCTCCAAAAGGCCTTTGAGTTTGGGATGCGGGCCCATGAAGGCCAGTGCCGTAAAACGGGTGAGCCTTATATCGTGCATCCTGTTGAGGTTGCCCTCATTCTAGTTGATTTAAAAATGGATGCAGAGACGCTTTGCGCGGCACTTCTTCATGACACGGTGGAAGACTCAGGAGTCGCGACTGAAACACTTGAGACTGAATTTAATCTCCAGATAGCCCAATTGGTTGACGGAGTTACTAAAATTACGCGTATAGAAGTTGAAAGCCTCTCAGACAAGCAGGCTGAAACTATCCGTAAGATGTTCGTGGCCATGAGCAAAGATATACGTGTTATCGTTATCAAGCTTGCCGATCGTCTGCACAATATGCGCACGCTCGCTGCCCTGCGTGAGGACAGACGCATATTCAAAGCCCGCGAAACGCTTGAGATATACGCACCTATCGCACATCGTCTCGGGATAAGCTCTATTAAGTGGGAGCTTGAGGATCTGTCCTTTTACTATCTTGAGCCGAATAAGTTCAAGCAAGTGTCCCGTATGATTAGAGAAAGCCGCGCCGAGCGGGAGGGCTATCTCCAAGGCATTATCGATACCATTCATAAAGAGATGGATAAGCTTGGAATTCAGGCGCAAATAATGGGAAGGCCGAAGCACCTGTATTCGATCTATCAGAAAATGACCCAGAAAGGTAGAGGCTTTTCTGAAATATACGATCTTATTGCGGTGCGTCTTATCGTCAAGTCAGTAAAAGACTGCTACTCAGCTCTTGGTGCGGTGCATGCTCTCTGGCATCCGATGCCCGGCCGCTTCAAAGACTATATTGCAATGCCGAAATATAACATGTACCAAAGCTTACACACGACGGTTATTGGTCCTGCAGGGCGTCCTCTTGAGGTGCAGATACGTACAGAAGAAATGCATCGCATGAGCGAATACGGTGTGGCAGCCCATTGGCGGTACAAAGAAAAAGGCTCAAAAATCGACGGCATGGATCAGCAGATCGCATGGCTGCGTCAAATGGTCGACTGGCAGGATGAAACAAAGGATTCTCGCGAGTTCTTAAAATCTCTCAAAGTCGATCTTGCCCCAAGCGAGGTCTTCGTCTTTACTCCAAAGGGAGAAGTACGAAGCTTGCGCGCAGGCTCGACACCAGTTGATTTTGCTTACGATATCCATACTGAGGTCGGCAATCGCTGTGTTGGAGCGAAGGTGAATGGGTCTATCGTTCCCCTTACCTATGAGCTTCAGCTTGGTGACCGTGTTGAAATTCTTACCCAAAAGAGCGCCACCCCTTCACGCGACTGGCTGAACTTTGTGAAAACACCGAGTGCACGATCGAAAATACGCACCTACTTTTCGAAAATTAGCAGAAGCGACGACCTGCAAAACGGGCGAGATAAGCTTACGAGGGAAATGCGCAAACACGGTCTGGGCATTTCCAATGCGCAGTCGACCCGGGCCGTCAAATCGGTGTCAGAAGCGATGGGGTATCGAGATCCTGATGATATGCTGGTCAATATAGGGACGGGTAAAGAAAGCCCCACTCACGTTTCCAATCGATTGCTTAAGATATTGGTCGATCGTGGAACGGAAGAGGCTGAAACACCCGGACTTGGATCGTCTGCCGTCTCAACGGGTAAGCTGCCTCCTATGATTACGAGTGTCAAGAGGCCGAAGAAACATGAGACTGTTACGGCCCAAGGTGTGGTGGTGAAGGGGATAGATGATGTTTTAGTTCGTCTATCACGCTGCTGTAATCCTGTGCCGGGAGATGAAATTATCGGTTTCGTTACGCGGGGCCGCGGTGTTTCCATCCATCGTGCAGACTGTCCCAACGCGATAGAGCTCATGCAGAGCCCCGAGCGCATTATTGCCGTTTCTTGGGAGAACGAGCCTTCTGCCGGCGCATCATATCAAGTTGAAGTATATGTTGAGGCAATTGACCGCCTTAATCTTTTACGTGATGTCACCTTGGTTCTTTCCGATGTGGGGGCAAACGTTGTCTCAGCTTCGGTTGCCGCACATAATGATGGCATGGTTGAAATGCGTTTCCTTTTTCAAGTTTCAGACATTTCGTCTATAGATAAAGTATTGACCAACATTAAAGGCGTAGATGGTGTGTTTGACGCGCATCGCATGATGCCGGGCAGAACGGCAAGAAAGAAGGGTAAAGAATGAGCCAAGGTATCCGAACTCTGGAAGAAGCGTGCCTTGATATCCAGTACCTGGTCATAGGTCTTCTGGAGAATAATGTATACATACTAGATGACGGAGCCGCTACCTTTGTGGTGGATCCAACGGCAGATGTTGACAGGATACTCCAGGCTCTGGGCGACAGAAAGCTTGATGCAATTATACTTACCCACCACCACTTCGACCATATGGGGGCAGCTTACGATTTACGTGAGCGCACAGGGGCAAAGGTAATGGCGTCTGCGACAGATGCGCCCTATATCGAAGACGAGGATCTTGCTTCTCGGGATATGAGAAAAAAGAAAGTCTGTCCCGTTGATCAAAAGTTGCATGACGGGGATATCGTCCAGATCGGTAATATGGCATGGAAGGTGCTTGCAACACCTGGGCACACAAAGGGTAGTATCTGCTTGTTTATCGATCCCCGCTTCGGGACACACCCAGAAGGGAGGCCTGTGCTTATCTCAGGCGACACCTTGTTCTGTGGAACGATCGGCCGCACGGATTTTGAGGGTGGGAGCATGGCAGATATGCGAAAGTCTCTTAAAAAACTCGCTTTTCTTCCTGATGAAACCATCGTTCTAACAGGGCATAACGATTTGACGAGCATCGGCGATGAAAGGCAGAGAGTTTTTGCCCATTTCGCTTAGGCGGTGTTCAGACCCTTTTACCCAAAAGACCCCCATTCAAGCAAGTGTCTCATGTATAGTGTATTTGCTTATCATGGAAAGCCCATATTTCCTTAGAAATAAAGACGTACCAGGAGTAAAATTATGTCTTGTACGTCAAAACAAAAATGTGTTCATCTGTCGAAAGGCTTAACGTGCTTATTGAATGGGGGATTTTCCTCGGCGAGTTGATGGCAAATCCCATGTTATTAGCTGTTACCCTGCTTAACGTCGGTGTTATTGTAATCAATGGAGCAACAGATGCTCCTAACGCTATCGCAACGGTAGTGGGCACCAGGTGTATGTCACCAAAAGTAGCTATTGTAATGGCGGCAATATGCAACTTTTTCGGGCTTCTTCTCATTACCATGGTTTCATCTGCTGTAGCGACTACCGTCTTTAAGATGGTTGATTTTGGAGGAGATTCCCACATAGCGCTCATCGCACTTATGGGTGCTATGGTGGCTATTATTGTATGGGGTGCTGCTGCTTGGCTTTTCGGTATCCCTACGAGCCAGAGCCACTCTTTGATAGCGGGGCTTACAGGCGCAGCTATCGCTGTACAGGGTGGTTTAGGCGGCATCAACTGGAGCGAGTGGGTCAAGGTTCTTTACGGAATTTTACTCTCTACCTTTTTGGGTTTTGGTTCGGGTTGGCTTACGTCAAAGATAGTCGTACGGCTTTTCCGAAATGCGGACAGGCGTAAAGCAGATCATTTCTTCAAATGGGCGCAGATTGTTGCCGGCGCCGGCGTAGCCTTTATGCACGGTGCACAAGACGGTCAGAAGTTTATGGGAATTTTTGTGCTCGCCATAGCCCTTTCTCTCGGGACAGGGCAAGACGTACCGATGGAGCTTCCCGTGTGGCTGCTCATTTTCAGTGCGCTCAATATGGGCCTCGGTACTGCTGTCGGCGGCAAGAAGATAATTAAAAGTGTCGGCATGGACATGGTCAAGCTTGAAAAACACCAAGGCTTTTCTGCAAGCTTTGCAGGAACAGCCTGTTTGGTCGTAGCAACCTTTGCAGGACTTCCTGTATCAACCACCCATACCAAGACCACTGCAATCATGGGCGTTGGTGCTGCTAAGCGAAAAAGTGCAGTGAAGTGGAGCATAGTTGTTGATATGGTTAAAACCTGGGTATTGACGTTCCCAGGCTGCGGACTGCTTGGATATTTGAGCGCGAAGCTATTCTTTTTGATACTGTGAGGGAGAAACATGAGTAGAAAATCAAGGAAGTTTGACTATTTCGACGCTTTTGAGCGCCAGGCAAGTTTTGCAGTTGAGGAAGCCAAGCTGCTCATCAATACGATAGAGACCTTCAGTGCAGACATGGACATTGAGGCCGTCCTCGATGAAGCGCATCGAATAGAGCATGAAGGCGATGTAATATGTCATGACAGCTACACCGCTATTGCTACTGACTTTATTACGCCCATCGAGAGGGAAGACATCATAGAGATGGCGCAATCTCTTGATGATATTCTCGATTATATTGAGGATGTTGTTCAGCAATTCTATATGTTCGATATCAAAGAGATGCACAAAGACGCACTTGGGTTCGCTAAGATTATAAAGAAAAGCTGCTATGCCATACATGATGCTATGGATGACTTCCGAAACTTTAAAACTTCTAAAAACTTCAAGCAGAGGCTCATCGAAATAAACTCGCTGGAAGAAGAAGCTGACGTTCTATATATCGAAATAATCCGTAAGCTGCATCAAGAAGACAAGGACAAGCCGCTCTACGTTTATGTATGGTCGCAGATATTTGCCCGTATGGAGCGCTGTACGGATGCCTGTGAACATACGGCAGACATCATGCGTACGATAATGTTGAAAAACGCTTAGGTTTTGGACAGAACGCCGCTCGAAAAAGTGATGTAGACGAAACACTGTTTCTTGTATAAACGGCATTCAGCATGACGTGAGACCGATTCTTTAAGACTCCTCAACAGTAAGGACGGCCACCGTCGATCTTCCCGAAAAATCAAGGTCTTTCGTTATCTCCCGAGCTTTTTCGAGGCCAAAGCTATCTCGGTCGATTTCTGACAAGGCCTCGCTGGATAAGGAAAGTGAATCCTCATAGATATTCCAAAAGCTGCGGCTGTCGTATAGTCCTGTAAAAGGATTTTGCCAGACCTTATGAGCCCTATTTTCAAATACGCTCTCATTGAGCTCCATGGGACGAGGACTCATTGCGCGAATAAAAGAATGACGTCTAAAGCCAGTCTCAACAACGCCGAGCACTGAGCGCTTGACGCCTGAGGGAGAATGAAAGAGTCGCGCGGCCCTTCTGTAAGATTTCGTAGAGGACTTGAATAAGCGGTCGGGGACAGCAGCGCCGTAGGTAAGCATAGCTGCATACTGGTACATTTTGGAGATAGTATCAAGTGCAGATTCTTGAGAGCGCAGAATCTGGCGCGATGGATCGAAGTTTGCCACTGTTGTCTCATACTTCTTAAATAGCACCATCTCGTCAAGCTCACTTTCAATAAGCGCATGGACTTCGTGCTTGTCCTGGGAATCGAGCCCTTCGACCCCTGCCTCGCAGATAGTATACTCATGGGAATACACAAGGGGATGCATATGTGAATCGAGGATATAATGACAAACAAAACCAAATACGTAGGCCCTTCCCAAAGACCGCTCTTCGGGGCGAAGGATATCTAAAGATTGCTTGAAGGCGAGAAGGAGCTTAGTAGGCTCTTCCTTATGCATCGTGGACCCCAGCCGGGTATATGCGCTGAGACGCGGGTCTAGAACGCTAAAAAACAAAGGGTCAGGCCCTTGGTTTCCCAAAAGAAAGGCCTCGTATTCTTTATGGCTCGTGCCGATGTCTTTGTAGTGGGACGCATAGATATCCTGCCCGAAGGTATCGTGGGTAATAAGCGACGGCATACTTGTTCCTATCTGTCCAGGTCCTGCGAGGTGCATCTCTAGAGATAAACATAAACCATATTTCTTGGCAGGTCACGCTCCTTCGTAACTCGCATACAAATTTTCTGCAGAATAGAGAATGCGAAAGGAGGGAATCGCAGGCTATAGGCTTCTCGTATAGTTTTTATACACGATGCAGATGCGGATAAGCGGCAGGCAGCAATAGTTTGGTATAGTGGTTTTCGTTGACATATATGCAGAACAGAAAGAATACCATGTCGCTTATAGTAGCAAAATTTGGAGGAACTTCGGTAGCTTCGCCCGCGCGCATTAAAATGGTTGCCCGCCGTCTTGCAAGCATGAAGGATGAAGGGCATGAGGTGGTTGCCGTCGTTTCTGCCATGGGGGATACAACGGATGAGCTTCTTAAACTGGCACGGGCAATTAACCCGCGGCCTCCCGATAGAGAAATGGATAGGCTCCTGTCTACCGGCGAGCAGATTAGTATGACCCTTTTGGCAATGGCCCTTGATGCGTTCGGTTATAAGGCTATGAGCTTTACAGGACGCCAAGCAGGAATAGTGACCGACGATATCCATTCGCGAGCAAAAATTACTAAGGTAAACGCAGAGCGTATCCGTGAAGCGCTCGGGAATGGCTACATTCCTGTCGTAGCAGGTTTTCAGGGCATTGACGCCAATGGTGATATGACGACCCTCGGGCGGGGAGGCTCTGACACCACGGCTATTGCGGTGGCCTGGGGAATACATGCCGATGTATGCGAAATTTACTCGGATGTCGACGGGGTATATACGGCTGACCCGCGTGTAGTTCCGTATGCCCGAAAGCTTGATACTATCAACTATGAAGATATGCTCGAGCTCTCCAGTGTTGGAACGGGTGTTCTGCAGATGAGGGCGATTGAGTTTGCCCGTAAATATGGTGTCGTTGTTCATGTCCGCTCGGCGTTTTCGAACGCACAGGGTACCTATATCAAGGAGGAGGGTCCTTCTATGGAAGAAGCAGTTATAACTGGTATTGCGTTTGATACCTCTGAGGTGAAGCTGACGATACGAGGGGTTCCTGATACTACGGGTATCGCCGCCACGGTCTTTTCGGCTTTGGCTGAAAATATGGTTAATACCGATATGATTATTCAAAATGTTTCCGAGGCGGGTCTCACGGACATAAGTTTCACCTGCCCTGATGCAGATCTAGCTCGAGCCTGCGAAACCATAGAAGAGATCTTGCCAAAAATAGGTGCTCGTTATTACGAGATTGACGAAGACGTTGTCAAAGTGAGCATTGTAGGCACAGGCATGAAGTCGAGTCCTGGCGTTGCGGCGAAGGCTTTCGGCGCCCTAGGCGAGCATAAGATAAACATCCTTGCCATATCGACCTCCCCAATCCGTCTATCGATGATGGTGAACGAGGCGCAGACAAGCGAAGCCACTCGCTGCCTGCACACAGCCTTTGGCCTTGACGCAGACAATGTGTTTGAAGAAACCCAGTTATCTGCTGAAGAGATGGCTGCTAAGATGAAAAAAGGAAGATAAGCATAGCTGCGGTGAAGCATGCCCCTGAGTATAGCTAAGGAGTGTTTTTCATGACCTGGAACAAAAAAGTACCTGCACATCCTGTTGTTGCTGTGGCTGGAGCTACGGGCGCGGTGGGAAAAGAAATTTTACAAGTGCTTCACGACCTTGATTTCCCAGCTGCCAACTTGAAGCTTTTAGCATCAGCGCGGTCGGCAGGAACAGCCATTGCCTTTGAAGGTTGTGGAGACGTACCTGCTGGAGACCTTGTGATAGAGGAGATGACCCCACAGGCTTTTGAGGGTGTTGATATAGCCCTTTTCTCCTGCGGCTCAGATCTTTCCCGAGAACTGCGTGCGAGCCTTGCTGAAACTGGCACCATCATGATAGATAATTCAAGCGCATTTCGTATGGATGAAGACGTTCCTTTAATAGTTCCTGAGGTGAACCCCGACGATATTTCATGGCATGCAGGAGTGATAGCCAATCCTAACTGCTCAACTATTCAGATGGTAGTTGCACTAAAGCCCCTGTATGATATTTCCCCCATTAAACGTGTTGTTGTTTCCACCTACCAAGCGGCGAGTGGCGGCGGTCTGCCTGCAATGGAAGAGCTTGTTACTCAGACAAAGCAATATCTGAACGATGAAGAGGTGACAGTCGATAGGTTTGCGCATCGACTGGCCTTCAACTGTATTCCCCACATTGATGTATTTCTCGACGACGCATCAACGAAGGAAGAATGGAAGATGCTTTCTGAAACAAAGAAGATCCTCGGAGACGAGAATCTGGCGGTTTCAGCAACTTGTGTGAGGGTCCCTGTCATTCGATGCCATGCTGAGTCAATAAACGTGGAGTTCGCAGAAGATGTTAGCATCGAGGCGGCTCGTGCTGCTTTTGAAAAGGCGGCCGGTATTACCTTGATGGACAATCCTGAAGAAAATGAATATCCCATGCCAGGATTCCTTGAGGGTACCGATGGCGTGTATGTAGGACGCTTACGAAAAGACGCTGGTTTGGATAAGGGTATTGCCTTTTGGTGCGTAGCCGATCAAATTCGCAAGGGTGCTGCCCTTAACACTGTGCAAATTGCACAACTGCTTTTGCCGTAAAGAAGGCTTCTAAAGAAATAGACCATACGTCGCCTGTCTTGGAAAACAAGGGCCGAGCGGCAAAGACTAGAAGCACATGGTATTGCAGCCTGCATGGGTATTGAGCTATGCAGGCTGCGTAGATCGTAGGTCGCTTTCAGGCAGAACTGGTATTGGGTCCATGGTACGGGCTGTCGCAGTCTCGAGTCATATCGCGGGCCGTATAGATCCTGAGGTACAATAGGGGACATGAAGAAAATTCGCTTAGACACTCTCTTGGTCGAGAAGGACTTGTATCCTGATTGCGATGCAGCGCTTCGTGGTGTGCTTGCTCGCGAAGTAAAAGTTGATGATGTGTATGCGCAAAGTGCAGCACTTATGGTGGACCCTCTCGCCAAGCTGTGCGTGAAAAAGAAACATCCCTACGTGTCCCGAGGGGGTTTAAAGCTGGCCTATGCCCTTGAGGCTTTCGATCAAGAGGTAAAGGGTCTGCGATGCCTTGATATTGGCTCGTCAACAGGTGGTTTTACCGATTGTCTTTTGCAAAAAGGAGCTCTTGAAGTTACCTGTCTTGATGTGAACTATGGTCAGCTGGCTTGGAAAATACGACAAGATGAGAGGGTGAGGGTTTTTGAGCGCACAAATATCAGGTATGCCGATCCGCTCGAAATCGGCGCCCCCTTCGACTTGCTCGTAGCAGACCTAAGCTTCATTAGCCTCAGCCGCCTCGTGCCCGTCTTTGTTTCTTATATGGAAGCAGGCTCAGTATGTATTGGTCTTATAAAACCCCAGTTTGAATCGCAGGTTGGCGAGGCAGCGGGAGGAGTTGTTCGTGACGAGGCAGTCAGGCAGCGTGTTGTCGCTGAGGTTGGTCAGGCCTTCGAGGAAGAAGGGCTCGTGGTGACGGGGGTTGTTGAGTCACCCATCAAGGGTCCCGCTGGCAATGTAGAATACCTGGTACGAGCCGTGGTTATATCCTAGTTCTTCAAACTGTTAATCGGTGCCGGGAAGCGACCACCTCTATGGGCGAACACGGTTCCTGCGTGCTGGTTGATGGGCATAACAGGCGCAGAGCCTAAAAGACCTCCAAAATCAAGACGGTCGCCTACATTTTTGCCTATAGCAGGGATAATGCGGACGGCGGTAGTTTTTGTATTGATGACCCCGATAGCACATTCATCGGCAATGACTCCGAAGATTGTTTCAGCGTCTGTATCTCCGGGGACCGCTATCATATCAAGTCCAACAGAACATACGCAGGTCATAGCCTCCAGCTTTTCGAGGCTTAGTGCACCCTTTTCAACAGCGCGAATCATGCCAGCGTCTTCCGAGACGGGGATGAAGGCTCCTGACAGGCCACCTACTGAAGAAGAGGCCATGACGCCTCCTTTTTTAACGGCATCATTGAGCATTGCCAAGGCAGCTGTAGTTCCTGGGCCGCCACATGTTCCCACTCCTATGGCCTCAAGTATTTCAGCTACCGAGTCTCCTTCAGCTGGAGTCGGAGCGAGAGAAAGATCGAGGATACCTTGCTGGACCCCTAAGCGCTTTGAGGCTTCGCGTGCCATAAGCTCGCCTGCCCGGGTGATTTTGAAGGCTGTTGATTTTATGGCTTCGGCAACGGACGTGATGTCTGCTTCTTTTGGCATGCGAGAAAGCACTGCCCGTACTACACCAGGGCCAGAAACGCCAACATTCACTACAGCGTCTGCCTCCCCGCTTCCATGAAAAGCCCCTGCCATAAAAGGGTTGTCTTCTACGGCGTTAGCAAAAACTACAAGTTTGGCGCAGCCGATGCAGCTTCGATCTGCTGAGGCGCGCGCTGTTTCAAGAATAATTTCACTCATCTTCAAAACCGCGTCCATATTAATACCTGCCCGCGTAGAGGCAACGTTTACCGATGAGCATACTCTGTCGGTGACGGCGAGCGCATGGGGGATAGATTCGATAAGCTTTATATCTGATGCCGAAGATCCTTTTTGCACCAAAGCAGAGAACCCACCAACAAAGTCAACACCCACTTCCTTGCTGGCCCTATCCATTGCCTGGGCGACCGGGGTGAGATCTTGTGCGGTAACAGCAGCACATATTTCCGCAATAGGCGTTACTGAAAGTCTTTTGTTCACGATAGGGATGCCGTATTCCCGTTCGAGCTGATCAGCAGTAGGCACCAGGTTTTCAGCTGCCTTCGTCATACGATCGTAGACTTTGTTAGCCATGATATCGATATTCTCATGAGAGCAGCCTCGAAGGTTGAGCCCAAGGGTGATAGTGCGAATGTCGAGATTCTGCTGATTGATCATGCTGAGGGTTTCAGTTATTTCGGCAGGGGTGATTTGCATGAAGTGCTTCCTTTTCTTCGAACGGATCGTGTATTGACGAGGTGCGGTTTTCAATACAGAGCTAAGAATATACCAGCATAGCAAAAGTACAAGGAAATGCTTGAAGAAGCAGGATATCTCTCACAAAAAGTCGGGCTCTGTTGAGGTTGCCGACAAGCTCGCGGAGAGATTCGCTACGGCGAAGCGAAGTAAGAGCAAAAGAATGATGAAGCTACTTGAAATTGATTGCCTATAGTCTCTTTTCCAAGTACTATGATAATGAACAGAGTGTACATTATTAACCACAGTGTTGAAAAAAAGAGGTGTGTATGTCAGTGGTTAAGCAAAAAGAAAAAACATTCGAACCTGAAGAGCAATCCTGCTGTACTGACAAGCGCATCACCCGCACGAAAAGAGCCTTGCGTACCGCACTTATCGAGCTTATGGAAGAGCGTGGCTTTGATGCCATTACCGTCAACGATCTGTGTAATTATGCTGACTTGAACAGAGGTACTTTTTACAACCACTATCAAGATAAGGAAGATTTACTCGGAGCTTTCGAAGATGAGTTTTTGATTGGCCTGGAAGCCTTTCAGGACAAGATGGGCTCTTTGAGTGTTTCAAGCCTTACAAGCTACAAGTTAACAAAAAAACCCTTGCCGGTTTTAGTAGACCTTTTCGAATACTTGCGCGAAGAGGGTGATTTCCTTCATGCGGTACTTGGACCAGGCGGAGATATTCGCTTTGTGCCTCGTTTGCGTGATTTGATCTGCGGCGAATTAGTTGAATCACTTCTCCATGATCATTACCGTAACGAGCCGACACCTTTTGTTAGTTACTATATTTCTTATTTCGCGGCAGCATATCTGGGAGTAATCTCTCGATGGATAGAAACAGGCATGCAGGAGAATTCTGAAGACATGGCGCGCATTGCCATGCGTCTTTTTTTCATTAGACCAGGTGAAAAAATTAAACTGTAGAGGAGACTCAAGTGTCAGGAACAGCACACAGAGATAAAGATAAAGACAAAGATAAAAATAAGATATTGCCCTGCAATGTCTGCGCAGAAGTTATCTCAGAAACAGTGCAACTTACAGAAGAAGAGAACGCAGAAATTCATGCACGACGAGATAAGGGCACGCCAAAATGCAGCTTGCACATGGGCATTGACGTAGGATCAACGACGGTCAAGTTGGTTATCCTCGACGAGAAGAATGAAGTTCGCTTTTCTGTATACCGTCGACATCATGCCGATGTACGTGCGACTGTGTATGAAGTGCTGAGTGAGGCGGCCGAGCAGTTAGGCAATGAGACTATGACTATTGCCATAACAGGTTCAGGCGGTTTGCTGTTGGCGCAATGGCTCAACCTCGAGTTTATACAAGAGGTAATTTCGTCTAAGACAGCTGTAGAAGTCCTTATTCCAAAGACCGATGTCGCTATCGAGCTGGGTGGCGAGGACGCGAAGATTATTTATTTCGATCACGGTATCGAACAGCGCATGAACGGCACGTGTGCAGGCGGCACGGGTGCTTTTATCGATCAGATGGCCACCTTGCTAAATACCGACGCGGAAGGCTTGAATAGCCTGGCGGAAAACTATGAGACCATCTATCCTATCGCTTCACGCTGTGGCGTTTTTGCAAAAACAGACGTACAGCCACTGCTCAATGAAGGAGCAAGAAAAGAGGATATTGCTGCCTCCATTTTCCAATCAGTAGTTACGCAAACGATATCAGGACTTGCCTGCGGTCGTCCCATCAGGGGATACGTTGCATTTTTGGGAGGTCCACTCCAGTACCTTCCCGAACTCCGCAAGCGTTTTTACGAAACGCTTGAGCTTGATGAAGAACACAGGATTGTTCCAGAGGACGCCCATCTTTTTGTTGCGACCGGATGTGCGTTGGCCAGCAGAGACTTCGAGCCTGAACCTTTAGGCGATGTGCTCGGACGCCTCCATGCCCTCGGTGACACGCAAGGCTCAGAAGTTGTCCGTCTGCCGGCTCTTTTTGAGAACGAAAAGGACTATCTTGAGTTTAAGGAACGCCATGGTAAGGAGCGTGTTCCACAAAGTGATGTAATGTCCTATACCGGAGACGCCTACCTGGGCATTGATGCGGGATCCACCACGTTCAAGGCAGCCCTGGTTGCTGAAGATGGAACGTTGCTGTGGACCCATTACGTGAACAACAAGGGTGATGTCTTAGGGTGTGCAAAAGCAGCAATTTCCGACATGTACGGTTCTTTGCCGGTGGACGCTGAAACGGGCGAAGCACTAGTGAATATCGGATATTCACTCGTGACGGGGTATGGTGAAGGCTTGCTTTTACAGGCCTTAAGGGTCGATGAGGGGGAAATTGAGACAATCGCGCATCTGCGCGGCGCACAAGAGATGCTGCCTGGCGTTGAGTTTATCCTCGACATTGGTGGCCAGGACATGAAGTGTTTGCGTATCAAAGACGGTGTTATAGATCACATCATGTTGAACGAAGCATGCTCAAGCGGATGCGGTTCTTTTATTGAAAGCTTTGCCTCAGGGCTCGATCTCGAAATCTCAGAATATGCCCAAACAGCCATCGAAGCTGAAAATCCTGTTGACCTGGGTAGTCGCTGCACAGTATTTATGAACAGCCGGGTGAAGCAAGCACAAAAAGAAGGTGCCACTGTCGGAGATATTGCAGCTGGCCTTGCCATATCGGTTATAAAAAACGCTTTATTTAAAGTTATAAAAATTCGGGATCCGCACGATGTTGGAGAGAAAGCTATCGTTCAAGGGGGGACTTTCCTCAACGATGCGGTTTTGCGGTCCTTTGAACAGCTCGCCGGTGTCCATGCAGTTCGCCCCGATATCGCTGGAGTTATGGGGGCGTATGGCGCTGCACTTTTGGCGCGTGATCGTTCACTCGAAAAGAGACAGGCTGCAGAAGCGGCCCTAGAGCAAAAGGACGGGCTCTTAGCAGGGGCTGCATCTAAGGAGGAATCCTCAGAGGGTATGGTGCCTTTTGCAAAATCAAGCCTGCTCAGTTTCGACCAGCTTGAAAAGATGAACCCGAGCCATAAAACTATTCGCTGCAAGGCATGCTCGAACAGCTGCCTTCTGACCGTTAACGATTTCGGCGTCGACGAGACAACGGGCAAGCATCGCCGTTTTATTACGGGAAACCGTTGTGAAAAAGGTGCTGGAACCTACGACGAAAAGAAAAGTGTGCCAAATGTATACGACTATAAAAGTGAACGCCTTTTCGGGTACGAGGCTCTTACAAAAGAGCAAGCAAAGCGCGGTACAGTAGGTATTCCCCGGGCACTTAACCTGTATGAGAACTATCCTTTCTGGTCTACGTTCTTCAATGAACTTGGTTTTCGTGTTGAGATATCCGATCCCTCGACTAAAGAAACCTATGAGGCAGGGATCGAGAGCATGCCTTCAGAGTCGGTCTGCTATCCCGCGAAGCTATCTCACGGACACATCATGAATCTACTCGATAAGAAGCCAGATTTTATTTGGATGCCCTGTTCAAAGTGGGAAAGACAGGAAGACGAGGGAGCAGGCAATCACTTCAATTGCCCTATCGTCATGAGCTATTCTGAAGCTTTGCGCCTGAACATTGATGAGTTGCGTGAAAGTGAAGTTGCCTTCCTTAATCCCTTCCTGCCCTATGACAAAAAGGAACATCTGAAGAAGCGTCTGTATGTTGAGCTGGTCGAGAATAATGCAGAGCTCATGAATCGCTATAACGAGGCTCCCACTCGCGACGAAATCAATGAAGCCGTAGAACTTGCCTGGGCTGAAGATATTAAGTTCAAGGAAGATATCCGCCGCAAGGGGGAAGAAACGCTGCGCTGGATGGAAGAAACCTCAACTCACGGCATTGTGCTTGCAGGACGTCCCTATCATATCGATCCTGAAATTAACCACGCTATTCCTGAATTGCTCACGAGTTTTGGCCTCGCTGTGCTCACAGAAGACTCAATTGCGCACCTAGGGACGCTTGAGCGGCCACTTCGTATCGTGGATCAGTGGATGTACCATACTCGTTTGTATGCGGCAGCTAAAGTTGTAACGGAGCGCAACGATCTCGATCTTATCCAGCTCAATAGCTTCGGTTGCGGGCTCGATGCCCTTACGACCGATCAGGTTCAGGAAATACTGGAGGGGTCTGGAAAGATATACACTGTCTTAAAAATTGACGAAGTATCCAACCTTGGCGCAGCGCGTATTCGTGTGCGCTCGCTTTTGGCAGCCTTGAAAGACCAGGCTGACGAGATTGCTGAAGAAGAGTCTTCACATCGAGGGTGTCCCGTGGCGGGGCTGCGCGAAGAAGACCTGCTCCTTCGTATGGAGCAAGATCTCAGGGCAAGAACAGAGACATCTCCAGCGCATTCCTTGAAGCAGCGCGAGGCTGCCTCTACGAAATTCGAGACTGCGGCCTACACTCAAA
>CAYFQW010000008.1:41208-63742 GCA_964345475.1 uncultured Raoultibacter sp.
TTGAAGCAGCGCGAGGCTGCCTCTACGAAATTCGAGACTGCGGCCTACACTCAAAAAATGAAGGAGGAGGGGTGGACGATACTCGCCCCCCAGATGTCTCCCATCCATTTTGAGCTCTTAGTCGATGTGTTTAAAAAGGCTGGGTATAATCTCGAACTCTTGCCCTCAGTCGACCATGGGGCAGTTGATGCAGGCTTGAAGTTTGTCAATAACGATATCTGCTATCCATCTATTCTGACGACGGGGCAAATCATGGAGGCCGTTGTTTCAGGCAAGTACGACACTGACAAGCTTGCGATTATTATTTCGCAAACAGGAGGCGGATGCCGTGCAACTAACTATATCGCCCTTATCCGCAAAGCACTCAAGGCGGTAAACTTAGAGCATATCCCCGTTATCTCGCTTTCCTTCAAGAAGCTTGGTGAGGATAACCCGGGATGGAAAATCACTCCGAGGATGCTCCTTCAGGCCGTGTACGCATTGTCATACGGCGATCTGCTCATGGCATGTTTGTATCGAACGAGGCCATATGAAATCGAGCCAGGGAGTGTCAATAATCTCTATGACCATTGGATGACCGTCTGCAAGTCTCAGTTGAGGGTAGGCGAGAACTACAAGCAGTTTAAGAAAACAATTAAGGCAATCGTCGAAGACTTCGACACCATACCGCTTCAAGGTGAGGGAGAGAAGCCTCGCGTTGGGGTGGTAGGCGAAATTCTGGTGAAATTCCATCCGACCGCAAACAACCAAGTCATCGACATCATTGAAGACGAAGGTTGCGAGGCGGTTGTTCCGGGACTTATAGAATTTTTCCTTTTCGGTATCGCAGGGGCAATTTTCCAAAGCGATCCTCTCGGAAGAAGCAAGGTAAATGCCTTCGGAAGCAGAATAGCTTTATGGGTGATAAAAAAGTTCCGCAAACCAGTTATTAAGGCCTTGGAGCAGTCCAATCGCTTTGTTCCGCCTACTGATATTTATGAACTCGCTGAATATGCAAGTGAGATACTAAGCCTTTGCAACTCAATGGGCGAGGGATGGCTTCTTACGGCTGAAATGGTTGAACTCATAAAAATGGGCGCCCCGAACATAGTGTGCACACAACCTTTTGCCTGTCTGCCGAACCATGTTGTAGGGAAGGCGACCATCAAAGAACTGCGGAGACGATATCCTGAAAGCAATATAGTAGCCGTAGACTACGATCCAGGCGCATCGGAGGTCAATCAGCTTAATAGAATAAAGCTTATGATATCGGTTGCGAAAGCGAACCTGAAAGAAGACATGCAAAAAGCTTGAGTGACAGCAGCATGAGCGGTAGTGTACAATCGAACTGTTCGTAAAGGGTCTCCCAGCAAGCGAAGGAGATCGCGACCTCATGCGGGACAGGGCATATGCCGAAGTGGGCATAGAAGCGACAGATATCTAGTACGCATGGCAGGTTAAAGCTGGGAAACAGAGAGAGGAATGAGAGGTAGGATCTTGTTAGCAGCAACCGGAGACTCCATGTTACCCATGATTATTGGCGGCGTCGTAGTCGTATCTCTCATTGTCCTTGTGGTGGCAGCTGTTCTGTACATGAAGAGAAGATAGCGGGGTTTGGGCTTGAGGAAGAGACAGCAAGCAAACGACACCCCCGATGCCAAAAAAAATCTTGATGCACAGCGTGGAGCTTTTACAAAACAGAACAAAAAGGGCTATCGACACCCGCAATCTGCAGGCAAGCTGTATATTTGTCCTACTCCTATCGGGAACTTAGGCGATGTCTCTTTACGTGTGCTTGAAACCCTTGCGAGAGTCGATACCGTATGTGCCGAAGATACGCGAGTAACTGCTAAGCTGCTTGCAGCCTACGACATCGAAAAACGGATAGAGCGACTTGACGAGGAGCTTTTGTCCAAGCGGATGGATTCGATAATCGAGAGGGTTTTACAAGGAGAGCACATTGCCTATTGCAGTGATGCAGGCATGCCTGGGGTGTCTGATCCAGGACTTCGCCTCGTCGATGCCGTTCACAAAGCGGGCCTTGCGTTTGAGGTTCTACCCGGTCCCAGTGCGAGTATTACTGCATATGTGGCAAGCGGGTTTTCTAATCCTCACTTTTTCTTCGGAGGATTTCTCCCTCGGAAAAAAGCAGATTGCATTGAAAGCCTCACCCAGCTTAAAGCCCTTGATGCTGTTCTTTTATACTACGAAAGTCCGCAGCGTCTTCTTACTTCCTTAGCTTGCATCGCAGAGGTTTTTCCATACCGCCGTATTGCGATATGCCGTGAGCTGACAAAGCTTCATGAAGAAGTAGTTCGTGGGAGTTCGAAAGAGGTATTAGCCGAATTTGAACAGCGAACTCAGGATCGTGCAATTAAAGGCGAGATTGTGATAGTTATAGACTCCGAAGCACATGAAGAGCGGGAAGAGGAGAGCGCCTGCCATGAAGAACAGGCATACGAGGAGGCTTGCCGCCTTACGCGTGAAGAAAATATGACTACTAAAGATATTGCAAGACGGATACAGGCTGAATATGGAATACCACGCAATCTTGCCTACGAAATAGCCGTGTCATCAACAGCTAAAAAGCTATCCTCAGTGCGGAATGAGCCAAGCACGACATCGGAGTCCCCGGAAAAGAAGGATACCTAGCCTTTGGGCGCACCAAAAGAAATATGTGTTGAAGGTATATCGATTGCGCTTGAAAGAAAGCAGATCAAACATATACACGTAAAGGTGAAACCTCCTGATGGCCGTGTAGCTGTTTCAGCCCCTCTTTGGGTCAGCAACAAGGCAGTGGAATCTGTTATTGAAAACAAGCTGGACTGGATAAAAGCGAAGCAAGAGCAGATACGGAACTCTCCGCAGAGGAGTCCCCAAACCCTCTCACCGGAAGAGAAGGTAAGAAGAAGCAAGGAGCTTGCCGTCCTGGCTGAGCCTTTGATTGAGCACTGGTCAAACATTATGCACGTTAAGCCAGGCGTCTTAGCATATCGTGATATGACAAGCAGGTGGGGAAGCTGCAATCCTCAAACAGGAAGAATCTGCCTCAACCTTAAGTTGCTTGACTATCCAAGGGAGTGTTTGGAATACCTTGTCGTGCATGAACTCTGCCATCTGCTAGAGCGCGGACACGGTCCGAAATTCAAGGCCCTTATGAACCAGTATCTTCCCGATTGGGAAGAGCGAAGAAAGCTTTTGAGAAGGACGTAGTTTTGAGGGCCCGTGATGTCTTAGCTCAGAGGCTTAGATAGAATTCATTTGTGCGAGAGTCGAGCTGTACCAATGCTCCCAATTGGGAGGGCAGTACTTTTTTGCGCCCTCGACCGTTATGGTGTATCCATAGCCTCGTGCAAGCCCGCCCACGTGAGCATTGATGGCCTCTTCCCAACTGCCCCAGGAAAGCGAACCCCAACCCCAGGCATTGTGAGGCTGGAAGCAATAAAGGCCTTTCGAGCTTTCGGTGTTTGAGATAGCAGGAGAAAACCGTGGATCTACGCCGTAGTTCCAGGCTGCGGTAGCAAAGGTCGTCCCCTGTCCAGCGAGGGGGGAACCTGCGAGATAAGCATCGATACGGGGAGCCCATTGCTCAACGAAAACAGATTTTTCGTCGCTCCAGTTGATGTCGGGGAGTTGATTATTAGGAGTTGTTGACCCGGTTTGAGAGGTATCGACGGAGACAGCTTCTGTTTTCGCTGCAACATCTTTCTCTTTCTCTTCCTCCTCAGCGGCAGCAGCAGCTTCTATAGCCTTTGCCGCAGCCTCGGCTTCAGCCGCAGCCTCGGCCTCGGCTCTTTCCTGAAGAGCGATGCGAGCATCCTGTGCTTCGTTTAGAGCTGTTTCAGCTTTTTCTTTCTCATCAAGTGCAGAAGCGCGACTTTTTTCAAGTGACTCTTTCGTGTCTTCGAGCTCTTGCTTCATAGACGCTAAAAGATTGATTTCGTTGATGTTCGCCTCTTGGATCTGGTTCATATATTCGAAGCTTGCAATAAACTCCTGTAAGCTGCTCGCGCCAAGAAGCATATCAAGGAGGGAATAGCTTTCTGCCTGCATTTTATAGAGGGCCACGGTTGCCTGGTCGCTTTTTAACTGCTGAGCGGGAAGCAGATCTTCAAGTTCAGCAATGCGGTCTTCGTTATCTTTAATCTGCATCTCAAGCTCTTCGAGAGCTTCTAAGGCCTGGTCGTATCTTTGTGCTGTCGTCTCGATAGTTTGCTGGGCTTCGGTGAGTCGATCGTCAATGTCTGAGTTCGACGCCCATGATTTTTTCACCTGGAGAGGAGAAAAACTAAGGGACACTATGAGCAAGAAGGCCACTACAGAAAAAAGACTTTGCTTGCCTGCTTTTTGACTCATCTCAAAATCCTTATAGTGTATTTGCAGCTGATGTACCAGCTTGTCTCGGTTGCCTGCGTCTTTTTGTAAACTACTCATGCCTTGCTATATGGCACAAGAGAGAAACACGAAGGTGATATTATCCCAGCCATTAGGCCTTAAGGTCTTGTCAAACACTAAAGATACATAGTAAAATAACTATAAACAATAATAAAATAATAATTAAGAATAATTTAAGATATCTGGAATTTGCTTATTGCGTTCCTTCGGTGAGCAATAAAGACACATATGTATCGAAGCGCCCTTCGACTTTGCTGCCTACGCGCATCGTGTTTTCAAAAACATGAGGTATTTGTTGTATAGGAAGCACAGCCTGTTTAATCATGAGACAATAATCCTTCATAAGGGAACTTAAGAACTCGATTTCATACGTGGAACGTAAAAGGATAGGATTATGGCTGAATTTATTTATCAAATGCATCAAGTGCGTAAAGTGCACGGTGACAAGGTTATTCTCGACGATGTGTCCCTCTCGTTTTTCCCAGGGGCAAAAATTGGAGTTGTAGGGCCCAACGGTATGGGGAAGTCAACCCTTCTCCGTCTTATGGCAGGCTTAGAAGACACAAGCAACGGAGAGGCACGCCTTTCCCCTGGATACAGCGTGGGCATTCTCTTGCAAGAGCCTTTACTTGAAGAAGACGCAAGCGTGATTGAGAATATTAGGCTTGCTTTCGATGACATTATCGCAAAAATTGATCGCTTCAATGAGATTGGCGAAGAAATGGCTGATCCTGAGGCCGATTTCGACTCTCTTATGGATGAGATGGGTCAGCTTCAAACAGAAATAGACGCAGCGGATGCTTGGGATTTAGACAGCCAGCTTGCCCAAGCGATGGATGCCTTGCAATGTCCCGACCCTGATGCGCCGGTTTCGATACTCTCAGGAGGCGAGCGTCGCCGCGTTGCCTTATGCAGGCTCTTACTTGAGGCTCCCGATTTGCTCCTTCTCGATGAGCCTACCAACCACCTCGATGCTGAATCAGTCCTTTGGCTTGAACAGTTTCTCAAGTCGTACAAAGGCGCAGTTTTAGCAATTACTCACGATCGTTATTTTTTGGACAACGTAGCTGAGTGGATTTGTGAGGTTGATCGTGGCCAGCTCTACCCGTATAAAGGTAATTATTCTACCTATCTTGAAACAAAGGCAAAACGTCTCGAAGCACAGGGGCAGCAACAGACAAGGCTTATCAAACGCATGCAGAAGGAGCTCGATTGGGTTCGAAGCTCGCCGAAGGCACGACAGGCAAAGAATAAAGCGCGTCTTGAGAGATACGAACAGATGGAATCGGAGGCAAAAGCTGTCAAAAAGCTAGACTTCAGTGAAATCCAGATACCCGTAGGCCCTCGCCTTGGGTCAAAGGTCTTAGTGGCGGATAAGGTGCACAAAGCCTACGGCGACCGTGTTTTGATAGAAGATCTTTCTTTTATCTTGCCGCGAAACGGCATCGTTGGCATTATCGGCCCCAATGGTGTTGGCAAGACAAGCTTGTTCAAGGCTATCACCGGAGCCGAAGATCTGACCTCTGGGGTGTTGGAAATAGGTGAGTCGGTCAAGATATCGTATGTGGATCAGGGACGTGCAGGGATAGACCCTGACAAAACGGTGTGGGAAGTGGTTTCGGAAGGAAACGAATTCCTCATGGTAGGAAAAACGGAGATTCCAAGCCGCGCCTATGTGGCAAGTTTTGGTTTCAAAGGATCGGACCAACAAAAATTAGCCGGCGTCCTATCGGGAGGGGAGCGAAATCGCCTCAACTTGGCACTCACGCTCAAGCAGGGTGGAAACCTTCTGCTCCTTGATGAGCCCACAAACGATCTTGATGTTGAGACGCTCTCGAGCCTCGAAGCGGCGCTCTTGGAATTCCCAGGATGCTCACTTGTGATTAGCCACGATCGTTGGTTTTTAGACCGTATCGCCACGCATATGCTTGCCTGGGAAGGAAGCGACGAGAATCCTGGAGCCTGGTATTGGTTTGAAGGAAACTTTGAGGCATACCAAGAAAACCGATTGGAGCGTTTGGGTCCTGAAGCCTCAAGACCCCATCGCCTGCATAGGAAATTAAAAAGAGACTAGACGTTTCTGCGTACCATACGAGAGCTCACCGCGCATAAGGGTGGCAGAAGTGTCAAGGCGATCCAGACTTGTCTCAGTGCCCTGGTCGCTCTTGAGCCTTGGATTTGTTATCCGAATAATTTTCATGTGAACAAAATTGATAATTCCTTACAAAGTGCCACATAGGCATTAGTATAGTTTGGGAATGAGAACTCAAGGAGACTATATACATGCTGTCCGAACGTGTGTTGACAAAAGTTATAAAAACGATGACAAAACGGTACCTGACGCTGGAGCCTGTAAGCGAAACACATATGCCGCCCCCGAATCCCGAGCAAGCCTATATGCTGTATCTGCACGTCCCCTTCTGCCAACGTCTCTGCCCTTACTGTAGTTTTAATAGGTATCCCTTCCGAACGGATGTGGCCGAGCCTTATTTTAAGAACCTCCGTAAAGAAATGTTGATGCTGAAAGATCTTGGGTATGATTTTGAAAGTATCTACATAGGCGGCGGAACCCCTACCATTATGCTCGACGAGCTTTGTGAAACTATCGATTTAGCTCGAGACCAGTTCAGCATCAAGGAAGTCGCATCTGAAACAAACCCCAACCACCTGTCAAAAGAGTATTTGGAAAAACTAGAAGGTCGTGTACAGCGCCTTTCAGTAGGGGTCCAGAGCTTCGACAACACGCTTTTAAAACAGATGGACAGGTATGACAAGTATGGTAGCGGGGAAGAGATTCTTGAACGCATCGGTGAGGCGCTGCCTTACTTCAATTCACTCAACGTAGATATGATATTTAATTTTCCCTCGCAAACGGAAGACATTTTAAACTCAGACTTGCAAAAGATTATTGAAAGTGGATGTGGCCAAGTTACTTTCTCACCTCTTTATATGTCTTGCGCGACAACTAAAAAGATGACAGACACACTCGGCGATATGGATTTTGACCGTGAGTATCGCTATTACCAGCTTATTGACGAAATGCTCGTAGGTGGCGATAAGGCACCTTTTGAACGAGCGACCGCCTGGACCTTCAACCGTCTCAATGAAAAGGGAGAGGCAGATACCAATTTATATATTGATGAGTATATGGTGTCGTATGAGGAGTACCCTGCTATCGGAAGTGGCTCAATCACGCATTTTGGCAAGAGTATTTTTGTAAACACCTTTAGCATTGATGAATACAATACGGCTGTTGAAAATGGTCGTATGCCCCTTATGGGAAGGGCTGACTTAAGCAGAACCAACCTTATGAGGTATCGATTCCTTCTTCACCTCTACCGTCTGCGTCTTGATAAGAAGCAGTTCAAGGAAGATTTTAGCTGCAGCGTTGAGGCGGGTTTGCCGATAGAGATGGCATTCATGCGAATGCATAAGGCTTTTGAGACGGATAACGACGAAGAGCTGACGCTAACGCCTTATGGAAGGTATTTGATATTAGTCATGTACCGTCAATTCTTAAGCGGGATGAACAACCTGCGCGATCAAGCGAGAGCCGCGCTTTCTGGACAGGAACGGGTATTGCTGTTCGGCGACGGGACGTCTTGTTAGGGCTTTGGTATGGAGGGAGCCAACAAGGGCACGTATGCGGGATACGTACTCCTCGGATCTACGCTTAAGCCGTTTCCCAGATAAGCCAGTACATCGTAAAACGGGCCAAGCTTGAATAGCTTAGGCCCGTTTTATTTGAAGCTATGTACGTACAGGTATTACTTGTTCAAGGTACTGTCGAGCCACTCTTTCAGAGGCATTTGGGCGATAAGCTGATCCTTCGTAATGCCCGCTTCTTTTTTCTCACATGTTTTGAAGATAGTGTTGACCATTTGGTCGCTGAGGGTGACCTTGAAGTCGGCTATATCAAAAGCAGCTGTCACGCTTTCTTCATCGGTTCCAATGCTGTCTGCACAAATTTTGATGGCTTCTTCCACGTTTGAGTTCATGAAATCACAGGCTTTGCTGTCTGCTTCCAAGAACGCTTTGATGGAGTCTTCTTTTTCCTCATAGATAGCCTTGGTGGTAATGAGGCACGCAACACCATATGAGTCGATATCGGCGTTTGAACCTAGTATGTATGAGCCGCTGATTTGTGCAAGCGCTGTATCGGGATACGGCTGGCTAGCTGCCATTACGTCAATATCACTACCGCTTGCAAGAGTTGTTGGAAGCGTATTTGCTTTTACGTCTATCAGGCTCACTAGACTATCACCCGTCTCACCGAAATCGTTAAAGCTGATGCCCATAGCCTTTAGCCATGATTTAATCTCGCCTTCCGTCGTCGCCCCCTGCTGGACACCGATGCGGATTGCTTCGCCAAGATGGGCAGAGGCGGACTCAAACGAAGCCTTAACTTCTTCAGCGTTGTCTTTTTCTTTGTCGTATGCAGTCAGCTGCGCCTCACCTGTCATGTGGGGGCCGGCTACGAAAACCTGGCCACCTGTACTACAGTTTGAGCCAGCCAATATGACGATGTCATCGCCATATTGCTTGATAGCATCAGCCACAGGGCCTTGGCCAGCGGCAGCAATGTCTGCTGAGCCGGCAAGCATTGCCTCAACCGATTGTTGACCTGATCCGCTGACGGTATACAAGGTGATTTCTGGGCCAGCCTCTTCGAAGTATCCTTGCTTGTCGCCGACGATGATATCCTCATATCCTGCCTTGTTGAGGTAGGCAACCGACAGCGGTGCATAGCTTTCTTCGACCTCGTCCGGGACATCCTGCTCTTCTTTCGATGAGCAGCCGAACAATGCTCCTACTACTAGAGCACAGCCCAGCATGCCTGCTATTATTTTTCTGTACTTCTTCATGTATCCTCCTCATTTTTTCGTGCTTGAATATCCTACGTTTGTATCGCTTATACCGAGATTGTTAATTTAAGTACCGTGCTAGTAAGCCTCAAGGGCTTATCTGTCATCAAGGAATGTGGCCGAGCTTGAGGGCAACAGAGATCTAATTTCTGCTTTCAGCGCTTGGATGGTCGGAGACGATGAGCTTCTGTTTAGATCCTCGTCGAGATACCATTCTTTTATTACTCTTCCCGGCGCGTCTGAGAACAATACGATGCGAGAAGAGATAAGAATTGCCTCACTGATGTTATGCGTTACAAAAACTATCGTTTTTTTCTTGGCCTTCCAAAGACTGAACAAACTTTCATCCAAGGCACCACGAGTTTGTTCGTCAAGCGCCGAAAAGGGCTCATCCATTAAAAAAACCTCTGAATCCATAGCGAGAAGGCGGGCAATTGCGACACGCTGCTTCATACCCCCCGAAAGGGTGTTAGGCCTCTTGTCCGCACATTCAGAGAGGCCTACGGTACGCAGAGCCTCACCTGTTTTCTTGCGGGCTTTTTCCGCATCATACGAGCGTCCTTGTTTACGGTCGGAATTCTTTATGGCAAACATAATATTTTGTTGTACTGATAACCAAGGGAAGAGGCTGTACTCCTGGAACACCACACCGCGCTCTGGGCTTGGTTTTATGATCTCCTCACCTCGAAACAAAACCTCTCCCACCGTTGGCTGCTCAAAGCCGGCAAGCAGATTCAGGCTGACTGTTTTTCCGCAGCCCGAAAGACCTATGAGGCTTACAAACTCGCCTTCTTCAATTGAAAGATTAAGCCTGTGCAGGGCTACTGTGGCTTGGCGTCTTCTTCGGTCAGTATAAAAAGCCTTCGAAACATTTTGGAGCTCTAAAATACTCATGAGGCATCTGCTCCAAGGCGGTGGCGCATCCAGCGCTCGATAGACGCTAAAAGAACCCTATCAATAAACAGGCCTATAAGACAGATGGTGGTTATGCAGGCGAAGGCCCCAACATAATCGAGTAAGTCGCGTGTGAGCTCTATTGAGTAGCCTACGCCGATGCCGGTCCCGACAACCATTTCCGCAGCAATCAATACGCGCCATGCCGATGACATGCCCAGACGCAAAGCATTCACAATCCCGCATGCAGCATGTGGTATGAGGACTTTTAGAAAAACAACAGGACCGCTTGCTCCCATCATCTTTGCGGCATGCACTAACACACCAGGAACCATCCTGATGCTGCCCGAAACCCCAATAGTGATAACCATGGAGCTCACGGCGAAAATGATGAAAATGGCAGAATTGTCGCCAAGGCCAAATAAGAGTATGGCTATGGGAAGCCAAGCAAGCCCCGGTATCATCTGGTAGATAGAAACGGGGACGATACCAATCTGATAGAGGTTCTTAAAGTGGCCAAGCAGCGAACCGAGGACAACTCCTACCACGGCTGCCAAACCAAAAGCAATGCAGAGGCGTCGGATGCTCGCTGCTATGTGGGCGTAGATGCTGTGTCCATAGAGGGAGCGGTTTTCAAAGAGATATTCATAAAGCCTCTGGAAGGTATCGAAGGGATCGGGGAAGCCCAGGGTTGACCCCGATCCCCCGATGAGAAGTGCGAAACCTTGCCAAATGAAAAGGGCAACGAGAACACCTAAGGTTATTTGGGAAATGATTTGGAGGGGCTGGATGAGGCCTCCTGATGATACCGAGATAGAGGGGGCTACTGTATCCTCCGACTCGATTTGGTGCATCAAGATGCGTTCGCTCGCATTTTTGCGAGGCTTTTTTTGTCGATATGGCTGCCTGTTCATTGAGCTCCCGTGCACATGTGCGTTTGCGGCGAATGGCTTTACTTTATCGTAAGGTAAAGCAGTTGTCTAGACACGAGTCCCTATAAGATAGAAAACAATATAGGAGTATGTACAATACCTCAAAGGATACAGAATGTTTCCCAAGGGTTTTACCTTCATAGATGATAGCCTGAGGCTATGTTAAAGTAATGGCATATGAGGCGCTGCGAGATGGAGTATGAACGGGCCGTGGCGCTGGTAAACATCTATTGTTGGGAGCGCTATGGCTTTCCTCGAGTTTCATAAGGTATATAAAAAATATACGATGGGGGAGGTAGAGGTTGTTGCCGTCGACGGTATCTCTTTTGATATTGAAGAAGGTGAATTTGTGATAGTGGTAGGCCCTTCGGGGGCCGGGAAAACGACCATTCTCAACATGCTTGGCGGCATGGATACTCCTACTTCCGGAGAGATTGTATTAGACGGCCATCAGGTTAGCACGTATTCCGAAAAGAAGCTCGGCTATTACCGACGCTACGAAATTGGCTTTGTGTTTCAGTTTTACAATCTCGTCCAAAATTTAACTGCCGTGGAAAACGTTGAGCTTGCTTCTCAGATATGTAAGGACCCGCTTGACGCAGTGGCGGTTCTTAAACAAGTGGGCTTGGGGCATCGTATGCAAAATTTTCCTGCCCAGCTTTCAGGTGGAGAACAGCAGAGGGTCGCGATAGCTCGTGCTCTTGCTAAAAATCCAAAGATTCTTCTGTGCGATGAGCCTACGGGAGCGCTTGACCGCAGTACCTCGAAGTCAATTCTCGTCTTGTTGCAGGAAACATGCCGGAAGGAGAGGAAAACAGTAGTGCTTATTACACACAACCTCGACTTCATTCCTTTGGCAGATCGAGTCATATATATCCAAGAAGGGCAAGTACAGCGAATCAGTCGCAATGAGCATCCTATTATGGCTGACGAGATAGAAGGCTAGGCTCAAGTATGGCCTCTTCATTCAATAAAGAAGTATTTCGATCTATCAAAGGAACACTCTCGCGCTTTATTGCGATAAGCCTTATGGTGGCCTTGGGGGCGGGCTTTTACGCAGGTTTGCGCATGACTTCCCCCGACATGAAGCTAGCGGCCGATGCGTATTACGATGATACGCGCTTGTATGATATTCGCGTCCTCTCAACTCTTGGGTTAAGCGAGGAAGACGTAAGGGCTTTGGAGGACCTCGAAGAAGTCGAGGCCGTCATGCCGGCATATCAAAGTGATTTTCTCGTCCTCATCGGCGATGAGCAGTATGCTCTGCGAGCCCACTCTCTCGATATACAGGCGGCTACATATAGCAATACAACCGACGAGACGGCTTCAACATCGGACGATGATGCCTCCCTCAATCGTCCAATCCTTGTAGAAGGAAGGTGGCCAGAAGGCCCAGGCGAATGTGTGCTTTCTGCCGACAGGGTTATGGAGTCTCCGCTTCAAATCGGGGATACGCTTGAGGTGAGCGAAGGGCTTCAGGACGTTGACGTCCTTCTCACAAGCGATTTTTACACCGTCGTCGGCCTTGTTAATTCGCCAGAATACTCCTCGCCTCCCAGCCTTGGATACACTTCCTTAGGAAGTGGATACCTTCAGCAGTATATGTATCTTGCTGAAGAGTGCTTTGTAGACGGCCTCCCGTACACCGAAGCCTTCGTGACGGTCCGAGGAGCAAGAGAAAAGCTGTCGGGAGGGGATTCGTATAGGCAGATTGTCCTTTCGGCTCAGGAGGCTATCGAGGCTATAGCGTCTAAGCAAGAAGAAGCTCGTTATACACAAGTTAAGGCCGATGCACAGGAAGAATACGATGCTGCTTATACCGAGTATGAGGAAGAGCGTAGCAAGACAGAGGCTGAATTAGAAGAGGCGAAGACTTCGCTCGATGAGGTTGCTGCACAAATAGCTGCTGCTTTTGCTGCGGCAGAGGCATTTTCAGGTACTGCTGGGACCCCACTTGGGCAGGCGGGTGAGGAGCTTCAAGCAAAGCAACTCGAATATGAGGAATCCCTAGCAAGCTACGAAGAGGCGAGGACTGAGGCTGAAGAAGGCTTTGCGAACGCGGAATCAGAGCTCGCTGAGATACAGAAAGAAATTGACTCGATAGAGTATCCAAGCTGGTATGTGATGGACAGGACGAAAAACCTAGGAGCAGAAAGCTTCCAGTCTGATGCAGGACGTATCGATCAGATAGCGAGGGTTTTTCCGCTTCTTTTCTTTTTAGTTGCTGCTTTAGTTGCGCTTACTACGATGACCCGTATGGTTGATGAAGAGCGTATGCTTATAGGAACGTATAAGGCCCTTGGCTATAGTAAGTTAAAAATTGCCTCAAAGTATATGCTGTATGCCCTCTTGGCAAGTGGCATTGGCAGCATCGTGGGGATAGCGATACTTTCGCAGATACTGCCAAAGGTCATCCTTCAGGCCTATAGTATTGTATATTCCATTCCTACAGGCCCTACTCCTATCGACCTGCCGCTTGCCTTGCTTTCGGCCGCGATGGGTATCGGTGTAACGCTTGTGGCGACGGCGAGCGCAATAGGAGCATCGCTGAGAGAGAAGCCTGCTGCACTGATGCTTCCGCGAGCCCCAAAGCCTGGCAAGCGTATTTTCCTCGAGCACGTAGGTCCGGTGTGGAGGCGTGTTTCTTTTTCATGGAAAGTGACTTTGCGGAATATATTTCGTTACAAGCAACGCTTCTTTATGACGCTCATAGGTATCGCCGGATGCACGGCACTCCTGCTGACAGGATTAGGCCTCTTCAATGCAGTAAACGATATTATTCCAAAGCAATTTGATGATATCTACAACTACAATGCCTCTGTTAAGTTAGATCCCGGTATCCTTGCGGAAGACCAGGAAAAGCTTGATGCATTGCTGCAGGGCAATCTCGTATACCGCTCTGCAAAAGTTTACGAGGAGGGTTTTAAGGCTGTTGATGAGGCGGGTAAGGAATATGCGGTCACCCTCATTGCGCCCGAGGACGTTGAGGGCTTTGTTGATTTTGTCGATCTTCGAAACAGAAGGACCCAGGAAGACCTTGCTCTCTCCGATACCTCCCTTATCATATCCGAGAAGCTCGCTTCCAAGCTCGGAGTGGCGGTGGGGGATACCTTAGATCTCTATAGTATGGATGAAACAGGAAACCTTATTGGGGAAGCCTGGGGCTTCACTGTAGGAGGTATTTGTGAAAACTATGTTGGAGCCTACGTCTATACCTCACCAGCGTACTTGGAGAAACTATGGGGCGAAACGCCTTCCCTCTCAACGCTGTTACTAGATGCGACATCCGAAGGGTCCGAGCGTAAAGAATTGAGCAGCGAGCTCTTGGCAATAGAGGGAGTTACTACCGTAGGATATAATGATGAAGCAATTGAATTCTATCAAACATCACTCAAGAGTGTGGATTCGGTCGTAGCAGTCCTGGTGGGAGCTGCACTCATTTTGGCCTTTGTCGTGCTCTACAACCTTACAAACATTAATATAAACGAGAGGCAACGTGAAATAGCAACTTTGAAAGTGCTCGGTTTCACACCGCGCGAAGTTGACGCGTATATATTCCGTGAAACAATCTTGCTCACTGTCATGGGGGCTTTGCTCGGTTTAGTGCTCGGCATATTCATGTCGTCGTATGTGGTTACCACTGCTGAAGTTGACGCAGTTATGTTCGGCAGAGATATTCATACCTCAAGCTTTTTGATAGCGTTCTTCTTGACGCTCCTGTTTTCCATCCTCGTTGCTTTTGCCATGAGAAGAAAGCTCAAAGCCATCGATATGGTTGAAAGCCTGAAGTCGGTAGAATAGGGGGCAGGGGTATAGTTTGTGCTCTGCCTTTGCGGAGTGTTTTTTGACAGCACCTTCTGTCTGCTTGCCCAGTCTGCTCGTTTAGTCTGCTCGTTTGGATTCTCTCACTTGCTCGAGGGGGGAGATATGTTTAGCAGCTGTTCGATTTTATCGTTCAGCCTCTGGCTTATGCGGTGGGATTTCATCTCAGGCTTTCCATACCGATATTCAGCTATCACGGCATTTAGAACAGCACCTAGTAAAAGTATGACAGCAGCGATATTCAGCCAGAATGTCAGGACAAAAAAGCTACTTAAAACACCGTACGCATCCAGGCGCCTTGCAAAAAACTTTAGAATGATCGAAAAAGTGAATACGAGCAACATCCAGCCAGCCACAGAAAAAGCAGTACCTGGCAGAGCATCGCGGACCCTTACTTTTGCAGCAGGAGCCCAAATATATAATGCGAGAAATATAAAGAATAAAATGCCGACCGATACGGGCCATTTTAGATCAGCGAGGCGGGATGCGACTTTCGAAACGGCAGGCATGGTAGCAGCTATTTCTTCTAGCACGATGCTGCCAAGGCCAAAAATGATAATAAGCGCTATCATCAAAACTAAAGCTATGATAACAGCCACCACAGCCATCGCTCTCCGCACGATGTTGTGCCTGTTGTCTACGACATCATAGGCCTGCCCAAGGCCTTTTTCCAGTTGGTCTACGCCTTTGCTCGCTATCCATATCATCGCCACCATACCAATCGAAAGTAAGCCGGTGTTCCTTCTTGTGAGAAGATTTTCAAGCACAGGACTCAAGACCTCTTTCGCTTGTTCTGGAACGAGCGCATCTACGTAGGGCATGATGTTTGATGGATCAAGATGAAAAACGGGGAGCAGATTTCCGAGGGCAATCATGAGGGGAAATATCGAAAGCATCGTGTAGTACGTTATCAATACAGCTGTTTCGCCGATATGCATTAACGAAAGGTGCTCTTTAATCAGCATAAATAAAGATTTATTTTCGCTCGGCTGAGCCATGGTTTCTCCTTTACGACACCGTGAAAGTGTACCATCAAATGGGGGGATGGCCGCTGTGGTACACGCTTATTTGCCCTGCTCTCCTTATTTACATGACAGGAGAGGCACGCTTTTAAACAGGTAAAGCTGGCATCTCGAGAGGGTCATGTCTGATTATTGGTTGGAATGGATGAGCTCCCAAACAGACATAATGAAGAGGGAGAAAGCTCCAGCAAGCAGGCCTAATACTGCGTGAAAATAAAAAATATGATGTCCGAAAATGGCTAGAAAACCTTTTATCACGTGATATAGTGAAGGTGATGAGGAATGCTTGGGTGAAGGAGCATCCTGTCGTATGGTTAGCAGTCGAATGTGTTGTTAGAGAAGGATGCTCGTAAGCAATGGGTGAAGAAAAGAAAGCGCTATTTGCAGCCTTCAAGGCGAAGGATACACGTTTTGATGGACGTTTTTTTGTAGGCATATCTTCCACGGGTATTTATTGTCGTCCTGTGTGTCGGGCAAGGCAGCCTAAGCTAGAGAATTGCACCTTTTACCATACAGCAGCTGAGGCGGAGAAGGCAGGGTATCGCCCTTGTCTTTTATGCAGGCCCGAACTGGCTCCCGGCATCTCTCTCATGGATGCCAACGCCAGTCTGGCAAGCAGGGCTGCTCGCATACTTGAGGAAAACTGCGCAAACGGGCTCAGTTTAGACAAGCTTGCCGGGAAGCTTGGTTGTTCCGATAGGCATCTTAGGCGGGTGTTCGTTGACGAGTACAGCGTAACGCCTGTGCAATATCTGCAGACGTGTCGGCTGCTGCTCGCTAAAAATATGCTAACGGATACAAACCTATCAGTACTTGATATAGCCATGGCCTCAGGTTTTGGCAGCCTGAGAAGGTTCAATGATCTTTTTAAGAAGCATTATCGCCTTACGCCGAGCGATCTGCGAAAACGAATGTCAAAGGAAAAGAGGAATAGCGATGCTATCACCATAACCACCGGGTACCGTCCACCCTATCCCTGGGAGGACATACTTAATTTCCTCTCTTTCCGTGCTATTCCAGGAGTTGAAAAGGTAGAACATGGTGAATATTTTCGTACGGTGCGTTTGCAAGGCCTGGGAAACAGTGGTCCAGAGAGTGCAAGCGGAGAGAACAAGGCCCGCGGAAGCAAAAGCCAAGAGGATAGAAACCAAGGGAGCAATAATTCCGAGAGTAAAAACCTGGGCAAGGCAAAACAGGAAGGCGCGGATGTGTATGGGTGGATACGAGTGGCCCATAAGCCCGAAAAAAATGTTCTTGCGCTTACGGTGAGCGAAAATCTTGTAGCTTTTTTACCAAGGGTTTTAGTTCGAGTTCGACACTTGTTCGATCTTGATTGCGACCCTGATGCAGTGTATGAGACATTGCAGGTCATGAACGAAATACGCCCCCACCTTTGCGTGAAAGGGACGCGTCTTCCAGGCAGCTTTGATCCTTTTGAAGTTGCAATACGGGCAATATTAGGGCAACAGATAAGCGTAAAAGCTGCAAGCACGCTAGCGGCAAGGCTCGTAGAGGCGTATGGTACACCCCTCCAAACAGGAATCGAAGGCTTGACCCATATATTTCCTTCACCTGAAGATATCCTTGCGCTCGGAGGCTCTATAGACGATCGCCTTGGGCCGCTTGGTATAACCTCGATGCGGGCAAAAGCGATTCTCGAGTTAGCCCAGGCACAACAACGGGGGACGGTCAACTTCGGTGCAACTTCCGACATAGAAGAAGAGATTAAAAAGCTTACCTCGATATATGGTATTGGAAACTGGACGGCCCAGTATTTAGCCATGCGGGCAATGGGTTGGCCAGACGCTTTTTTAGAAACGGATGTTGGTGTAAGGCATGCCCTCCCCGGAAACAGCCCAAAAGAGCTGCTCGAAATGGCGGAGGCCTGGCGACCATGGCGTAGTTACGCAACGATAAATCTTTGGAATTCACTATAGAAAGGACAGCAGATGTTCTATCAGACAAATTACGAAACACCCCTCGGAACGGTCACGCTTGCATGTGATGCCGATGGAGAAAACCTTGTAGGGCTCTGGAACGAGGGGCAAAAATATCATGGCGGAAGCATACCTGGGAGCCTCGTTGAAAAAGACGAGATTCCCTTGTTTGATAAAGCTAAAGATTGGCTGGATAGTTATTTTCGCGGCGAAAACCCGCCTATTGCCGACCTGCCTTTAGCACCGTTCGGAACAGAATTTCGTCAAGAGGTATGGAACATCTTATGCGAGATACCCTACGGCGAGGTAGCAAGCTATGGCAGTATTGCGAAAAAAATGGCTGAAAGGCGTGGTAAAAAAAGCATGTCGAGCCAGGCGGTTGGAGGAGCGGTTGGGCACAACCCTATATCGATCATCATCCCCTGTCACCGCGTCGTCGGTTCAGATGGCAGTTTAACAGGCTATGCGGGCGGGCTCCAGAAAAAGATACAGCTCCTTGAGCTTGAAGGCGTAGATATGTCGGGTATGTTTATCCCAAAAAAGGGTACGGCGCTTTAATCTGTCATACTTTGTGACCCAGTAGTGGTATGGTGCTTCCAGCAAGAATTTGTACGTCTGTTGCATGGGGTTGGTGGGCCTGATATTCGAGCGACAATTGTCCAAAGGATATGGCCATGCACTCCACTTGCACCAAGCATCGTGCAGCCAAATACTGCTGCTGAGTGGGCCTGAGCCTGCGATAGGAGACTAAGTATGAAAGTAGTAATTATTGGAGGGGTTGCCGGAGGGGCAACGGCCGCCGCACGACTTCGCCGCCTTGACGAACATGCGGAAATCGTAATCCTTGAGCGTACAGGATTTGTCTCGTACGCCAACTGTGGCTTGCCGTATTATGTGAGCGGTGTTATAAGCGATAAGAAAAAGCTGACACTGCAAAGCCCCGAAAGCTTCCGAAAGCGATTCAACATCGACGTGCGGGTACGCAATGAAGTGACGAGCATTGATCGCGCTAAAAAAGTAGTGCAGGTCACTCGGCTCGACGATGGATCGTCGTATGAGGAAAGCTATGACAAACTTGTTTTAAGCCCTGGCGCACGAGCAGCGAGGCCTCCTTTTTCAGGCATGGAGAGTAGGCGTATCTTTACTCTCCGCACAGTTGAGGACACCTACAAAATCAAGGACTACGTTGATGAGCTCGAACAGGGCCATGCAGTGGTAATTGGAGGGGGCTTCATTGGGCTTGAGATGGTGGAAAACTTTGTCGAGCGCGGTTTTAAGGTCACCCTCTTACAGCGCAGCAGACAGGTTATGCCTCCTCTTGATTACGATATGGCGACCTTCGTGCATAGCTATTTGCGCTCAAAAGGAGTCGATCTCAGATTTGGACAGAAGATGGTCGGTTTCGTTGACACCGACGAGGGGGTGTCTGTTTCTTTCGAGGACGGCTCTTCGCTTGACGCGGATATCATCCTGCTTGCCACAGGTGTTGTGCCCGATGCCCATCTAGCACAGGAGGCGGGGCTTGAGATGGGCGACTGCGGCTCCATAAAAGTCGATGCCCATCTGCGGACCTCCGACCCTTCTATTTTCGCGGCAGGGGATGCTATTGAGTTCCCCCATTTTGTAAGCGGACAGTCAGTCGTTACAGCTTTAGCGGGACCTGCGAACAAACAAGGACGTATCATTGCTGATAACATATGCGGCATTCCCAGCAAATTTTCCGGAGCACAAGGCTCTTCCGTCCTCAAGCTGTTCGATCTGGTTGTTGCAACGACCGGGCTCAATGAAAAGACGGCCCGTGCGGCAGGCATCCCCTATGATAGGGTTGTTACAGCCTGCCTGTCACATGCAGGCTACTACCCAGGCGCAAAAAGACTCACGATGAAAACCGTATTTGAACAAGAAACAGGGCGCATTCTCGGAGCTCAGGCCATAGGATTTGAAGGAGTCGACAAGCGCATTGATGTTATGGCAACGGCTATTCGTGCAGGTATGCATGGTAGTGCCTTGGGCGAGCTTGACCTTGCGTATGCCCCTCCTTTCTCATCGGCTAAAGACCCTGTGAACGTTGCGGGCCTTATCATCGAGAACGTACTGAACGGAATTGTCACCCAGGTGCATTGGGACGAGCTTGAGGAATTGAGTAAAAAGGGCATACAGCTCATTGATGTCTCGTTAGAAAAAGAATACTCAAAAGGACATATCGAAGGTTTCGTGAACATTCCCCTTAATGAACTCCGTGATAGGATTGGTGAAATCGACACCGAAACCCCGGTATGCTTCAGCTGCTTCAGCGGATCGAGAAGCTATGTGGCCTGTCGCATGGCACAAGCGCGTGGGATATCTGCCTATAATCTTTCCGGCGGATATCATTTTTATAATCAAGTTATGGAAGATCCGAACCCTGATACGGATACTGCGCCCGCCTGCATAGTATCAAGCGGTAATTAGACGATGAGGGAGAAGTGCGGCCGAGAGGTTTGCACTTCTCTTTTACGTCCTTGTGGCACCTCGATGCTTGGCGCTCGGTATTTTGTTACTCGTTGCCCGATACCGTCTCGTAGGGCCAGCTCATGATACCACCAAAGTCATATACCTCAGTGTATCCCATGGACACAAGTTCCTTGGCAGCACGAGAGCTTCTGTTTCCGCTGCGGCAATACACTAAAATAGTGGCATCTTTATCGGGGAGTTCCGATTCTGCCCGGGCAGCTATCTCGTTGTTTGGTATGAGGATGGCGCCTTCGATGTGGCTTTCTTCATACTCCGCGCTTGTGCGGACGTCGAGCAGGATATAATCCTCATCACCATCCATGACGGCCTTTGCTTCTTCTGCTGTCATTTTGTGGTACTTGGCAGCGGAGCCTGTCGCTTGGGAGTCACTGGAATTTTTTGCTGCCTTGCCTGGCCCGCAAGAAAAAAGAAAAAATGGCAAAGCAATCAAAACGACGGCAAGCAGTATGATGAGATTCGTGTGCTTCAAGATAGAATTCCTTTTCGTCATGAGATTATTTCTCCCTTATTTCCTCTATGCATCTTGCAAGCTAAGCCCATGCTTGTCAAGCGTTTCTTGTACGCTAAGATAGAAGACATGAACAAGAGTGAAGATCCTCAATCAAACAGGAGCGTGTTATATTGACGGGACAAACGACTACAAACAACGATGAGTTTCTAACAAGGAAGAATACTTTCAATAAAGCAGTCGTCCTTCTCGTCTTGTGCACATTGTTGGCGGGAAGCTTTTTTGTGGGAGGCTGTCGAGACCAGCTGTTTGTCGAGGAAACTCGTGCTGCATATGAAAAAGCACGAGTCGAGCGGGTTGTCGATGGAGATACCCTCATCGTGGAAGTTGAAGGAAAAAATCAACGTTGTCGTTTGATTGGCATGGATTGCCCCGAAGCTGGCACTACAGAAGGCGATGCAGCAACACGGTTTACCGAAGGTCTTGTAGCTCCTGGTCAGTACGTGTATTTAGAAAGAGATGTATCTGAAGTTGATCGCTATGAACGGCGCCTTCGCTATGTATGGCTTGAGCTTCCCGACTCAGGTTCTGTGGAGGAAGTAGGAACTAAAATGCTTAATGGCATACTTGTGAAAGAGGGGCATGCCGTCGTGAAACGGTATGAACCCGATACCAAATACCATGAAGTGCTTAAGGAGCTATCACGCTCATAATTGTAGGTAAGGGAGTGTTCGGAGAATGGATGCAAAGAAACGTCTTGCAGAAATACTGAGAGAATCTGACAATATTGTTTTCTTAGGAGGAGCAGGGGTATCTACAGAAAGTGGCATCCCTGATTTCCGTTCCGAGTCTGGCATATATACGGCAATTGAGGAGTTTGGCCACCGCCCTGAAACCTTGTTGAGCCGAAGCTTTTTTGATAGCCGTCCTCAGGCGTTTTATTCTTTTTATCGGACGATGCTCCATCAAGATGCGCAGCCCAATAAGGCTCATAAAGCGCTCGCTTTGCTTGAATCACAAAAGAAGCTCACAGCCATCATTACCCAAAATATCGACGGTCTTCACCAAAAGGCAGGTAGTAAAAGGGTACTCGAGCTTCATGGTTCGGTTTTACGATACAACTGCATGAAATGCCGACAGGCGTATGGGCTCGACGTGCTTGTGCGCAAGATAGGGAAAGAGGGGCAGGCGAACATACCTTATTGCGACCGTTGTGGGGGCATAATAAAACCTGATGTTGTCTTATATGAAGAGCCCCTTGATGCAAGAATAATGGAGGAGTCTATCAAGGCTGTCCGCCAAGCAGAGGTTCTCATAGTTGGAGGAACATCGCTTGTGGTGTACCCAGCAGCCGGACTTGTTGATTATTTTGCAGGCAAGGAATTAGTACTTATCAATATATCTGAAACTCCGTACGACCATAGCGCAAGCTTGCATATACGTGAGCCCATCGGACAAGTCCTCGACGAAGCCGTTCGGGGATAAGATACGGACCAGAAACGCTCATTGCCGCAAGCCGCAATCCCTGTTCTTTTTGTGTAAAGAAGGCTTTGGCCAGGAGATTTTCGAATAAGATAAAAATTAAGAAAATAATACTGTACATATAATTACTGTATGCATACAGTAATTTAGTGTAACTTTATCCATTTTGAAAGTAGCTTAATCACAAGAGAAAGATGGGAGAGTGGAATATGCGCTTGAATAAAAAATTCTTAGCACTTTTCCT
>CAYFQW010000009.1:0-21537 GCA_964345475.1 uncultured Raoultibacter sp.
TTTATAAACTAGCTAACTTTGACGAGTGAGAAGATTTCCGCATCAGTCGCTTTGCTTAGCATTTCGCGCGGACCCAAATACTCAAGCTCCATGAGGAAACCCAAGCCAACGAGTTTCGCACCGCAGGCCTCAATGAGGCGAACCTGGGCAAGAGCCGTACCACCCGTAGCAACGAGATCGTCAACAATAATAACGACATCGTCGGAGGTAATAGCATCGCTATGTATCTGCAGTTCGTCAGTTCCATACTCTAAGACATAAGTCTCGCTAAGAGTCTTTCGGGGAAGTTTATCAGGTTTTCTCGCAGGAACGAATCCGGCTTTGAGACAATGGGCTACCGGAGCCCCAATCATAAATCCCCGAGCTTCAGCCCCCACAACCTTTGTGACACCCTGTCCTTCGAAATGAGAGGCGATTGCATCGATAGTGGCCGAAAATCCCGCACTATCAGCTATAAGTGGAGTAATATCCTTAAACACAACACCTGGTTCAGGATAGTCAGGCAAATCATAAATCAAGCTTTCAAAATCAAAGTCCGGCACAGTATTCCTCCATCTTGCTCAGCATGTATGTTCCATATCTAATTACTGCGCTATGCGCAGTTCAATTCAGAAGCTCAAGCTCCTTTCAGCACAAACAGAATAGTACCACTACAGGGGATTCTTTCCCCCACCATGCTGAAAGTTTTTCGATAGGTGCTTAGCTAATGCTGTTTGAGGCCACTGGCACATGTCTTTATGCCGGCATGGCCCAAGTCGAACGAGCGGGGTGATTACTGAACGCTTTTGACTCTCCCCCCGAATACGAGACTCGCCCCAGAGCTAGCCAAGGTCATACCGCCCTCTAAAGAACTAAACCGTCCTTTGAATGATTTAAGAATTCGACTTACGATAGCAAGTAGCACTCATTAAGGCTATCAACTCGTCTTTATCGTCAGTTACACTGACAGTATAAAATCCCATAGCAGAACCCGATTTGTTTAGAGTGCACTCAGCATAGAGCCGCGTGCCTTTTGATGACGAGAGGTATTGTATGTTGTTATTGACTGAAACAGTGGGTTTCTCTCCGATATTGCAGGCAATGGCAAGGGTGAAATCTGCCAAGGTAAAAATTGCCCCGCCCATGACAGCCCCAGCAGCATTTAAATGAACGGGTTTTATGTCGAAAGCACACTTCGCGTAGCCTTTTCGCGCGTCCACGATAAAGGCCCCGCAAGCCTCTGTAGCAAAGCAATCATTAGTAAACATTTCTTTGATTTCATCGAGTGTTGCGTTTTCAGATAACATGACTCTCCTATATTCTCCTTACGCTCGGTCACTATCATATATCTTTTTTGAAGCTCTTTAACCGCCTTTTGTCTTTGCGCAGATAGAACGAGGAAGTGTTTTTGTGGAAGTGCAGGAACCCCTATTCGTATACAATACAGATTGTTGGGTCTTCAACATCGCACAGGCTACAGCGAGCAATGTGGCCAGAAAGAATATGAGCGTACCCTTATGATTCTTGGAACTATCATACTTATCTTATTTGTGGCATTGATCTTGATGGGTCTTTTTATCGTACCCCAGCAGTCAGCTTACATAATAGAGCGTTTAGGGAAGTTCAATAAAGTTGCTGGTGCAGGCCTAAACTTTAAAATTCCCGTCATCGACCGTGTGGCAGGAAAAGTCAACCTCCGCGTCTCACAGCTTGATGTACAGCTTGAAACAAAGACTGAGGACAATGTCTTTGTGACTATCTCCGCGTCAACACAGTACAGAGTTAATCCGCAGGATATCGCCCGTTCATTTTATGAGTTGTCAAACCCTTTCCAGCAAATGCGCTCCTATATGGAAGACGCCCTTCGTTCTACAATTCCTACTATGACACTCGATACCACCTTTGCGGAAAAAGACAATATCGCATTCCAGGTACAGCAGGCAGTTGCTGAAGAAATGAACCAGTTCGGCTTCACGGTTATCAAGACCCTCGTTACCGCTATCGACCCATCAAACGAAGTTAAACGTTCGATGGACTCTATAAACGCTGCACAAAGAGAAAAAGAGGCAACGCGTGAACGTGCTGCTGCTGAAAAAATTGCCATTGAGATGCAAGCTTCTGCTGAGGCTGAGCGTACGCGCCTCCAAGGTGAGGGTCAGGCTAACTATCGACGCGAAATCGCAAGTGGTATCGTTGACCAAATACGATCTTTACAAGAAGTCGGCATGGATATTGATGATGTAAATCAAGTGGTTCTCTTCAATCAATACCTCGATGTAATGAGGTCTTTAGCCAGTTCCGACAATGGGAAAACCATCATATTACCTGCAGCCACACCAGGTGGCTTCTCTCAGATGCGTGATGAGATCGTGCAGGCAATGGTAGTAGGCAACGAAGCCTCGGGTTCATAAACTCCCATCTATTAAAATATACGGCAGCTTTCAACTAACGTCCCTAAGGGGGCGTTTGTTTTTTGTTTGGGCCAGCTTTCGCTTTCGCACAGCAAAGGCGTTCTATGAAGGTGCTCCACAAGGGTGTTCCATGAATGCACTGCCAAGGGCGAGAGCATATTCGTTAGCCATCCGTTAAATCCCGCTTGTATTTTTTTCAATAAAGAATAGGTTTTTGCTTCCTTAACCCCTTGCACGACGCCAGTTTTTTGTAGGCCTACAGCCCTATTCTTGGGCTTGAAGGCTTTACGCGCACTTTAAACGTATACGTTGCGCGTTTGACACAAGAAAAGGGGTAGCGGATATGTCACGCGTCCACAATACACGCAGAATTCAGTTCATACTAGGAGCTGTGCTCTCAATCGTCCTAAGCTTCAGTCTCTTCATATCGTTGGCTTTTACGGAATCAAGCGAAAATTCTACACTCGCCCATGCCAACGAAATCGGCGAAGCCTATATAGGCCAACATTTTGGCATTTCCCGCGAGCAGATCGTCCAATACCTCAGCTCGCATGAAAGCGATTCTTACTATCTTGGATCGCCCTATCCTACAGGTGGAGATTTTAATCGAGCCTTTAATATGCATCCAAACGGCGACCCTGGCTCTGGAGGGTACGTGGGGCTTAACTGCACAGGCTTCGTTGCCCATGTTTTTGAGAAGTGTGGAGCAGATCTGTCTTCCGTGGTCAACCAGGGGCTGTTTGGTGGAGAGGTTAATGCCGTAAACTGGTTCAATCTTTTCACGGGTACATCCTCTCAAAACTATCGATATTACACCTATGCGTCTGTTGACGATATGCTTGCTTCTGGAAAGGCTCAGAAGGGAGACATCATCTATTTTGACCCTGAGGACTGGTCGCAGCCCGGTGCAGATTGCCATATTGGATTTTTCTGGGGCAACACGTCTTCAGAAAACAGATTCTGGCACTCAAAATATCCCTTTAATGAGATCGGTTCCATTGCTCCAAAAACCGCTCCCTCTATGCTCTATTTAGTGAAGCTGAGCAATGTTGGCACCATAGATTTGCAGAAAAGCTCTGCACTCCCTGAGATGACTCAAAGCAATGCTTGCTATTCTCTGGAGGGGGCTTCCTACGGGATATACCTTGATGCAGCCTGTACGCAGATCGCGGACACCTTACTAAGCGACTCCTCTGGTTACGCGAAAAGCCAAGATTTGGAAGGAGGCACGTATTACGTCAAAGAGATCGCCCCTCCTAAGGGATATCTTCTTGATGAGGAGATTTACCCTGTCAGCGTGCATGACGGGAAAACGAGCCGCGTCAACACAACAGCGGTACTTGATACACCTGGCAGCATACCTGGAGCCTTGTCTGTGGCAAAACGAGATGCAGAAACAGCCGAATTCACCCCTCAGGGTGGTGCTTCCTTCGAAGGGGCTGAATTCACCTTCGAATACTGGGACGGGTATTACGCCGACGTCGATGCGGCACGAAACACTGGCAGCCCGATGCGAACGTGGGTCTATGCAAGCAATGCCGAAGGGCAGATCCATCTTAATGGCCCCGCATTGTCAGGAGATGCGGCCTTTTTGGATGGGCAGGGAAATACTGTACTCCCCTACGGAACCTACGTATATTATGAAAGCGCTGCTCCTGATGGATATCTTTTACCCTCAGACACCGAGCTCCAAGTCTTCACAACGCGTATCGTATACAACGCAGAGCTTTCGCAGGGCGAAGCTCCGTACTGGCTTCCCTTCACACGCGTCGAGGGAGACCTCTTCCCCTCTATTGAAAACCTTGGTGACAGCACCACTGTACAGAAGGAATTTCCCATTCGTGGCGGAGTAAAAATAGCAAAATACGATGCAGAGCTCAGTTCTCAAACAGATCGTGTACCGCTTGGAGCAGCACACTTAGACGAAGCGGTTTTCACCATAACAAATGAAAATCCTCAACCTGTGCTTGTTAACGGAACTATCTATGCGCAAGGTGAAGTAGTGGCAAGTATCACAAGTGGAGACGATGCTCTTGCTTCGACCGAAGCTAATACGCTGCCTTACGGCTCGTATGCCCTTCACGAAAGCAGGGCACCCGAGGGGTATTTGATTGATAGCGACCCTATCTTTTTTTCCATCACTCAAAATGAAACAGTGCTCGACCTCAGCAGTCGTGACGATTCTTTTAAAAACCAGGTCATACGGGGAGACTTCAAAGGGATTAAAATTGAAGAGGATACTCATGCGCGCATGCCCAATATTCCTTTTCTTGTCATAAGTAAAACTACAGGCGAGTCTCACCTCTTGGTGACTGACAAAAATGCTGAATTCTCAACTCACAGCTCTTGGAACCCTCACTCCCAAAACACAAATGCTAATGATGCTGCCTTAAGCATCGACGAAGAGGGGAACTATATCGTTGATGAAGATCTCCTAGACTCTGAAGCCGGGATTTGGTTCGGAGAAGCACGAGACGGAAGCGAGATGGCTCCTGTCAACGACTCTCTTGGAGCTCTGCCCTTCGATGAGTATTTCATTATCGAACTTCCCTGTAAGGCTAATGATGGCCACGAGATGATACATTTTAGCCTGACAATATATCGTGATAATGAAACCATTGAGCTAGGGACACTCGTTAACAGCCTGAAGCCTGAAATCGAAATACGCACCTCGGCTCATGGAGAGGACGGAAAAAGTACCCTGGATAGCAGCCGGCCAGTAGTCCTCATTGATACTGTAAGCTACAAGGGGCTCGCTCCAGGCGAGGAATACCGCATAGAGGGTACTTTGATGGACAAGACAAAGGATGAACCCCTTCTTGTAGAGGGAGAAGAAGTACGGGCCGAAACTGTTTTTGTAGCTGACTCGGTTGAAGGAACAGTCGAAGTGGTGTTTGAGTTTGAGGCAGCACATCTCGCGGGAAGCACACTCGTTGTTTTCGAAGACCTTTATAAAGACGACCGTCTCTTATGCACCCACGCTGATTTGCAAGACGAAAACCAGACGGTCTATCTTAGCCAACAGGGAAAGGGCTTTGCTCAAACAGGCCTGCAGGGCATCACCCTCCTCCTCGCACCTCTCGCTCTGGGCGCGGCGCTCTTCGGCAGCTACACCTTGCTTCAGTACAGAAGAGATAATCAGGCCAAAAGAGCAATCAGCCAGATATACACCTATCCAAAATAGGAAGGAACCTAAGACATGGCCAGGGTAAATTGGAAGCAAAAAGGAGCATTTTTCCTTACAATCATCTTGCTCATCACCCTGGCCATTGTCCTCCTCTCCTATGCCGCTATGAGGTTCTCTGCGCACCATACGCCCGCCTCCCCAAATGCGAGCACCCTAAAGTCGTTTTTTGCTCGTCAAGAAACGACTGAGGACGCTTCACCGCCATCGGTAGACTGGGAATATTGGCAAGATATAAATCCTGACATTATCGGATGGATCAACATCCCGAACACCCCCATCAACAGCCCTATTGTCCAGGCTCAAGCCGATAAGCCGATGTACTACCTCACCCATGATATTTATGGGAATTACAATATTTTTGGAGCAATATATCTAGATGCGGACTGCGTGGAGAAGGGCCTTGAGTCCTTAAACTCGATCATCGCTGGACACCATATAGGCGACGACGGAAACGCTATGTTCGGACAAATCAATGCCTATCTGAATGAAGGGTATGCAGCTTCTCATCCAAAGATTTACCTACAGACTCCTTCGTGGAAAAAAGAGCTCGAGCCGGGCTTTGTCAGCCTAAGTTTCGATTACGAGCCTTGTCTGCAAAGCAATTTTAGTAGCCTGGAAGAATACGGGGATTGGTTCTTCAAACGCTACGTGAGCTCCAGCGTTCAATTTAAGCAAGTCGAAAATCCCCCCTCCTTACTCTACACCCTTTATACCTGCTCTCAAGGTTCTTCCGATTCACAAAGGACCGTACTATATGCCTGGGAATAGCTAGCGGCGAAAATGCCAGAATACCACCGCTGAAGCTGCTGCGACATTTAGTGAGTCTATCCCGTGACCCATAGGTATCATCGCAGTGCAATCGCTGCATGCAATTGTTTTCTTGTCTAAGCCCGTGCCCTCTGTACCAAAAATGAATGCCAATTTCTCGCAGTTTTCAAACTGAGGATCATCGATGCTCAAAGCCCCCTCTTCTAGAGCAAGGGATATAACCTTGAATCCTTCGTCTTTCAGAAGGGCAATCGCACCCTCTGGCCATTCTCGGACTTCACCCCCTATGCGTGCCCAGGGTATATGAAATACAGCCCCCATAGAAACTCGCACCGACCGACGATACCAAGGATCGCAGCAGGTGGAGTTCACTAAAACAGCGTCGATACCGAGAGCGGCGGCAGATCTAAACAAGGCTCCAACATTTGTATAGCTTGTGAAACCCTCCAGAATAGCTATGCGTCTAGCCTTAGAAACAAGCTCGGTATAAGAAGGAAGCGCAGGCCGAGAGAACACGGCTAAAACCCCGCGAGTTAATTCATATCCTGTAAGCTTTTCTATCTCGCTCCGTGGAAGGATGAAAACAGGAACCTCGGGACCGATGCGCGCTATAAGCGATTCAGATGATGCGATGCGTTTTTCTTCCATGAGCATCGACTGAATCGTACAACCTGCATCAAGGGCGGACTCTATTACGAGAAGAGACTCTGCAATGAGAATACCTTTATCGGGTTCTAGTTTTTTACGCAGCTGAGCCTCCGTCAGGCGAATATAAGGGTCAAGTCGGGAATCATTTGCGTCATTTAGATATATGCACGTCATTCGGTCACCTAACTGCTGCATCCTTAGTCGCCACGCTTTCGAAGTGCCTGCTTGCATACTTGCCATACACTTGAGAAGCAGATTAGAGCCTTTAAAAAATACACCCCGCACCGCCAAAAGGCAATACGGGGCGTATCGACAATCTTAGCAACGACACAGATTTTCTGCATCGACTAAGGCAGACTGGGCAATTTCTTACATCATACCCATTCCGCCGCCTGCACCAGCCAGTGCAGACAAGTCTGGTCCTTCAGTAGGAATCTCGTTGATGGTTGCCTCAGTGATGAGGATAAGTGCAGCAACACTTGCGGCCGACTGCAGCGCGGTACGCGTAACTTTCACAGGATCGTTAACGCCCATCTTGAGCATATCGCCATACTCGCCAGTGGCAGAGTTGAGGCCTTCGCCCTTCTTCATGCCCTTTACCTTCTCAACAACAACGCTTCCCTCATAACCAGCATTTTGGGCAATAACACGCATAGGAGCTTCAAGTGCCTTGCGAATGATATCAACACCTACCTGCTCGTCACTATCATCAACATCAACGTTCTCGAGGGCCGTGAGTGCGTTTACTAAAGCAACTCCACCACCTGCTACGATACCTTCCTCGACAGCTGCTCGGGTTGCCTGCAGAGCATCTTCAATGCGGCTCTTCTTCTCTTTGAGCTCTGTTTCGGTAGCAGCACCAACACGGAGGACGGCAACGCCGCCAGACAGCTTAGCCAGGCGCTCTTGCAGCTTCTCGCGGTCAAAGTCGGAATCAGTGTTCTCGATTTCACTCTTAATCTGAGATACGCGGTCATCGATATCTTTTTTATCGCCAGAACCATCAACGATAAGTGAAGCATCTTTGGTGACCTTGACTGTTTTAGCATGCCCCATCATGTCGACGGTCGCATCTGCCATAGTCATACCGAAGTCTTTATCAATAACCTGAGCACCTGTTACGGCAGCAATGTCCTCAAGGATACGCTTACGACGGTCACCGAAGCCTGGAGCCTTGATAGCAACACAGTTCAAGGTGCCGCGTAGCTTATTCAAAAGAATAGTGGCCAAGGCTTCGCCTTCAACATCCTCGGCGACGAGGAAGAGGGGGCGACCCGATTTCATAACTTCTTCAAGCAGGGGTACAAAATCCTGAATGCTAGAAATCTTCTGATCGGCAAGGAGGATATAAGGATCTTTAAGAACCGCCTCCATGCGCTCCATATCGGTAGCCATGTACGGTGAGATATATCCCCGATCGTACTGCATACCCTCTACTACTTCAATTTCAAGACCAAAGGTTTGGCTTTCTTCAACAGAAATAGCGCCTTCGTTGCCTACGACATCCATAGCCTCGGCAATCTTCTCGCCAATTTCAGCATCGCCTGCAGATATGGTACCTACGTTAGCGATTTGCTCTTTGCCAGAGACCTCGATGGCATTGTTTTTGATTTCTTTAACAACAGCCTCAGTTGCTTTTTGGATTCCGCGGCGGATACCCAAAGCATCTGCTCCAGCCGTAACGTTGCGCATGCCCTCGCTTACAATCATATTAGCGAGCAAGGTTGCGGTCGTAGTACCGTCACCTGCAACATCGTTAGTCTTAACAGCAACTTCGCGAACGAGCTGTGCGCCCATGTTCTCAACAGGATCTTCGAGCTCGATCTCTTTAGCGACAGTTACGCCGTCGTTGGTAATAGTAGGAGCTCCATAGCTTTTTTCCAAAGCAACATAGCGTCCCTTAGGCCCAAGCGTTACCTTGACTGAATCGCAAAGCTTCTGAACGCCTGCTGCAAGACCAGCGCGTGCATCGGCGTCGAATTTAATATCTTTTGCCATTTTCTCATGCCTTTCTTTTGATATTGTCTACCATAGTTACTATGCACTCCTTCTGTCCAAATAGACGAAGAAGGCCCTACAAATAAGACGTACGACTCCTACAGTTTATGCAAAAACTGCATACAGATCGTCGGCGCGTAAAATTAAAACATCCTCGTTGTCTACCGTGATTTCGGTCCCGCCATATTTACCATAGAGGACGCGATCGCCAACCTTTACCGGCATAGGGATAAGTTTTCCGTCTTGATCCGTTTTGCCCTCTCCTACAGCAAGGATGGTGCCCGTTTGTGGCTTTTCCTTCGATTCGGTAGCTAAATACAGACCTGATGCTGTAGTGGATTCGGCTTCATCCTGTTTGACGATAACACGATCGCCTAGTGGCTTTAAATTCATAACGCCGCCTTCCTTTCATAAAATTACCCGTATGTCTTACCTTCTATTGCGTCATAGAAGAAATAACCTAAGAAAACGCGATGGATTGCAGGCTTCTGGATGTTTCTAGATATGCCTACTCGCTTCCCTTACGTATTAGCACTCAAGGTGCCAGAGTGCCAATCCGTGTAAAATAGTATCACGACAACGCGGGAATGCAAGCAAAATTTAGCCTTCTATGGAGAATATATACGCCTTGTTCACTCAAGTTTTATAAGCCCTCCATGAATCAAAATACTCTCTTATCAAGCCGTAGATCCAGCCTCACGTACGCACGTGAACCGGTGTCCCTAGAGCACGAATATAGAGCACCAAACCTCGAGCTTCTCAATAGAATTTTGCCTGAGGGAAAGGGGGCTCGAGCGCCCGCTTGAAAGCACTGGCGCGATATGTCCGTTCTATAGTCAGCACATCACTCAGAGAAAAACCCATTGCAGCCACTTCCTCGCAACTTTTTCCTTGCTCAACCAGGGCTATAAGCACAGGGTCCAGAGTTTCGTAGCTCACGCCTAAAGATTCCTCATCAGTTTGGGAGGGAGACAGTTCAGCACTTGGAGCTTTTTCTATGCTGTTCTTCGGAATAGGAAAAACCTTTCCCTCTAGCTCGGCCTTCTCGTTGCGCCAACGAGCGAGAGCCCACACGTCCGTTTTGTAGATTCCGCCTAAGGGCGCATACGCCCCCGCGGTATCTCCATATAAAGTTGAGTAACCCATAGCTGTCTCACTTTTGTTACTCGTATTTATCAAAAGCCATCCAAACATATTCGAGAGGGCCATAAGCGCAATCATACGGAAACGTGCCTGTGTGTTTTCGGCTGCGATACCTTCAAGCTGCCTTCCTATTCCTTCCTTATAGGATTGGGCAAACGACTCATAGGACTCAGTGATCGAAATGCAAGAAGCCTCAATGCCAAGTCGTTGCGCTGCATCGCGAGCATCAACATTCGCGTGCTCGCTCGTATGCGGACCTGGCAGTAAAACGCCGTGCACCTTATCTGCACCAAAGGCATCGACACACATGCATGCGCTCAGGGCTGAATCTATGCCACCTGAAAGTCCTACTAAAACCTCCGAGAAACCAAGCCTACGCACGAAGTCTTCGAGAGATTCTTGGCACAGCTCATATTTTTTCTGCTCGTCCATAGTTTTCATCACCCGCTACTCCGCGCTATTTCAAACATATCCCATTGCAAGGCCGATATCAAACGTCGCGCCAAGATCGAGGTTCGAACCGATAACGAAATCACCAAGGGCATTAGTATAGGGTTATCCTTTATTGAACTGCTCGGATCTTTTCGGCAAGCCATTCTGCCAGCTTGGCAACACCCTCACCCTTCGTTGCGGACATCGGGAAAACGGGCGCTTGCGGATTGAGCCGCTCTATTGAACTGTAAAAGGCCTCTTCGTTAAAATCGAACACGGGCATCGTATCAATTTTATTGAGGATTATCGCTTCCGAAACCTGGAAAACGCCCGGGTATTTAAGGGGCTTGTCATCACCTTCGGGTACGCTCAATATCATGGCCTTCATGTTTTCGCCGAGATCGAAGTCGGTCGGGCATACCAGGTTTCCCACATTTTCGATAATGATTAAATCAAGACGTTCTAAATCGAGGACTTCGAGAGCTTTGCGAATCATTTCACTTTCGAGATGGCAGGCGCCGCCTGTGTTAATCTGCACGGCTGCTATCCCTTGCTCCTTGATACGCTCCGCATCAACATTTGAGGCAATATCACCTTCGATGATGGCAATATTGAACTCGTCCCTCAATGCGTCGATGATAGCCAAAATAGTAGATGTTTTTCCTGAACCAGGGCTTGCCATTAAATCGAGAACAAAAACACGGTTTTTTGCAAATAGTTCACGGTTTGCCTGGGCCAATTTATCGTTTCTATCTAAAATTGGCTGCTTGAGCTCGATTTCCGCCATTCAATTCACCTCGTATTTTCTTGCTGATCAACAGCATCATGCATATCAGAATCGTCCTTTTCATCAATAAGGTCGTCTTCGTCAGGAATATCGACCTCTATGGAGTCTATCTGCATCTCACGTCCAGCTATAAGCTCTGTGGCAAAACTACCACACTCAGGACACAGGACATTAAAGCGCTCATGCTCGAACTCCGCGCCACACTCTTCGCACTTGCTTTTGGGCTGTACTATATTTATGTCAAGCTCTGCCCCTTCACACATGGTGCCCTCAGTGAGGGCTTCGAAGGCAAAGACAAGGGCGTCTTCGATGGCCTCGGTCATCTTACCGATCGACAGGCTAACCTTAAGGACGCTCGTAGCACCAGCATCAATTGCCGATTTTTCTACTACGCTGACGACTCCCGTCATAATACCTAGCTCATGCATACGCTCAGCACCTGCTTAATTTTTAAGCTTCTTTTTACGAGCCTGCTCTTCTGCCCACTCGCGGTCTTGCTTCTCTTCCTCTGCTGCCTCTTTTGCAAGTTCCATGTTCTGCTTTTTGATGCGCCTTCCCAAAACTATTCGCGAGATTAAAAGACTGCCTTCATACAAGGCGAGCATAGCGGCAAACATAAGCAGCATGGTAACTGGCGAAGCATCAGGAGTGACCATGGCGGATATAACCATAAGCGCAACATATATTACACGCCAGCTTGAACGTAGCTTCTGATAGGGAATTATGTCAAATATTACGAGATAAAACACTATGAGGGGAAGCTCGAAAGCAAAACCAAAACCGATTTCGAATTTGATAATAATGTTGAACCACTGTTTTGCTTCAGGCATGATGGTGGCGAAACCGTTTGCCTGATCTGTTAGCCACTGAAACGCTGGGGGCAAAATTACCAGATAGCAAAAGACGGTTCCTATCATAAACAGGGCAACTGCTGCAAAAAAAGTGGGCAGGAACCACTTCCGCTCATTAGGTCGTAATGCGGGAAGAAAAAAGGCTATGAACTGCCACAGAATAACGGGCATACAAGCAACAAGCGCAGCCCAAAATGCTATCAGGAAACGAAGGGAAAAACCATCGAAGGCTCCGAAAACGTTCCAGGCAAGCGTTCCATCGGCATTGGTAGGCATGAAATCTTTAACGGGTTCAAGCAAAAAGTTAGCAATGGTTGGTGTAGCAAGATAAAAAGCGAATATCGCTATAAAAAGACAGACCACAATACGGACTAAACGCATGCGAAGCTCGCCAAGATGATCGAAAAGGGGCATGCGTGCTGGACCTATAGCCATAACTTATTCCCCTTTCTCTTCTTGCGTGTTTTTACTTTTACTTTGAGAGGAAGGGTCTTCCTTTGTCGCGGCTTCAACTTTCTTAGCTGACGTAGTTGAGCTGCTCGCCTTTGTCGCTACTTTTGCCGGTTTCTTCTTTGCGGCAGTCTTAGGCTTGCTTCCGTATAGTTCGGCAGCATCGGGCTTCTTCTTGGCTTCTTTTACTTCTTTCTTTTCCTTAGCATCGGTGCCTGAGCTAGAAGTCGAGACTGCTTTTTTCGCGGCAGCAGATGCTGCTGTTGTACTTACCGCTGCAGCACCAGACGAGGACGTACTTTTAGAAGCTGGCTTTTCATCGACTGCATCTGCGTCTGATGATTCTGCCTTCGCCTTGGCTTCCTCACGGGCTTCTGCCCGTTTCTGGGCAGCCCTCTCCCTGTCATACTTTGCTTTACGCTCAGAAAAGCTTTCGGTTTTGTCTTCTTTTTTGTCTGACCCCGCCACTTTTGCAATGGCATCCAAAGGATTCTTGAAAGGCTCATCTGAGTTGGGATCATACACCTCTGTTTTTATAACTTTATTCATTTCTTCTTGGGCGCTTTTAAACTTATTGAGCATCTGGCCAATTGTTTTTGCCATAGCGGGCAATTTGTCTGGTCCAAATATAAGAAAGCCGAATATCAAAATGAGAAATAGCTCTGTACCGCCGATACCAAACAAGAGAATACCCCTTTGTACTCACTTTCGCGTGGCTTTGCAAGGCGATACCCTTGCACATGCACGCCAATGGGCAATTACTGACTGAGACATTTTAGCATAATCACCTGAAACAACTCCGCCTAGAACCTATCTACACACTCCTAGCTTCCACCCATGACCATAAGCGCCATGGTTGGAAGGGATAAGGCAATTACCAGGATAAGACACACCGCTATAATAAGTACTCTCTTACGGCGATTCTTCTTTTCCTTTTCCTGTTGAGCCCGTTTTTCCCTCTCTTGCGCTGCTTTTATTCGTTCGCTTTTCTGCTTTGCAGAAACTTTCTGACTCTTCGCCTGTTTTTTTGTAGCCATCTACTTCCTCAGTTTTCCACGTATCTCTATGACGCGGGCGATAGTTTTCGCCACATCAATATCCACATGCCATTTATTTTTCTCATAGAGCATCTTTCCTCCGACCATATTCATAAGAACATCGGTCCCAAGGCAGGTGTTGACAACAGCTGACACCGGATCGGTCATAGGCATCTGATGTGAACCAGAAAGGTCGACCGCAATAATATCAGCTAGCTTGCCTATTTCAAGAGAGCCGATTTTATCGTCGAGGCGCAAAGCCCTTGCCCCTCCAATAGTTGCCATCTCCATCATGGTTTGCGCACCGAGGAACTCACCCACATTGACAGCCCTCTGGATAAGCATACCGAGACGCATTTCCGCCAAAATATCAGTTGAATCGGTGGCAGCGGGCGAATCGGTGCCAAGACCTAAGCGCAAGCCAGCACGGAGAAACTCATTAAGAGGAGCCACTCCCATACCAAGCTGAGCATTGCAGCTTGGGCAAGATGCTATAGCAACATCGTACTCTTTAAATTTTGCAATATCTTCATCGTCTACATGGACGCAATGGATGGCAAGCACGTTTTCGGCCTCGAAAGCGCCCCAGTTAAGCGCATAGCGGACAGGGCTCGTTCCTGCAGGTAACCAAGGCGGAATTTCTACAAAGCCGCGTTTTTGATCCATTTGGTGAACAGAGAGGGCCGATGAGCCGTACTTAATGAACTTATACTCTTCGATACTTCCTGCCAAATGCATGGCCACAGGCATATCACCATGCGATTGGGAAAATTCAGTCACCTTTCGAAATACTGCTGGATGGCAGACATGAACAGCTGCAGGGGCTATCCCGATAGTAATACGATCTTCGTCAACCGCTTCCCTCCAGTTGGCTATATCAAGCTCTGCAAGCCTCATGGCATAATCGACACGGCGACGATCCATCGCTCCGACTTCGCGATAGATGACACTGCGAATACCCAAATTTTGGGCTGCCGTGCAAACAGCGCCTGTCGAAGTGATATCGGCCAAGGTGGTTATTCCTGAGGAAATGGCCTCGAGTCCACCAAGCATAGCCGAGTCGTACCAATCATAGGAATCGAGCTTGTTGCCTTTTTCGGCAGCAGCCGTCAACCAGGTTGAATGAGGAACATCGTGGACGATGCCTCGCATGACCGAGTTTTCTACCTGGGTATGTAAATCAATGAGCCCCGGCATTAAAACAGCCAGGCCGAAATCTTTAATTTCTTCATCGGGATAGCGAAGCTTAAGCATATCGGCCGAACCGACATCGCGAATCTTCCCATCCAGCACTAAAACAGCCCCCTTTTGAATGGGTTCGGAGGTAATGGGCAGGACATATTGAGCACTAAGCAGCATCTGTGTTCTCCTCAATTATCGATGGTTCTCTATAATAGCAGTTTAGATTCATACAGTAGTTCAAGCATCATGGGATCTCGGTATCCGCAATGAAATATCCACGCAAAGCGTCTTAAGTTGCCAATAAAAAAGGAGAATTCGCCAAGCTTGGACACGCCTAGTAGCACAGGCTTCCCTTTCAAAAAGCAGGCATGGTGTTGACAGGGGGCAGATAAAGGTCGACAAAGCCTCACCATGTGCCTTTACAGCCGAAGGCCTTTTTGCCCGATTGGCAAAACCCCCTTGCACAATAACGATGATTTTACAGAATTTCGCCCGCCCCCCTTTCTCAGAAGAAGCTTAAGCCTGATACTTCGTTGCGTATACGAATCACCTGAAATTATGGAAAGTCCTGGAAAACCTTGAGTATCGACACAGCAACTGGCCAAGAAGCGCCTGCAGAGGTATCCACCGAGCGCGTATGCGAGGTCTTTTCTGCCATAGCTAAAAAATATGAGAAGTTCAATGCCTTCTCGAGCTTCGGACAGTACAAATCGTGGCTTCGCGCCATGGTGGATTGTGCGCCTGTTGACAACACGAGCAAAGTGCTCGACATTGCGGGAGGCACGGGAGATGTAAGCTTCACCTTGGCAAAACGTAGACAGCCCGCTCATATTCAAATTACCGACTTGGTTCCAGAAATGCTCGAAGTGGCAAAATGCCATGCTTTAGAAGGTGCTTCCTGCGGTGTGCCCGTTGATTTTGAGATAGTTGACGCGCAAGACATTCCTTATGCTGATGCAAGCTACGACCTCGTTACGATGGCATACGGCATTCGAAACATGCCCGAGAGAGAGCAGGCCCTCCGTGAAATCTATCGTGTTTTGAAGCCGGGGGGGAGCCTTGTTTGCCTCGAATTCTCCACTCCAACAAACGCCTTGATGCGAGCATGCTATTCTGTGTATTTGAAATACCTTATTCCCTTTTGGGGCAAGCTTATAGCCGGTGAAAAAAAGGGGTTTGTCTACCTCAGTCAGTCAATTAAGGCCTTCCCCAACCAAGAGGACTTTGCCCATATGCTGGAAGAATCAGGCTTTACCCAGGTTACCTGGGATAATTGCTGCCAGGGCATTGCAGCCATTCATCGAGGGAAAAAGCCACTTAATATGGCTCATCAAGACTGACGTGCGAATACGCATCGGCATCTAAATCGAAGAAGCGACCCCTCTTAAAGCGATCGAGGGCAGCAAGGGCTATCATGCCAGCATTGTCCGTACATGCTGAAAATGGGGGCAGACTGAGTCGAACCTGCAAAGATGCACACATGTCCTCATATGCTGCGCGCAGGGCTTTGTTGGCAGCAACCCCTCCGCCGAGACAAAATTCCTTAGCCCCGGTCTGCAAAAGCGCAGTCTTGGCTTTAGCTACCTGGACATCGATGACGGCTTGTTGAAACGAGGCAGCGACATCGACTTTGGAATAGCCTCTTCCTGCGGCCTCCTCTTTTTTAAGATAGCTGATAACTGCCGTCTTTAATCCAGATAGAGAGAACTGCAAATCGCCCGAGTGCATCATGGCACGGGGAAAGTCTACTGCCCGTGGGTCTCCTTCCTCGGCAAGCTTGGAGATAATAGGCCCGCCGGGATATCCAAGTCCCATTGCTTTTGCTACCTTATCAAAGGCTTCGCCTACCGCATCGTCGAGCGTTGTGCCAAGAACTTTGTATACGCCCCAATCCTCCACGTGCACGAGCATGGTATGGCCTCCCGATACGAGCGACACAACCATGGGAGGTGTAATGTCGGGAGTGGCAATTTTGCTGGCATAGATATGGCCTTCGAGATGGTTGACTCCAACAAGGGGAAGGCCAGCACCCCAGGCGGCCCCCTTTGCAAAGGCGAGGCCCACAACGAGTGCCCCCACCAACCCAGGAGCATAGCTTACAGCCACTGCGTCGAGATCGCGCCATTCGAGCTGCGATCGCCCGAGGCGTGTTGCCGCGAGGTCCAAAGCCTCCTGCGTGACTCCACAAATAGCCTCAATATGTTTACGGCTTGCAATTTCGGGAACCACCCCGCCAAAGCGGGCATGGAAATCTATTTGGGACGCCACGACATCGGAAAGCAATTTTCCTTCACCATCAACCACCGCTGCCGCCGTCTCGTCACAAGAACTTTCGATAGCAAGTATAAGCGGGCTCTTCGCCTGCACGATATTGTGTTCTTCACCGCAAAACGCCTCCCCTATATGCTCGAGCCTCATCCCCGCAACATTATTTTGAGGAAGAATGAGGGGGCCTTCCATAATGCATGCATCTTCTTTGTCGGAATAATAACCAGGACGCACACCTATGTTCTCGAAGCCGAGTGACGCATAAAAGGCCTGTGCTCCATCATTTTTGGCTCGGACTTCAAGCGTCGCACGCTGAGCACCTAAGTCACGCCCATCAACTGACACGAGTTCGAGTAACTTCTGTGCCACACCACGCCTTCGGTATGCAGGATCTGTCGCGACTTTAAGAATCTGGAGCTTGGCATCAACAATCCAAGCGCCAGCGTAGCCTATCAAAACAAGCTCCCCAGCTGCTTCCGCGGCCATCTTCTCTGCAGACGGGGCAACAGCCTGATCGGCGCCTTCACCGCGGCTGGGCTTTTCGTCATCCTGGACTTCAGTCCGAATCTTATCCTTCGAAGCATATGCTGCCCACCATATGCGGTCTTTGCGAGAGAGCTCATCGGCGATTGAAACACTCGACCAGGCATCAGTTCCCATAAGCTGCAGTTCCTTGCTGGCTACATCGTCAACGTGAGCTGCATCGAGAGGACGATACACGATACCGAATGCGTCCGCCTGGGCATTTTCTATGGCACTATCGCGGGCGGAAGCACGCTGATCTTTACGGATACCCTCTTCTTGAACCCCGGTATTCAAGTTTTTCAAATCATTTTTGCTCAAACGAATGCGCTCGTTTTCCTCTGCGTCCGACAACCGGGTATATATGGGAAGAAGAAGCCCGGGGTTGCCCTTTTCCAGAGATAAAGGGTCGAGCTCGCCCTTGCGCCACAGCTCTTGCGCCGCCAAGAGAAGGCCTTCCCCGCGAGGAGCCCAAAGCCTTTCATCCAGAAAGTACCCAGGTTCAGCACCTGAGTCGGCCGGGACGGACTCGTCTGCATCAAGAGCCTTATCCTGTCTCTTGCCGCTGCTGCCTTCCGCATTCCGGGCCTGAGCAAACAAATCTCTATACTTTACCAGGGCATCCCCTGCAATCCAACTCAAACCCGCTAACCGCTGTGCTGCCTCATTCGCTTTCTCTACCGAGTCAGCCTCAAGCCGGCCAATCCCTTCATCGCTCAGGTTATAGGTGACAGGGTATACTTCCCGCCGCATCGCATCAGCTACCACAGCCCCGTAGCCCCGATAGCCCGAATTTTGAATGCTCCACGCAACAGAATCGAGCGTAGAGATGCCATACAGGGGAACTTTGAGTGAGGATGCGAGGCCTTTTGCGCTCGCCATGCAGATGCGCACACCCGTAAACGACCCAGGGCCCCTACCACATACCACGCAAGCAATCTCCTCTTTCGCAATATCGTATTCTGCAAGAAGTGCATCTATACTCGGCAGGAGCTTAGTGTTAGAAGAACGATGGGCCGGCATATCTGATGAAACAAGGAGCTCAAATCGTTTTGCATCAAGGTCTATAGAGCCCAGCCCTATGGCAATCATTTCATTTGCGGTATCGAAGGCAAGAATATAAGATTTTTTGAGAGTCATGTGCAACCTAAGTCATTCCAAGTTTGAAACGGCAGGCACAAAATGCCTTGCCACTATGTTTATTAAGCATATATGATAAAGCAAGCGCCCATGCTCTAAAAGCAGAGGCGCAAGACTCTATACATACAGCTTTATTTTAAACCATGCCCATCATGTCTCATCAAATCACTGCAATCCAGCAGTTTAAAAACACCAGGTCGAAGGGTTAGCGCAACTCGACATAAATAATATCTCCTACTGCGGGCGGCTCTTCGCCTGTCCCTGATGGCATCATGTACAGGGCATTGGCATGAGCGGCCTTGATAGAGCCTAGGCGACCCGATACGGGTTCTGCCTCCAATAGCCCTTCTTCTGAAACACTGAGCAGAACCGGCCGAACAGAGAAGAAGCTTCCATCCCCTATCGCCTCTTGGGGTCTCGTTTCACCTGGAACCTCTTTCTTTTCTTGCGGCTTGCCTCCCCCACGCGAGCCAGAAGAGAATGCACTCGTAAGGCGTGCGGGTATACGGCGAGGCTCGGTAGAGCACCCAAGAAAACGCATCATGACAGGCCAAAGATAAAAATTCATCGTAAAGGCTGCTCCACCCGCAGGCCCAGAGATACCTACGATGGGTGTGCCGTCTACGATAGCAAACGAACTATGATGCCCTGGCCCATGGTTGGTTTGATGACAAATTATTTCGCCTATCGATTCAAGCTGTTCAACCGACCAATCATCTGAGCCTTTTGAAGAACCCGCATTCAGCACCACAATATCCGACGTCTCGCAGGCCTGTTTCACACGGCGTTCTATATCGTCTGGATCATCAAGCGTGATGTCGAAAGGCACGTATATGCCGCCCCATTCTTCAATTTTTGCTTGGGCAACCATGCTGTTCGTTTCAAGATTTTTCCGATACTCAACAAAAGCGGCACCTGGCATGGTAAGTTCATTTCCCGTAGGAATAAAGGCGACCCGCGGCTTTCTCACCACAGGGACACTTGCAATATTACCTCCTGCAATCCGAGCCGCAATCTCTGAGTTCACGATTTCTCCTGCACGTGCCAAAACATCACCGCAGCTAATCGTGCTTCCCTTTGCCCGCGTTCCTGCATACTGTGCAGAAGGCGCTGCATGAATCGACACGCTCTGTTCGTCGTCAGATACGCGTATATGCTCAATAACAATAGCGGTGTCAAAACCATCCGGCATTGCAATACCTGTATTGGCGAACTCCCAATGAACTCCTCTTTTCCAGTCGGAGGTATCAGGTATTCCATTTTTGAAATCATCCCAATGCACTGCAATAGAATCCATTGAACAAGTGAGGCAGTTAGGAACATCTGTGCGGGAGAGCTGGTCATAGGCAAGCACACGGCCACCTGCCTGGCAAAGCGGGACCATCTCGACGCGCTTGCGCACTACTTCCTTTTTATACGTATCTTCAGGCCATGCACCAGTCGACTCCCAGGCGAAGTCAGGTCCGAGTTTTTCGAGCACGGTGGAGACCGCCTCTTCACGCGTCAGCTCAATGTGTTTTGAATGATCCCTCATACAGCACCCTTTCTTTGGATAGTAGAATACAGGCATTATACCTCTTTTAGAATATGCTTAAATGAAGTAAAAAAGAGCCTAGCTGGACTTCAGGAGACGTGAACGAGAATCACTCGCCCAGACAAACAAAAGCTCCCGAGCACGATCACCGTAAGAATGAACCTTTATGAGCCGAGTGGCATCTTCGTCTACCGTGATTTTTATCTCGAGATACGTGTAGGGCAAGGCCTCAGGAAACTTCTCCCCCCATTCAATAAGAGAGGGGCCCTCCCCTTCAATTATCTCGTAAAAGCCGATGTCTTCCAGCTCTTCGAGCGACTCGATGCGATACAGATCGAAATGATTGAGAGGCAAGGCGTCTTTATCAAGGTAGCTCACGCAGATATTAAAAGTGGGAGACGCGACAGCGCCTTCAACCCCCCTACCTTTTGCTAGCCCTTGGACGAAGTGGGTTTTCCCCGCGCCTAAATCACCTGTAAGCACCACCACATCGCCAGCGTGTAGGTACGGGGCTAGGGTGGCAGCCAGTTGTTTCGTAGCCTCAGCCGAATGAGTTCTTCGTATGTAGGTAAGCCCGTTAGCCATGTTTCCATCATACGCCAAACAAGGAGCCTTGTGGGATAAATCAGAGAAAGGCAATAAATGCGATACGCTTGACAGGGTTGCACAATGGCGCGAAGCTCCTACATAAAATTGCTTTAGCCTGCTCGTTTAAGGCTTCGTTGTAGGGGGCCGCGCCATGACACGAAGCTCCTACATAAACGGGTGGAAGCAGCTTCCCTGAGCTGGGTAAAAGTGAGACGTCCGTATAAACATAGGGGGCCGAAGATGCCCTTCAAGGCGTTCGAGCTTATTAACAACTGCACACACTTCGCGAGATTTGACTTATTGCCCCTCATCATGCAAGGCGACACCCTCAAGCATGTCAATAAGCTCCTGCCTCTTATTGATGTTAAGTTTTGCGTATATGTTTTTCGAATGGGTACGCACCGTATTTTCAGAAATTACAAGTCTGTCGGCTATTTTTGCTACGCTGTTACCGCGGGCAAGTAAATCCATCACCTCGGTTTCACGTGAAGACAAGCCGTATTCTTCCTTCAATATAAACCCCTGTTTCGTTATACGATCCTTTATAACGCCGAAGTCTTCCGAGGGCGAAGGACGGTTCCTTTTTATCTTTTGGGGCCGCTTTGAATCCCC
>CAYFQW010000009.1:21637-23099 GCA_964345475.1 uncultured Raoultibacter sp.
TCACGGGGCACGTCTTCGAACATGGGCTGATCGATGACCATCTCACGTACGCTGAGGCTGACGCAGAGGGCAAACAAGGGAACGAAGACGAGGGGAATCAAGAAAGCCGTTAGGGCAATAGGAACGAGATGCAGGCTAAAGTATATAAAGGGCGCGAGCCCCGTTCCAACTATGAGACGCAAATTGCCTTCTCGCGAGTTTAGGGATGTAAAATAGCGCTGCCACAGCATGAACATTCCGGCACATCCAACTCCGAGAAGAATGCCTCCCGCAGCAACGAGCAGCATAGTGAAGTCGAACAAATACATGGCTAATATCAAACACATGCTTCCTAAAAACACCAGTAAGGCACTTAAGGAAATAAGCATAAAACGCGCGCCTCGCGGAAAATAATATGAGCCAAAAAAGCTCGCTACAAAAGCACCGCCGAAAGCAAGCGCCTGCGCCAAAAAGAAAACAAGCGTAACCTCATTCGTCTGGAATTCGAGCGGTAGAAAGGGAAAGATACCGCCCCATATCGAACTTGCGTTTACCGTGAGGAACAAGGCGTAACCCCAACTTGATATATGTGGTTTTAACAACGGAGACATTTCTCCTCATCCCTCCACTCAGTCAAGACCTGCGAACATGATACCCGATATACTGTTCTCACATGCAGCAATGCAGCTTAAATCACACGCAGTATGTGAGCCAATTCTCTCTGTTTTCCTGTATGTTAGCCATATTGCTTTTCAGACGAAGGAGGAAATATGGGCAAAAACAATGGATCCGTTTTTTCAAGGCGAACCTTCCTGGGGGGATCTCTTGCAGGACTTTCGCTCGCAGGAGTTGCGGGTTCGGCATCGCTTTTCGGCTGCAGCTCGTCCGACGATGGCAAGAGTGTTGGCGGTGCTGGGAACGATTCAGTGCAGGCAAACGAGGATACTATTTCGTGGAGCCAATGCAACGTCAACTGTGGAGGGAATTGTATTTTCCAGTGGCATTCCCAAGATGGAAAAATTACCTACATGGAAACCGACAATACCGGTGATACAGATTTGCAGGCACGTGCCTGCTTACGAGGACGCGCCATGAGGCGGTGGATTAACAGCCCCGACCGTCTCCAGTATCCCATGAAACGCGTTGGCAAACGTGGTGAAGGTAAATTTGAGCAGATAAGCTGGGATGAGGCAATCGATATCATTGCCGATCAACTCAAGTACACGATAGAGACATACGGCAACGAGGCTATCCATGTTATATATGCAACGGGCATGTATTCATGCACAGGCAATCCTTCGGCCCGGCTTCTGAATTGCCTCGGGGGCTTCCTTGCCCGACACTACGACTACTCAACCAACATGATTAGTGCAGTCATGCCTTACATGTATGGCGACAACTTCTCTCCTTACAACAACGTGCATGCCTCGTCTTTCTCCGAGGCAGAACGAGCTTCCGACCTCGTGGTCATGTTCGGAAATTC
>CAYFQW010000009.1:23199-40146 GCA_964345475.1 uncultured Raoultibacter sp.
AACGGAGAAGACACTACCCGCGCAATTTGCATGCTTCCCGTTCTAACAGGCCAGATAGGCTTGGCTGGAACTAATACCGGACAACGTGAGGCGGAGCCACCAACCTATTTAGTAGGCAAAATTCCTGCAGGCGACAACCCCGTCGAGGTAACCATACCTTGCTTCCAGTGGCTTAATGCCGTGGATCACGGAAAAGAAATGACTTCTCTTAATGCGGGGCTCAAGGGCGCTGACGAACTGGGGACCGATATCAAATTCATCTGGAATTATGCGGGTAACTGTATTACAAACCAGCATGGAGATATCAACTATACCCATGATGTGCTGTCTGACGAGAGCAAGTGCGAGTTCATTTTAGTCTGGGATACCGTCATGACCGACTCGGCAAAATATGCTGACATTCTACTGCCCGACGCCATGCGTGCCGAGCAGCTTAACATGCAGACGCAGGGCTATAGCGAATATTATACGTCGGTTGTCGTCGGCGGTCCTGCACAAGAGCCTGCATTTGAAAATCGCTCGAGCTATGATGTCATGGCCGACATTGCCGAACGGTTTGGAAAACGCGAAGAGTTTACTGAAGGAAGAACCCATGACGAATGGGTTCAGCATCTGTACGAGGAAGGTGCCTCGGCCGATCCCGACATGCCTTCATGGGAAGAAATTCAAGAACAGGGCATATACAAGCGTGCCTTAGAGCCAGCCATCGGCCTTCAGGATTTCAGGGAAGACCCCGTAGGAAACCCACTCGAAACACCTTCAGGCAAGATTGAAATATATTCCGAGCAACTTGCAGAAATCGCTGCAACCTGGGAGCTACGTGACGATGAGATAATCAGTCCTATTCCTGTGTTCACCCCTGGCCCTGACGGTTATGGCTCGACAAACGAAGAATTCCCCTTATATTGCTGCGGGTTCCATCACAAAAGCCGTACCCACTCATCGTTTGGGTTCATTCCTGAGCTCGAGCAGGTCGCCCGTCAGCAAATTTGGATAAACCCTGCGGACGCTGAAACCAGAGGCATATCCGATGGAGATCTTTGCTCAGTCAAAAGTGCAGCCGGCGAAGTACGTATCGAAGCACGTGTCACGCCACGTATTATTCCGGGCACAGTAGGCTTCCCTCAAGGGGCTTGGCATAAGGCATCGATGGATGGCGACCGTGTTGACGAAGGTGGTTGCGTAAACACTCTTACCACCTACCGGCCGACACCTCTTGCCAAAGGCAATGGGCCGGCCCACTCAATGGTCGTTGAAGTGACGAAAGCGTAGAGGAGGAACTCATGGTTCAGTACGGATTTTATTTCAACAGCGCACGCTGCACCGGATGCAGAACGTGTGAAATAGCGTGTAAAGACTATAAGGACCTTTCACAGAAAATTGCATTCAGAAGGGTGTATGACTACGAAGGCGGACTCTGGACGGCTCAAGATGACGGCAGCTATATGACGGACACCTTCGCATATCATGTTTCACTTGCCTGTAATCATTGTGCTATGCCTGCTTGCATCGAGGTTTGTCCTCAGGGGGCAATCGTTAAGAACGACGACACGGGAGTAGTGGCCATTGACGAAGATGTTTGCATCGGAGACGGCGCCTGTGTAGCTGCATGCCCCTACGATGCACCGATACTTGACCCAGAAAAAGGCCAAGCGGTAAAGTGCGACTTCTGCCAAGATCGTCTGAGTGAGGGTAAGGCACCTATTTGTGTCGAGGCATGCCCCGTCCGGGCTCTTGATTATGGCGACATCCAAGAGCTTCAGGAAAAATATGGCACTACCGCAGAAATCGCTCCTCTCCCAACTGCAGATATCACCATACCTGCCTTGGTAATCGGCGTTTGCCCTGCAGCAAAGGATCCAGGAGACACCAGCGGAGAAGTGGCTAATGTAAAAGAGCTCATGGGCGTAGAGGCTTTTGTTTCATAACTATTATTTCTCGATCGTGGGCGCAGCGCTTCTTTCTCCAAATGAGACGCTGCGCCCATGCGGCATAGTTTTCCGTTCGTAAGGGGTATAATCTAGGGTTGTCAATCGTGTACACTGTTGTTGTGAATCATCAGTGCCAAGGAAACGTCACGGCAGTATCGCGGCAGTATCGCGGAAACGTCACGGCAGTATCACGGCAGTATCAAGGCAGTATCAGAAAAGGCGACAAGGAAGCGCTGGCCGAAGAGGGCAATGCAATACGGGTTTTATTTCGACAATACAAGGTGTACTGGTTGCAGGACCTGCGTGATAGCCTGCAAGGATTATCATGACCTTTCATTGGACCGCAGCTTTCGCCGAGTTATCGATTATGAGGGTGGGAAGTGGACAGAAGGAGAATCTGGCACCTACACCCAAGATGTTTTTATGTACCATATTTCCCTCGCCTGCAACCACTGCGACAAACCAGCTTGCGTTCAGGTATGTCCAACGGGAGCCATGCACAAGGATGAATGGGGCTTAGTATGGCCGGACTGGGGGAAATGCATAGGTTGCGGGTATTGCACAATGGCCTGCCCCTACCATTCGCCCATTATTGATCAGGCCGAAAAGAAGAGTAGTAAGTGCGATGGCTGCCGGGCGCGAATTTCTGAGGGCAAGGAAGCTATCTGCGTGCAGGCCTGTCCTGTTCGAGCCCTTGAATTTAGAGACGTCAACGATATGGAGGACATTCGGTCGGAGCTCACGACAAGCATCCTCCCTTTGCCCAGCGGCTCATATACCCTCCCAAACCTTTTTATCAAAAGCTCTCCAGCAGTGCAGAAGGCACAGACAGGAACAGGTCGTATCGCAAACCGCGACGAACTCCAGATAAGCGGGGAAAACAGTGACTAGCGGCTTCGACAATTTGTCTCTTGCCCTATTTACAACGCTTTCTCCCGCAGGTGTCATCGCTTTTATTTGTGCTGCCATACCCATCTTGTTTTTCCGTTTGGATGACAAAGATAGCTCAAGGCTCAATCATTATCTTGCCGTCCCCTGTGCGGTGGTTCTTGTCGGATTTATCGCCTCAGCAACCCACCTGGGGACGCCCTCGAACGCACTGTATGTATTCACAGGAGTTGGACGCTCCCCCTTATCGAACGAAGTTTTTTGTGTAGTGCTCTTTTTGATAGCGGCAGGATCTCAATGGATGTTTTCTTTCAAGAGGGATGCTCCCCGGATTCTGTCGCGCTCCTGGTTAGCCATCTCCTGTGTAGCAGGGGTTGCTTTCATTGTCATGACATCACTTGCCTACGCAGTAGATACTGTCCCCACCTGGAACTCTTTTATCACACCTCTTAATCTGTGGCTTGCAGCCCTATTCGCAGGGCCGGTGCTAGGCATTCTTGTAGGCACTTTAGCCAATGTTAAAATGTCTGGCTATAGTCGCGTTCTCTCTATACTTGCATCGATTGGCTTCATTGTTGGTTTGGGTTTCCTTGCCGCGACCCAAAAAAGCTTACCCGCTATATCGAACAACGAGTTTTCGGCAATTGAGCTGCTGCCACATTATCCTGCGGTAATTCTCGGATATATTCTCTTTGGGTGTGTAGGGCTTAGTTTGGTGGTCTATGCTCATAGACAAAAGCCTTCACGGCGCAAGGTCTTGCTCTACCTCACGCTTGCCTGCATATTCATTTTTCTTGCAGTATTCATCCCCCGTATCGCTTTTTATAAGCTCCATATGACCGTCGGCTTTTAGTTGACATAACCCTATACTAGCACCGAGCTTGCTACAGCTATCGGCTTGCTGTTGTCTTGCCCTTCTTGTCCCCTTACTGCGAAGATGCCTGAATAGGCAAATGATGTACTATACTATCTCGAATGACGAACACCCTCGAAGTGACATCTCTCTCTAAAAAAAGACGGTGGCTTTGCCTCGCCGTCCTTTCGCTTGCTATGTTTGCCGTGGCAATAGATATGACCGTGATGAATATCGCTTTACCGTATATCACGATAGATCTCCAACCAAGCTCCGACCAGCAGCTCTGGATCCTCGATATATACTCACTTGTTCTTGCAGGTTTTTTGGTGCCCGCAAGCTCCCTTTCCGATCGGTGGGGCAGAAAACGCATGCTCCTGGCTGGGTTTCTCGTTTTTGGTCTGTCTCGCCTATTGGTCGTTTTCACTTCCACAGCGCTGCATATTATTTTCGTTCGCGCATTACTCGGCGTGGGTGGCGCCATGATTATGCCAACTACGCTTTCTATGATTCGAAGTATCTTCGCGGACCCAAAGGAGCGATCTGTCGCTCTTGGCGTATGGGCTGCGATAGCTGGTACGGGGATGGCGATCGGCCCCATAATCGGAGGTATGCTGCTCGAGCATTTAAGTTGGCATATAACCCTTCTTGTCAATGCCCCCATTATGATAATCTGTTTTATTTCTGGCTTCTTTCTTATGCCTGAATACAAGGTCAAAAACCCAGGTACCTGGGATGTGCTTGCTGCAGCAGTTGCTTTCGCAGGGTTAATCCTCCTTATGTGGTCGATAAAACACTTGGCTGCCATCATGAGTTTTGATGTAGCAGGACTCTTAAGCCTGATTGTTGGGATTGCCCTGTTGACATACTTTGTCTTTCGCTGCAAAAACTCAAAACATCCTCTCCTCGAAGTAAGCCTCTTCAAAAGTAAGACCTTCACAGCTGGTACGATTGCCGCATTAGGTTCAATGTTCGGGGTTGGCGCTATCCTTTTCCTTATTGCCCAGTGGCTTCAACTTGTCGAAGGTTCGGGCCCTATGGAATCGGGCATAAAGCTTATCCCCTTCGCTGCAGGAAGTATTATCGGTTCACTTGCCGCACCTTATTTCGCAGGAAAGTTTCGCGTCAGAAACGTAATGTGCGTCGGCTTGGCCATTGCCGCAGTCGGAATGGCCATGCTTTTTCCTTTCGGAAGCAACCTATCCTATACCCCAGTTGCCATATCGGGTTTCCTTGTCAGCTCTGGAACGGGAGTTCTAGCACTGGGATCTGCTCTTATCATGCTAGAAACCCCTCTTGAAAAAGCAGCGAGCGCGGCTGCTTTTGACGAGATATCCTATGACCTGGGAAGTGTTTTGGGCATTGCGGTGTTAGGCAGTATATCGTCAATCATCTACCGTCTCGGCCTTAACACTGAGCACCTCGCATCACTGGGCTTAGACCAAGCGTCTATTGACGCAGCCATGCAGTCTTTCAGCGCCGCATATGCCGTAGCAGAACAAACTGGCGTTACCGAGCTCCTGACAAGCGGGTCGAACTCTTTCACCGAGTCTATCGTTGCAACCAGTGCCATTGGCGGACTTGTGCTGCTCCTCGCAGCCGGTCTGCTCTTCTATCTGATTCCTAAAGACACGGATATTTCTGGAACTGACAGTTCCGTTGAAGAGACATCCTTATAAGCGCTGCCCTGAGTGCGCACTCTGCCGGTAGCGAAGATAATCACGGCAGCATATTTCTCAGCGAAAAATGCTGCCGAAAACAGCCCTTAACACACATCGTGGCTTTCACAGATAAGCCTCAGACCCTCGAGGGTCAGCTCTTCGTTCACTTCCGTAATGGTTGAAGAGAACTCAGTTATCGTACCTGCAAACCCTCCCGTCCCTATTACGGGAGTCTCATAGCCCAGCTGGGCAAACACACGACGCACCAGACCATCCACCCGATCAGCCTCTCCGTAGAGTATGCCTGCTTGAACAGCCTCATCGGTACTGCCTCCAATGGCGGTATGAGGATCAGCCAGTTCAATAGCACCAATTCGTGCAGCATGGGCAAAGAGGGCGCTTGCTGCCGTCTCAAGGCCAGGAGCTATAATACCGCCCACGAACATACCCCTTTTATCTATCACTTCAATATTGGTCGCTGTTCCAAAATCGACCACGATAACGGGGGCACCGTACAGTTCTACAGCAGCCACCGCATCCGCTACGCGATCAGCACCAATTTCGTCAGGATTGCAATAATCTGCCTTAAAGAGAGGATGGGCCTTGCGCGCTGAAACTATGAGAGCTTCTTTTTTAAGAAGGTATTCCGACACCCCTCCCCAGGATGTCGTCAGGCGTGGTACCACCGAGGCTATTGCTATCCCTTTGATTTCAGAAACTCCGATTTTATCCTCATATAAGAGGCTCGTCATCTTGATACGCAGCTCGTCGGACGTATCCGCCTTATCAGTGACGATACGCCACATAAAACGCAGCTCCGAACCTTTGTATAGACCAAGTACCGTTTGGGTATTTCCAACATCCACTGCAAGTAACATATTTTTGACAATCCCATCATTAGTCGCTGAACATAACTAAAGTGGTAGTATACCAAGCAAAAACGACTCACAGCCCGTAGAGCCGACAGAAAGGTCGCCAATGAACGATTCACCAAGTAGAATTCTCGTTGTGGATGACGAACCCTCCATTACTGAGTTTGTAAGCTACGCCTTACGGAAGGAAGGGTTTCAGACTGATGTAGCAGGAAACGGCGAAGAGGCGTTCGCCCTTGCACAGAAGAATCCTTACGACCTTTTTGTTCTTGACATTATGCTTCCTGGCATGGACGGGTATGAGCTTTGCCGCCGTATTCGTTCAAAAACTTCTGCACCCGTACTGTTTCTCTCAGCCCGAGACACCGAGCTTGATAAGGTGGTTGGCCTTGAAATAGGCGGGGATGATTACCTTGCTAAACCCTTTGGCGTGCGCGAGCTTATTGCACGCGTTCGGGCTCTTCTAAGACGAGGCCAATTGAGCGACCTTCCTGAAACGGAAAATATCATTAAAGCAAGTGGTATTACGCTTGATGAAGATGCGCACATGGCTTTCGGCGACCGTGGTGAAATCAGTCTTACGCCTCGTGAGTTTGAACTATTGGCAAGTCTCATGAAAAATGCTGGCAAGGTAGTTTCTCGGGAAGATCTTTTACGCGACGCCTGGGGCTGGGAGTATTTAACCGAAACGAAGACTGTCGATACGCATATCAAACGTCTTCGCGACAAAATTGATGCCGCGGGATATGATGCGGGCTTAGTCGAAACCGTACGCGGATATGGCTATCGGTTTAAAGCCTAAGGATCTGCCATTAAGCGGCTGCAGACATATTTCTCGCTCCTCACGACACTTATGATGCTTTTTGCGGGAGCTATTATTTCTCTTATCCTCGTTCTTGTACACGGACTTACACCTCTTGCCTTTCTCTACCTTATACCAGCAGCGGCCGTCGTCTTCATCATAAGCCTTATCATCGGCTACTATCTTTCGGAACCGCTCAATCTCTTGTGCAGAAATATCAAGAAAACTGCTGAAGGTGGAGTGTATACACCCTTTACTGAGAAAGGGCGTCTTTTTGAAGCCGACTGCCTTTCTGAAAGTTTTGACCGCCTCTTCATGCGCACGCAGACGCAAGAAGAGGATTTATGCAAACAAAGTCGGCGCCAAAATAATTTCATCAGCGATGTTGCTCACGAGCTGCGTACTCCCCTCACCGCAATCCATGGCAACGCAGAACTTCTTACAGACCCCGAACTACCGATCGAGCTCCATGACAAGTTCTGCCAGATAATCATCGATGAGAGCGATCGCTTAGGGAGGCTCACTAACGATCTTTTAACTCTGCAGCATATCGAACGCAATACTCCAGTCTCTGAACTTCAGCGGGTAAACCTCCGGGCCTTATCGCAGGAAGTCACAAACATGATGAAGCCTCTGCTTGACCGTATCGAGGCAAAGGTAGATATCGTAGGAGAATCTCCCGATGTACTTGGCGAGCCAGATAGGCTCAAGCAGGTCGTTTCCAATTTGATTGAAAACGCGATTCGCTTCATAAAGCCAGGCGGCCACATTACCATCGACCTCTTTGGCTTGAAGAACAACTCCGTACTCACCGTATCTGACGATGGTGACGGCTTTGGTGACATTGACCCGGCATTGCTTTTCGATCGATTCTACCGCACCGACTCTTCGCGCAGTCGCGAAACGGGCGGTTCGGGTCTGGGACTCGCTATTGTAAAGTCAATCGTCGAAGCTCATGACGGAACTGTCGAGGCTCTGAATCTTCCTGAAAGCGGCGCTTGTTTTATTGTAGCCATTCCCTCTATTGTAGAAACGTAAAAACGTTTCTACACTGCCTCAAGCACACGTTCGCTCAGCTAAAGCGGGAGCCTACCTCCTCAGGCACGTGTTCTCGATCGGCCAAAGCGGAAACTTACCTCCTCCGACACGTGTTCGGGCTCGGCTAAAGAGGATACTTACCTCTCCTTGAGAAGGCTGCCTCGTATTCCCGTTATGACTAACCTCTTCTTTACGTCTAGAGTTGCACTAATGCCAGGATGCATATCTATCAACGCGAATCACTGTGAAAGACGAGACTTCAGGATTCCTGTGTGCGATAAGGCTCGTTTGAGGGCCTCAGCAGTTGGTATGGCTACAGCGATCTTAATTATATCTATGATAAGAAACGGAGCGACAGCAACGGTAAAGGCAGCCATCGGAGACATATTGGCCACAAGTGTTATTTGAAACCACCCACAAGCATAGCTTGTAATAAGAAAAACAGCTGACATTGCGATGGATACGGCCAGCGAGAAGCCTTGCTGGCCTAGCTTTTTCTCTCCAAGCTTTTTAACCTTGTCCCGCGAACACATCCAAAACAAAGCCATAGCTGCTAATGCTCCCAGCATAAAGCCCCACAAAAAACCACCTGTCGGGCCAACAAGCACGCCAATACCTCCGCGCATGCCAGAAAATACGGGCAAACCAAGAGCGCCCATCATAAGATACACGGTTAAAGAAATAAAAAATTGCTGAGGCTTCAAAATGAGTAAGGCCAGCACCATCACGAACACTTGAAGAGTTACGGGCACTGCCCCTAAGGGAATAGTCACCCAGGCACCAAGCACCATCAAGGCAAGCATGAGTCCACTTACAGCGATCCCTTGCATACGAGATCTACTTCGCTGCTGCTCATTTTTCTTTGTATCTTTCATCTTAATCACCCTCCTGAATACTCAGTCTTTTTACAGTGTTTTAGGAAGCCTCTTCGACCCCGCTTGAGTGGCTTTCCCCGCAGAAGCATATTCCGCCTCGAGTTTTTTCAAGCGACGCAACTCTACGAATATGAAGAAGCCCGCCGTAACAATTGCCAGGATATCTGATATAGGGGTTGCAAAGTATAAAGCATCAAGGCTGGTAAGCGAGGGGACGATTTTAGGGAGAGTTTCAGGAAGGACAAACAACAAGGGCAACAAAAAGAGTATTTGGCGTGTAAGAGTAAGGATTACCGACTTGAGCGGTTGTCCTGTTGCTTGGAAGTAATTTGACCCAACGGCTTGGAAACCAATGAAGGGCAGCATGCTTAACTGGACCTTCAGTGCGAAAACAGTGAAATCGAGCAGTCCTTCTTCGGATATGCCGAAAACCTTCACGATAGGCTCGGGGAATATGTGTATAAGCGACCAGGTGAGAAGACCTATAATCGTGGCCACAATAACACCGACCCATAGAATACTGCGAACCCGCCCGATAAACCTGGCACCATAGTTAAAACCAAGCAAAGGCTGTATCGCCACAGCAACTCCAATGATAGGAAGCACCGCAAAAACCGAAAGCCTTTGCACCACGCCTATAGAGGTAAGCGCCAAATCGGATCCTAAGAAATGGCTTGCGCCATAGAGGACTAAGAAATAATTCATAGCGAAACTGACGACGGCACCACCGATTTGAATGAAGAAGCTCGGGAGGCCAAAGCTCAGAATTGTTCCAACTGTTTTTATCCGAGGCTTCATTTGGCTCAAGCGAAGTCGGAAAGGCACGCCTTTCGTGAAAATGAAATACCAAAGCACGGTTGCACATGAAATTGCTTGACCACAGACTGTCGCCCAAGCGCTTCCTTCAACGCCCCACCCAAACTTAAGCACGAAAAAGTAATTGAAAATCGTACAGGATATCGCTCCGATAAGCATGGTACCTAAAGCCCTGTTCGGAGCCCCTGCTGTACGGATAAAGTTATTTATACCCATACCTACGCATTGGAAAACATAGCCAACACAGACAATGCGGACAAACGATTCCGCATAGGGCAGTACTGCCTCTGTTGAGCTTGAAAGCGAGAGAAGTGCGTGTAAGGTCGTAGGGTTAAGTCCGACAAAAGCAACTATCAAGGAAGCAACAAGGCATAGAAAAAAGGTATTGCCTAAAGCATGCTCGGCAGAATCCTTCTTTCCTTCGCCAAGGCGCAAGGCTGCCAAAGCATTCCCGCCAACACCCACAAGCATAGATACCGCCATGAATACAATCATCGTGGGATTGGCAACCGTCATAGTCTCCAGGCCAATCTCCCCTATTGCTTGTCCTAGAAATATCGAATCGATAACGTTGTACGCACCGTTGACCACCATACCGATAATTGAGGGAATGGCAAACTCGAGAACTAAACGAGGCACAGAGGCTGTGCCCATCCTTGCTACTTTATCGTTACGCTTTGGTTTTTGAGGGCTGCTTCCAAGGGGCGAGCCTGCTGGACCCTCCCCACTTTCCCGAAGACCTGCTTCTGTAGTATTTCCCGCTGACATTACCCATGCCTCTCTAACTTTACTATGTAGGTATCCACATATACGATATATTGAAAGCCTGCTATACCCCATACATCGCAGCACCGCAGATACCATGCAGCATATGTGCTCTATCGGGCTTTACATTATGTGAACTTCTCCTGAAGAAGCGTGGATAAGCGCACCTAGATCATCAATAAGACAGAGTCGTCCATACTCGTCAACACCGCAGACTACACCTTCACATAGTTTGCCATCGCTTTGAGCACGTAGCTGGACATGCTTTCCTTGGAGAAAGGAACTGGCTTGGTATTCATCCTTGAAAGGAGAAAAACCTTTGATGATCCACTCATTATAGGCCTTCTGCAAGTCTTCAAGCAGAATAAATAAAAGCTGCTCAATAAAACCTATCTGTGCCTCGCTCATGCCCTCTGGCGGTACGTGTGTTTCAGGCTGCGCACCCTGAAACAAACCAATGTCTCCCATCTCGGCAAGATAGGCTGGCCAGTATTTGCTGTTGGAAGAAAATGCCCTGCTCTCCTGCAGCGATTCTTGCGTATGCTCCACTGGGCTGGAATATTCGACCTGCTTCTCCCCACGAGGCTCAGACCGAAATACATTAACCCCCACCCCGAGACATACGGACGTATCCACTGCCTCGAGCGAAACGCCTGCGAGCTTAGCCCACGGTGCAATTCTTGCACAATTTCCAGCCACCAAAGATTCTTTCGGGTTTGGAAACTTGTCGAATTCGACGCCCTTACGCAAGCTTGCCGGGCGATGAACCACCGCAGCGGGATCCGCAACAACAACATCATTGGGCCATTTTATGCCGAGGTTGGCCGTTAGGCCATAGGCGAGCAAGGAACGGCGAAGCGCAAGGGACGCACAGAGGCTTAAGGTAGGAAACTCAAATACTGGCTTGTTATGCTTGGCGGGGTTCAACAAAACAGAAAAATACAGACCTCCAAGAGGGCTTGACCAAGGTTTACCGTGCCTGCCATATCCTTGCGTCTGCTGTCGAGCAAACGCTATGCGCCACTCGGGTGCTCCATGACGAATTTCCTCTTTAATGAAACGGTTAGTCGAGTCAATATCAGTAAAGCGCACAATATCAAACGGGGCCGCGGATTCGCTCGTTTTCAATACCAGGTTTCGGCCTTGGTCTCCGCATGTGAAACCTCCGTCTACCTTGCACACATCAATCTTCAATCTTATAAGCAGTTCCCACTGATACGTCCTCATGCCGTATCTGTCTCCCATTGGCAAGAATATGGCGGGGGCGTATTTCCAAAAGGGGCTTTACGACAAAATCTCTTTCCTGTATGCGCGGGTGCGGCAGTTCAAGAACGTCTGTTTTGCATACGTACTGTTGATAGTCGAGTATATCTATATCGCAGGTCCTCGGGCCGTTTTCTATCGTCCGTACACGTCCGAGGCTGTTTTCGATGGCATGAATGTATGTAAGCAGCTCTTTCGGTGGCAATCCTGTGCGCATGAGAGCCACGGTGTTAACGAAACTATCTTGATCCTCGTAGTAGGCGGGCTCGCTCTCATAGAAAGATGCGAGGTCTATTAACTGCGAGTCTGGAAGCGCAGATAAGCTCGAAATGGCATGATTAAGTTGGGCAATCTTAGCTTCACGCTCTTCCCCAGGTTCAGCAACTAAGGCTACATTGCTCCCTAAGCCAAGGAATACATAGGGACGAAAATCTTTGAGTGCCTCAGCCGTACAGGAAACATTATGCGTGCGCACAACGCCAGCACCGAGCTCAAGGGCATATAGGGCTTCTTTAGCAGAAGCCTCATCGCGCATAGATGCCTCTTCTATATGGTAGGCCTTGCCAATAAACGCTTTACGGGAAACAGCCGCCATAAGGGGATATCCAAGTCGGGCAAATTCATGCATGTTACGCATCAGCTCGTGCGACTGGGAAGTCGTTTTCCCGAATCCCGGCCCAGGATCGATACAGATTCGTCTCGCATCGACACCTGCAGACTCAAGGGCAGCTGCCTGGTTTTTTAAGTACTCTCCCACCTCAACAACAACATCAAGATAGTCGGTGTTGTCCTGCATAGTCTCAGGCGTCCCCCTCATATGCATCAAGACCAAACCGGCGTCACTCTGTACTGCAAGCTCAAACATAGCAGGATCACGGAAGCCAGATATATCGTTGATGATGGAGGCACCAGCCTCTATCGCAGCACGAGCAACCTCAACATGTCGCGTGTCTATGCTCACGCAAATGTTTTGTGCCGCGAGCTCTCGCACTATCTCTTGGGTGTTGCCTATCTCTTCTTCGGGAGAAACCTCCCTAGATCCAGGACGCGTTGACTCGCCTCCCACATCGATAATCTGGGCTCCTTCTTCGACCATTTCCCATGCATGGGCTATCGCTTTATCATACTCGAGATAAGAGCCTCCGTCTGAAAATGAATCAGGTGTAACGTTAAGGATGCCCATCAAGATGGGCATCCTTGTATCAAAACTATACGAAGAGCACTGCCATTGCATAGTGCTCGCCTCCCTTACCGACTACACTACTTCTTATCAATATCACCATCTAAGCTCTCGGTGTCACCAGAGCCGGGATTCTCCTGCCCTTGTTCGACACTGTCCTGCGGGCTAGGCGCTGGCCAAGATTCCTTATCGAGAGAGGCTTGTTCTGGGCTCTCTTGCGAAGGCCCTGTTTCTGGTTCCCCGCTCTTGTCAGTCTCTTGAAAATGCCGCTCTAAGCTACTGAGAAATTCTTGACGTTCGCTGCTAGATTGAGCCTTTTGACTCCTAGCGCCTCGGCCGGTCGGAGGGAAAGGAGGATGCTTTCTATCGGAGTCAGCCAAATTCTGAGCATGCTCGAGCTCTCTTCTCCTCTGCTCCGCTTCAGCACGACGCTCTTTATCCTTTGCGCGCGCCTTGGCCTCCTCTTCTTCCTTAAGGGATATGATATCTTTTTCGCTCGCAAGATAATCATTCCATGTGTTGTTGAGGAGTGCGTCGCAAGCTTCACCCTCAACTGTTTCGCGCTCAAGAAGCACTGTTGCCATAAGGTGCATCTGGTCACGGTTCTCATCCAAGATAGCATGGGCGCGATCATGAGCCTCTTTCATGATAGCGGCAACTTCAGCATCAATGCGGCGAGCCGTCTCTTCCGAGTAGTCCTGCGTATTACCGTAATCGCGACCGAGGAACACTTCATGGTTGGGCTGTCCAAACACTTGCGTGCCCAGCTCTTTGCTCATGCCGTATTGCGTGACAATGGCACGAGCCATTTTTGTTGCCCGCTCAAGGTCGTTGGAAGCGCCTGTGGTAATGTCGTCACAGAAGATCTCTTCCGCTACGCGACCTCCCATAAAGACTACCAGATCGTCCTTCATCTCAGACAGGCTGTTGAGCACCTTGTCTTCCTCAGGAATGGAAAGCGTATATCCCAAAGCGCGTCCGCGAGAAATAATTGATATCTTATGTACCGGATCGGCATGCTCAAGAAGATGACCCACCAGGGCGTGGCCGCTTTCATGGTAGGCAATCGTCCGCTTCGTTTTTTCATCAATAATGCGGCCTTTTCGTTCAGGACCCGCAATAACGCGCTCCATGCTCTCGGAAACCTCGGTCTGTGTGATAACCAATTTCCCACGACGAGCGGTAAGCAATGCGCTTTCATTCATGAGGTTGGCTAGATCGGCCCCTGTAAAGCCAGGAGTGAGCTTCGCCACCTTAGCTAAATCAACATCGCTGCCTAAAGGCTTATCCTCAGAGTGTACCTGGAGGATTCTTTCACGCCCTTTTACATCGGGCACGTCTACGACGATCTGACGATCGAACCGTCCGGGTCGAAGCAGGGCTGGATCTAAGATATCAGCGCGGTTTGTTGCAGCCACCAAAACGACCGAATCGCTCTGATCGAAGCCGTCCATCTCAACCAGAAGCTGGTTCAAAGTTTGTTCGCGCTCGTCGTGTCCGCCACCAAGACCCGCTCCTCGCTGTCGGCCGACAGCATCGATTTCGTCAATAAAGATAATCGACGGTGCTGCTTCTTTCGCCTGTTTGAAAAGGTCACGCACACGAGAAGCACCCACGCCGACAAACATTTCAACAAAGTCAGACCCTGAGATGCTGAAGAACGGCACTCCGGCCTCGCCCGCCACTGCTCGGGCAAGCAGGGTTTTACCCGTGCCGGGAGGCCCTACAAGCAAACAGCCACGAGGAATCTTTGCGCCCATACTCTGATATTTTGCAGGGTTGGCTAAAAAGTCTTTTATTTCGGCCATTTCCTCAACAGCCTCGTCAACACCGGCAACATCTGCGAATTTGACATCGGGTCGCTCTTCGAGTGTTTTTTTCGCCTTCGCTTTCCCAAAGGACATCTGCGAACTATTCGCCTTGCTCATCTGGGTCATAAAGAATATGAACACACCCAGAATAAGAAGCATGGGAAGAAGCGAGGTGAGTATCCCTGCCCACGAAGACGGCAGAGTTACTTCGTATTGAATCTGAGGATGCTCGGTCATCAGGCGATCAAGCGACTCCTGCCCCACGTAGGTAGAGGTAAAGTTACGCTCTCCGCCTAAGGTGGCTGGCTCAATATCCTGGATAGGTATAGGTTGTACCGAGGCGCCCGTCTCGTAATCCCGTATCGTTCCTAGCTGAGAATTAAGTGCCTGCATTGCCGTATTGAATGCGCCGACGATATTCGATCCCGAAGTTGCCGCGGGATAATATACGCCTGAAATCTTATAGTCGCTTGCCGCATAGGTAACGCTTACGACTCGGTCTTGTTCGACTGCTTGGACAAACTCTGATGTTATAATCGCATCCGTAGGTTTTTGATCCGTGGATAGATTATTAAGGAACTGTGTCCCTACGAAAAAAGCCAGGACAAGAACGAGGAGCGCCGGAATAATCGACGTCTTTTTTACTGGCTGTGGTTTTTTCTGTTGAGACATAAACCTGCTCTCTCTTTCAAAAAACACCTGGCACGGGCATGCATCCCGGCCGGTGCTTTATTCATAAACTTCCGACTTCAAGATTCCAATATAAGGGAGGTTGCGATATCTCTCGGCATAATCGAGGCCGTACCCCACAATAAATTGGTCGGGGCACTCGAAGCCGACATATTTGCAATCTATTTTTGCCTGTTCGAGTGTTTTCTTGCGGAGCAAGGTTGCTACTTCTAAAGAAGCCGGCCCACGAGAAGCAAGATTTTTCATCAGATACTTGAGGGTCAGACCCGAATCAAGGATATCTTCAGCAATAATCACATGGGCACCAGAGATTTCAGAAGTAAGATCTTTGAGAATACGAACGACACCCGAGCTCTTGGCTCCATTCCCATACGAGGAGATAGCCATATAATCCATCTCGACTGGCAATGTAATCTGTCGCACCAAATCCGACATAAAGATTGCTGCGCCTCGAAGCACGGAAATCATTACGATAGGCTCGCCTTTTTCCGTTTTCTCTGCATAGTCTTGCGTAATTTGCATACCCATTTCATGTACGCGCTGCTCAATATCTTCCTTGCTAAACAGGATTTCCTGGATATCCTTATGCACGTTATTCCTTTTCGCCCGTAACTTGCTCTTATTTCTTGCCTGCGAAAGTGTTTCATCCTTTGCTTCATATCAAAGTATATTGATATATGAGCATACTCCCGTACTTCACACTGCTGGAGGCTGCCGGGGGCTTTATGTGCCCACATAAGCACAGCATGATACCTTCCGCGCACTTTACAGAGGACAAGTTTATCATTAGGCACTCGATATTACGTCACAATCAGGCAACAGTGGTGTTCAATCCCCGTGAATTTCACACTTTACCTTGATAGCCCCCTCAAGAGTGCGACCGGACTCAGAAATCCCTTGCCATATCCTTTATTTTAAATCGGGGAATTCACTGAGAAGCTTTTTGACAGGGAGGCCTATCACCGTGTCGATATCGCCCTCTATCTTCTCTATCAGATCCCTGCCTCTGCCCTGCACGGCATACGAGCCAGCCTTATCAAAAGACTCTCCGACTCGAAGATAGTCATCTATTTGATCATCGCTCAGATGCTTGAAGGAAACGAAACTCGTTTCAGCAAAGGTCCTGAAGCCCAAAGACACCTGCTCCGCCTCTGGAGCGGCCACCATCCATACGGAAGTCCCCGTTATAACTTGATGTGTTTTCCCTGACAAGCTTCTTAGCATGCGTTTTGCATCAGAGAGGCTTCTTGGCTTGCCAAAAATCTCATTATCCAAAACAACCATAGTATCCGCGCCAATAACAACGGCACAACCCTCATAGTTATTCCCAAGAATTTCTTGAACTACAGCCCCTGCTTTTTTTTCGGCCAATTTCTTCGTTGCCTCTTCAGGATCGGCCAGAGTATCGACGTCGAGTGTTTCATCAACCTCGCTGACATATACTCGGCAACTTACCCCCGCTTGATCAAGCAGCTCTTTTCGCCTCGGGCTTGCACTCGCTA
>CAYFQW010000009.1:40246-50198 GCA_964345475.1 uncultured Raoultibacter sp.
TGGCATTCGGGTTCTGCGCCGCATCAGCAAGCTCGCTTTGGGTTTCTATCCCCTCCTGCTCGCATGGCCTTTGTTCGTTTTCCATATATGTTTACTTTCTTGATCTCTTGTCTATACGTCCCCATAAACGCGCCTTCGGCATATGCGCTCCAACCGAAACTGAGGCGTCATGCTCTGACGGTTCTATATATTTTTCCGACGTGCACGATACCTCTCCATGGGTTCGATGCGCAGTCCTTTTTTATTTGCACTCAGGGCCAGGTTCCCCTGGATGTTGTTAGTATATCCTTGAATTGGCTCATTACCCTGGAAGGCGCCGACGATCGCTTCTACCGAGTCGGTGAGAATCCTTTCATCAGGCCCCAGTATTTTTTGTAGGATATTCCTGCCCACTCTTCTTTGTAAGGGTTTTTCCTTCTCACCAAAACTCGGATCAATAAGGCAGCCCTCTTTGTGTTCAGGCTCCCCGTCTGCCTGTTTTGATAGCCAGGAAATACTTTCCCTTTCAATTTCCTCAACCCAGCGCTCAAGCATATCATCCTCATCGGCTATCAGATTCATGCTCCGGCACAAGGTATCGAGCAAGCGGGGGTTTCTCTCCTTTGCCCTGGCTACCATCTCATAGCGGACGAAAGAACGGAAACGATCCGTATGGGCATTGGTCGCATCCTCCCGCCACAGGTTCCCGAGGGTGTCGCAGACAACCGTCTCATCGTTTTTTCGCGCATTACGTTCACGTTCGAAAATATAGTCCCTCAGGTCTTCCCTGCTTAGGTCAAGCAAGGGGCGCACTATCGGGCCATTGCGATACAGCATTGACCGAAAGCCTCCTGGCCCGGTACCGACGATAGACCTCATATAGAAGTTCTCAACACGATCGTCCTGCGTATGGGCAGTAAATATGCGCCCTTCCGACAAAGGCGTCGCAGCGTATCGACAAAAGCTTGCTAAGGCCTCATTTGCCGCCAAATAGCGCTCACGTCGGGCAACAGCTTCTTCGTTGTCTCCCGTTCGAGCGACCTCTGCCGGCACATCAATTTCACAGGCATAAAAGGGTATGCCAAGAGCCTCCGCGAGCTCACTCACAAAAACTTGGTCCCCGTCGGACGCTTCTCCTCGGATTTTATGGTTTACATGAAGCATAGCTAAAGGGCCTACCAGCCCTTTTTTGGAAAGTTCCAGAGCAAGGTAGCTTAGCGCCGTCGAGTCTGAGCCTCCCGAAACCATAAGAAGGACAGGCGAATCACTGTCGGCCAACGAGTGCTCTGAGATGGTGGCCTCCATTGTCTCAAGCACGTCCTGCCTACAATTCTTCTTGCTGTCCGGTTCTTGACTTTGGGCGCTCTTGCCACCTACTCTCGTTTTTTTGTCGGCGTTTTCGCCCGCGACTTCTTGATTTTTTCCGCGAGCATCGGTATCGTCCGCCCTCTTTGCTTGAGGGGTAGTGTCTGAGTTCATTTCGTTTCCTTTTGATTCTTCAACTTTTTTCTCATCTTCCAGCACATGGGGCCCCTTCTCTGGATATCCTGCTGCCCTTGCTTCCGACGCACCTACACTATACCCTCGAACAGCTCGGTCGAAAGATAGCGTTCCCCTGAGTCCACCAAAATACTCACCACGGTTTTCCCTTTTGCCTCAGGGAAGCGTGTAAGCAGGCGCTTTATCGCAGCAATATTGGCGCCTGAGGATATGCCGACGAGCAGGCCTTCTCGCTCGGCAAGACTCCTTGCTTCTTCAAGTGCCTCCTCCGTTGAAACGGGTATCGTCCCATCGAGAATGGAAAGATCCAATGTTTTCGCCACAAAGTTCGCACCTATACCTTGAATACCATGGGCGGCAGGCTTGAGCTCTTCATGGTTAAGGGTCTGCTCAATAAGAGGGCTTTCCTCGGGTTCCACCGCGAAAAAACGGGTTGCAGCACCTTGCTTTTTAAAATAGTGGGCAATGCCGCTAATCGTGCCGCCTGTGCCAACCCCCGTAATCACATAGTCGGGGGCGCAGCCTAATGCCTGGTGTATTTCAGGCCCCGTCTCCCTTTCATGCGCTAATGGATTATCAGGATTGTCGAATTGTCCTACCAGCCATGATTCAGGAGTCGCCTCTTGAATTTCTTGGGCTTTCTTCACGGCACCGGCAACTCCTTCAGCAGCGGGAGTCAGCACGAGCTCCGCCCCGTAGGCCGCAAGCAGCATCCGTCTTTCCTTGCTCATTGACTCGGGCATACAGATAATTGCACGATAAGACCGGGCAGCTGCTATCATAGCGATTGCTATGCCCGTATTCCCGCTCGTTGGCTCGATAAGGATGCTTTTTCCTCGCACAATGGTGCCCCTCTCTTCAGCGCGATCGATCATCGAGAGGGCAGCCCTGTCCTTTATGGAGGCACCCGGGTTGGCTGCCTCGTATTTCACATACACATCAGCGCCTGTGTCCTGCGATATGGTTTCAAGCTTTATGAACGGGGTTTTTCCTATAACATGAGATATGCCATCTTGACTCATGGATGCATCCTTTCCCAGAACAAGCATGTCAGGCCTTTGCAATCAGGTCTTTTTTATATGGTATTCATTGTAGCGAATAAGCAAAAAAGGCGGACAAAGAGTAGAGAAAATACAACGGCTTACCCTGAGGTGTTTTTTGGGAGCAAGAATAGTCAGATGCTGGTATCTGGACGCATGGGTTGCAAGCATCTGATTTCTTGTTTTAAGAAAAGAATTCCCCCGTTGGCCTCCACCTCGACTACAATAGAACGCGTACAGCGCAAAGGGCATTCGGCAAAAGAAAATTATGACTATCCTTGAAGTTAAAAATCTGAGCCTCTCCTATCAGCAAGAAGAGGGGCGCCATATCCTCCTGTCGCAGGTGAACCTCTCTTTGAAAGCTTCACACATATACGACTTACAAGGTGTGTCCGGGTCGGGCAAATCGAGTTTCTTGAGAGCCCTCGCCCGTATGCTTGACCTTGATGCAGGAGAGCTCTTCCTCAAAGGTATTCCCAGTTCGAGGATATCGCCGCAAGAGTGGCGTAAACACGTGTGTCTCGTCCCCCAAACAACATCCTTAGTACCAGGAACGATACGCGAAAACCTCTTGCTCCCATGGAAGCTCAAAGTTCATGCCAAAGAAAAAGCACCTGGGGACGAAACTCTTTTGCAGGCGCTTGCTCAGGCAGAAATGCCCGATCTCGCACTCGATCGCGATGTCTCACAGCTTTCAGGTGGACAAGCAGCTCGCATATCCTTGCTGAGGGTGATTCTAACTAAGCCGAGCGTTTTGCTCTTCGATGAGGTAGACGCCGCTTTAGACGACGCGTCCTCTGCTGCAATTAGTGCGCTTACCTTTGCGAGCATCGACGCCGACAGCACTTGCCTCAGGATACGGCATCGCCAGTCGGATGGTTTTGCGCAAGGGGCCTTCATCCTTGAAAACCAAGGCTTTCGCTACGAAGAATTGGATACTTCTGCCATATGCGAGGAGGCCTTGCATGGATAGCGTCGGCGTTGTAGATATTGGCTTGGTCGAGCTTTTTGCAGCGAGCGCTCTTATGCTTGTCGCAGGAATTATTTCTTTCGCCCTAGAGTTAGGGCAGGCAAAAAACATTCTCATATCCTCTGTGCGCTGCTTTCTGCAACTGCTTGCATCAGGTATTCTGCTCAGGCTGCTCTTTGACTGGCAAACCTGGTGGATCGTTATGCTTGTCTTGTTCTTCATGCTGATTTCGGCAACTCAAATCGCCACATCGCGTGTTAAGGCAAAGGTGCCCGGGCTCAACATAAGCGTATTCGTCTCCCTCTTGCTGTCGCCGGCAGTAATCTCTTTACTTGTGGTTGTAGGTATTATCCATGCAGATCCTTGGTACAACGCCAGACAGCTTATACCAATATTTGGCATGATTGTAGGCAATGCAATGTCGGCTATTGCCGTTGCGATTGACAGGCTTTTCGCGAGCCTTGACGATCGCTCGGATGAGATGTTTGCACTCCTCGCCTTAGGCGCAACACCGCGTGAGGCCGCCTTTGCCTCTTTGAAAGCCGCCATAGGTGCAGGCATGGTTCCTGTTTTAGCCACCATGTCGGCGGTAGGACTCGTTACCATACCGGGCATGATGAGTGGGCAGATACTCGCAGGAGCCGACCCTTTTATGGCTGCAAAATATCAGATCGTCATTATGTTCATGCTTTCGGCCGCCAACACCCTCTCTATCGTCATAGCCTGCTTCTTCATATACCGAAAACGATTTTCGGCGACAGGCTATTATCTCGATAAGGGCATTCGCGAGCCCTAGACTCTTCAATACTTTTATTCCGTTCCTCAGGTAACGGCTTTTCAACCGGCCGTCCCAGCACATTACTCCGTGAGATAATGCGTTCTGTACACATCGTAAGTTCGCAAGAAGACAGGTGTCCTATGAATTTTGTTCTTCGATGGCTCTCAACAGCTTTAGCCGTTGCACTTGCTGTAGCCATAGTCCCGGGAATCGATTTGATTGGCGGCAATGCCGCCTGGGGGGCAATTGCCCTTTTCGCCCTCACGCTTGCCCTGCTAAACGCAAGCGTTAAGCCCGTCCTTCAGGTTCTGAGCCTTCCTATCACCGTGCTCACCCTTGGTATCTTCTACTTAGTTGTAAACACCCTTATGCTGTATTTGGCCGCCTGGATTGCTAACGGGATATTCGGTGTGGGCTTCATTATTGAAAGCTTCGGAAGCGCCTTTGTAGCCAGCATTGCTATAAGCATATTTGCCGGCATCATCAACACTATTACGGGAGCAGAAAAATAAAGCTATAAGGCCTTGTACTCGTCCATGAGATCAGCGAAGACGGGGAGTGCTTTTTCTATCACCGACCTGTCGGTACAATAGCCAATACGAACCCAGCCTTCGCAGGCAAAGCTTGTTGAAGGAGCCAAAAGCAACTCGTGAGCTCGAGCGCGTTCTGAAAAGGCCTCAGAGCTTGCTTCAAGCGCTTGCATCCAAAGATAGAAAGCGCCTTGCGGCTCCACAAAGGTATACCCAAGCTCAGCCAAGCCCTCGGTAAGCAATGCACGGTTTTCTTCATAGGGAGATATGTCGGTGGACACATCCACGCATTCTTTAACAAGCTGTTGAAATAAGGCGGGGGCGCATACATACCCCAATGACCTGCCAGCTCCACACACTGCCGTGTACACACGTTGCCAGTCATGGGCATCTTCAGAAACATACAGATATCCGATACGCTCACCAGGCAGGCTGAAGGTCTTCGAATAGGAATAACACACTATCGTATTTTTATAGAAAGAAGGGATGAAGGGGACTTCCAGACCATCGTATACAATTTCGCGATAAGGCTCATCGCTTATGATGAAGATCTCAGTACCGAACTCTGCTTGTTTTTCCTCAAGAAGGGAGGAGAGCGCCTCGATATCCGCTTGCGGATATACCGACCCAGTAGGATTATTCGGGCTATTGAGCACTATTGCCTTTGTTTTCTCGGAAATCGCTGCTGCGATTGCAGCAATATCAAGCTGGAAATCGACTTGTCGTGCAGGCACTTCTACGCAGGTGCAGCCCACAGACTCTATCCAAACTTTGTATTCGGGAAAATACGGTGTGATTGTTATATACTCGTCATCCTTGTTTCCAAGGGCGCTGAAAGCAATACGCAAGGAGGATGCAGCCCCCGTCGTAAGGTAAAAATTAGCCGCTGTCGCATTTCTGTCAAATCGTTCGTTGATAGAACCAGCAAGTGCACTACGTGCATCAATTGCTCCCGAACCTGGGGTGTATCCATGTATCGAAGGGGGTGCCTCGCAGCTCAACCGACGCAGAGCGTCAAGCACTTCTGCGGGCGGCGGAGTGCTTGGGTTTCCTATACTGAAATCGAATACCTTGTCAGCGCCGATTTCTTCTTTACGCTTCATCCCATAGGCAAAAAGAGCGCGGATTGCATTCGGCTCATCGCCTAAACGAAACATTTCTTCATTTATCATCAAGGACCTCTTCCTATACGCATCGTATTGATTGTATCAATCGGCGTATCAGAAGAGGCCTTGACCTAAAATATTCCATTCACTTAAGGAAAAGAAACGGCAATTCGAATCACTGTGCAGGCTGAGCCGCAGTCTGAACCACTGTGCAGGCCTAAGCCAGCGTAACCGCAATCTGAATCACTGTGCAGGCTTAAGCCAACCTGGCCAAAGAGAATATGCCGTGCTTTTTACACCGGGGATGGGAGTTGGAATTTTTCCTACGAGTGATTTGATCCCAGGGATTCCCTACGATGGAGCCCTTTTCGTCCAAGTCTTTTTCAGGGCTATCCTCGAGCGACAAATCGGAGGTTGGACTTTGCGTCCCCTTCCTTTCTTTCGGCTCTTCCTCAATTCTTTTTTGTAGCAAATTTTCAAATATCTCGTATGTCAGTTCTATCTGTGCTGCTATATCTCTCTGCTTCTGCACCTGTAACATATAAAACACCTACTCTCTGCAGTATACCGAGTAGTGTAGCAAGCGGCTTCATATGAATAGCAGCATCGAGGCATCATAACGGCATCATTTCATCGCGGGCATCATAGAATAGACAAGCCAGACAGCATGTTCGGCACTATCCTTCTCACTTGTCGCATCTGAGCCCTCTTCTGCATCCACGCTTTCTTCTGCATTCTCCCCTTTTGCTGCGTCCCCGACTTTCGCTGCGTCTGCGCCAGAAGTATTCTCTTTAGCGCTAGCTCCGACAGCGGACCCTTCTTTTGTCTCTCCAGGCTCTTCTTTCGTGTATGCCTGAATGGTTCTCGCAAGGTACAGCTCAATTTCGGTATGCTTCAAAAGGACGATTCCAAACTTCTCGCTTTGCAGGCTGAGGTCTTCCCATAGAAAGCCTTGTGCTTTAGCAATGCTGGCGGCTGTATCGATAGGCGAGCCTCCATTCGAAAGAGAGCTTCCGGATATCCCCCCACCTGAAGCCGAGCTGCTTGAAACTGTATCTTTCATAGAAGGTGTTTCTTTGGAAGAAGACTCTTCGGAAGATTCTCCGTTTGTTCTTTCATCGGCAGCAGACTCCTCTGCTTTCTTCGATTTAGCTATTAAGTCGTCTTTTGAGACTGCTTCGTACTTGTACTCAAAACCAAGATACCCCGCCCATGCTTGCGCCCAGGACGAGAGCATCTCTCCCTGGGCCCTGCCACTCAAAGCTTCATAATCTGCAACAAAGCTCACGATGGACATCTCTACAATTTTACTATGTGCGTCATCTATAAGAAAATGAGCCTCCGAGAGACCATCGACCTTACTGGTCGCGCTGCACTGCCAAAGAATTATTGCCTCGTCACCCGTTTCGCTGACAGCCAAAAAAGGAACAGCTTCAAGTTCATCCCAATTCTCAGGAGAAAACTCAGGGAAACCCTCAGCTTCAAAATAGGCGAAGCTGTCTTCCGTAACCTTCTTGACGTCCTCCACACGTAACCTACTGCCCTTCTCGAGATCGACCAAAGAAAAGCCTTCTGCGATTATCCCAAGAACATCAATGAGCTCATAGGAAGGGGCAATTTTTAGCTGCATCTGCGTTGTTTCATAGCGGTCTACCTTGTTGGCATTGTTTTCATCCTGCATCCTCGAAACGAGATCGGGCATCATAAGGCCTAGTATGATTGAAACGGCCGATATCAGAAGAATAGATGCGTTCTTTATTTTTCTCATGGCCGGCCCATCTTCAAATCGACACGTATCGCAGTTCCTTGCCCCAGCTCGCTTTCTATCCTCATCGAGCCTTTGTGCAGCTCGACAATTTTTTTACAAAGGGCAAGTCCCAGACCTACGCCACCATCGGCCCGCGAACGAGATTTATCGACACGATAAAACGCCTCCGCAATACGGTCGAGGGACTTCTGCGGAATCCCCTTGCCATCATCTAACACTTCTATCCGGCAGCCATCTGCCGTCATAAAGGACTGAACCCTTATTTTACCGTGGTCGCCTGTTGCCTTTCGCGCGTTGTCTATCAAATTGATTACAAGCGATCGTATAAGATCAGGCTCGAGGTAACAGAGTCCCTTTTCGCCCCTGCTCTCTATATGAACATGCTCCTCGTTCAATACTCGAGAAAGGTGTTCGACCGTGTCTTTAATAATCTCAGCGGGTGACTCTATGCTAAACGTTATATCCTTTTTTTCGAGAACAAATATTTCGAGAAGCTTCAAAGACAGGCTTTCTAGGCGCCCTCCTTCGGAAAATATATACTGGGCCGCTTCGGCCTGTTCCTCGGCGCTGAGCTTGCCGCTCCTGATGAGGTCTGCATATCCAATAATAGCCGTCATGGGTGTTTTCAGCTCGTGGGCAAAACTTCCCATGAAACGTTCTTGCTGCTCTATGGCAAGCTGCATGCCGGTTACGCTTTCCTCAACCTGCTGCGCCATAGTGTCAAAGTCTGACGAGAGAGCGCCCACTTCGTCATGGCTGCGAATTCTTGACCGGGATGAAAGATTTCCGGAAGCTATCTCACGCGACGCGCGGGAAAGCTTTCTCAATGGCCTTGTTAAAAACCAGGAGAGGGCCGACGCGAACACGGCACACAAAGCAAGGAGCACCGCAAAGGTAATGCGATACACCTCATGCTGTTGCTCACGGGCTTCATATAGATAAGAGACATCTAGAAGAGCATCGAGATAAAAGTGCTCATTATCTGCCATAAACTCGCCCGAAAGCTGCAAAAACTGGGTAGAAGAATCATCCAGGAGACGGAGAGCGCTATAACCAGGCTCAATTCCTTCGATATCGTCCACAAGTCTTTCAGTGTAATCGCCATTTTCGTACAACACTTCATCGCTTGTTGAAAGTCGCAAGGCAGACCACGACGAGTCGCTTTTTGAATAAAGCTGATCGAGTATTTTCAAAATATCGTCATTGGTGACTATAAGATTCATAGAGCTGATAAGAGACATCGTATTAAGCACCATACGATAGGATCTCTGCGCAAGTTCTTTTTCTCTATCGAGGGAACTTTCAAAAGAGAGAGATATAAGGGCACTCCCCCCTGCCCCAAAGAGCAGTGCCATTATACAGAGCGTTCCCAACATCATTTTAAGCCTAAACTTCATGGCGTTTCGCTTCGCAATCTCTGTCGCTTAAGGCTTCGTCGTCAAGCGATAGCCCACTTTACTGACTGCCAGCAGTTGATCCTCCAGGCCTGTTTTTTTTCGAAGGCGCTGGACATGCAGGTCGACCGTCTTGCTTCCAATGCCCAAATCGCCACCCCATACTTTTTCATAAATCGTTTCGCGATAGAGGGCGGCATCAGGATTGCGGACAAAAAGAAGCAACAAGTCGTATTCCTTGCGTGTTAAGGCTATCTCCTCCCCTTGCTTTAAAACTCTCATACCCCGCGTATCTATCGTCAAATCGCCGAGCTCGATAATTTCATCTCCCTGACGATAGCGCCGCAACACCACGTCGACACGAGCAAGAAGCTCGTCTACCTCAAAAGGCTTGACGATATAGTCTTCCGCCCCCATGCGAAGGCCTTTGACACGATCTTCCAGGGAGCTGACAGCAGTCAGGAATATGACAGGGATTTCAAACGAGCGAAAATAGTCCATGAGCTCGAAACCACTAATTTCGGGGAGCATCACATCAAGCAAAATAAGATCGTAGGGCTTTTCGGACACCATATCGGCAGCCTCGAGACCCGTAAAAGCACAATCGCAGCTATAGCCTGCCTTGCTTAGGCTGAGTCTTATCAGATTTGAAATAGGCGGCTCGTCTTCAACGACCAATATCCGTACCATTACACGCCCCTTCACCGTATTGCCCGCATGCTTGTCGCACTATTATTCATCATTTCGGCATCAGAATGGCATGATCCCATAAGAGCTGGAATGAAACAAGGGCGGAGGTGAAAGGTGCCGGGCCAAAAGGGTGGGAGTGAAAGGGATGGAGGTGAAAGGGATGGAGGTGAAAGGGATGGAGGTGAAAGGGATGGAGG
>CAYFQW010000009.1:50298-61338 GCA_964345475.1 uncultured Raoultibacter sp.
GGGATGGAGGTGAAAGGGATGGAGGTGAAAGGGATGGAGGTGAAAGGGATGGAGGTGAAAGGGATGGAGGCCGCCCACCGCACCCGGCGAGCGGCCTCCGATTATACGATTAGCTTATACCCAGTATGTGGCGCGCGCTGACAAAGCTCATGACAGAACCTGAGCCAATGGTCTGGCCACCATGCAAGTATGTTCCCGCTGATACACCGCTCGAGCAGTTCCCAACTGCATACAAACCAGGAATGGGCTCTCCTTTGATCGACACAACCTGGGAGTTCTCATTAACCAAAAGCCCACCTGAGGTACCAAATGTTCCCGGCACAATGGGTATTCCGTAAAAGGGACCCGTAGCAAGGGGGGCTAGAACAGGATTTGCGAGATCGTCTCGCGGTCCTGCGTACACAGCGTCCGTATACATATCAAACTCGTATGAACCACGACCAAACTTAGGGTCGAGGCCTTCGACCGCATGCTCATTGAACTCTGCGATTTCTGCAGCTAGGCTGGCAGCATCAATTCCCAAAGCTTCTGCTAATTCCTCTATCGTCTCGCCCTTAGCGTAGAATTCCGGTATTTCGTCAGAGGCATCTTGCTGCCCGGGCAAGCGGTATACGCCTGCCACACTAGAGTCGCAGATGTAATAAGATATGAGGTTAGATGCACTCGGGTCGCCGCTATCGAAGCTACCAAGAGATTGGTTGAAGACTGCGTAGGCGGAGCATTCATTCCCGATACGCCTGCCCTTCTTGTTGACTACACAAGACCCAGGCAAAGAACGATAGGTGTTAGCGTCGAAGCCCGCAAAGTTCACTGATACCGATCCGCTTTGCAGAAGCTCTTCAGCATTTTCTCCACTTACTAAAAATGATGGCAGGCCCCAATTCATATCCATATACGCAAGATCTGCTCCTACCTGCTGCCCCATGCGATGACCGTCACCGGTGTTAGTGGTAACGGATGTCGTCGAGAGAAGCGGGAAGGGCAGATACTGCTGACGCATCTCGTCGTTATGCTCAAAACCACCGGTTCCGAGTACGACGCCCTTGTTTGCACCGATCTTCAAATCGCCGGCAACAAGGCCGATAACAGCGCCCGACTCATCAACAATAAGTTCGGTAACCTCAGTGCCCATGATCAATTCTATGTTTTCATCGGCTTCAATTACTTCGTTTACCTTGTTCCATGCCGGACCACCATGCCCAGCATTTACTTCTCCGTCTATCGCAACGACGCCAATATTGCCACGGCCGAACCCGAGGTAGCCCTCGCAAGGCTCGTAGTAATCTTGGTACATTTTCATAGTGAAATCGTAGGTGAATCCAAATTTTTCTTCCGCCCATAGCAAGAAAGCATCGCCGTTTTTTACGTAGTTTTCGACAACAGATACATCTGCGCGCCCTCTTGTAGCGCTCGTGTAGTATTTTATAACCTCTTCAAGGCTGTCTTCGACACCTGCCGCTTCGGCAATATGTGTCAGAGGAATGCCGACTCCCCCGCCGGAAAGAGCGGTCGTACCGCCGAAGGCCTCGGCCTTCTCGATAATAATGACCGATTCGGCGCCGAAGTCAGATGCTGCAACTGCAGCAATCGCCGCAGTGCCCGTACCAACAACAACTACATCCGCAGTTTTATCCCAGGATACCGCCTCGCTCGATGCGCCCTGCGATGAGCCTCCTGCCGAGCTGCCTCCCTGAGAACAAGATGCGAGCCCTACAGTGGCAACACCTGCAGCCAAAGCTGCTGAAGTCTTAAGAAAATTCCTTCTACTTACGTTTGAGGTACTTTTTGAGTCAGTCATTGCTATTCCTCCTCAAGCTTCTTTTTGGTAACATCTCCCTTGGATGTTGGACTACAGATTGCCTGCTAAAACTGCTCGTGGCAAATAATTGTTTTGTCCTCAAAGATCGCAGTCTCTAGGGCATGGTATTCTAATTTTTGATACTATGTATTTCGGTTCTTTATAGCACCTTGTCATTCACGAATTTCGTTAGTATCCGTCAAAATTGGGAGTGTTCGCCGAGAACGCGGATCGGGGTACCAAATATAATAGGGGACTTTTATGAAAATTGAACTGCTTAATGAGTTCGTTGTCTTCGCGAAGCATATGAACTTCAGCGAGGCCGCAAAAGAGCTCTTCCTTTCTCAACCTGGCCTGAGCACCCATATGAGCAACCTTGAGAAGGAGTTGGGTTTTACCCTCATCGATCGTGATAACGGGCCTACCTTAAGTCCTGCTGGAATCGTATTTCTCGATTGTGCGCAGGATATCCTCTATCGCTACGAACGAGGCCTCGAAGAATGCAGGGCTACATCTTCGGCCCCGCCCTTGGTACGCATACTTGCTGTTTCGAGCGATTCAACATTTATGCGGATGCTCGGAAAGATAAAGGGTATTCCCTTCACCTTTGTACCCCTTGAGAGCGATATGCCCGTATTAAAAGGTCTGCAGAAAAATATTATCGATATCGGAGTTTGCACCGACTTCACGCTTAATCCTAGCTTGCGAGAAAAAGCTATAGCAGACAATATTGCGTGGTTTTACCTCGAAAAAGGCACGGCCTCCATCAGCATGATGAAAACGCACCCCTTTGCTCAAAAGAAAAGTATAAGCCGTGCCGATCTCGCAAACACCACTATCGTTATCAATGGGGGAACGCATTACGATATGTGGCGTGCCGTTATACAAGAATATCTCGGTGAAGGTATTGACTTGAAATTCAGGCTTGACCCTATTGGCAGTATATCCAACCTGGCAATTACCGACTTTGGCGACTCGGTGCACATATGCGGCAGTGAGGCCAACCGAGAATATCTTTCTAAACGCGACGATGTCGTTATTTTTGAGGAACTCGATGACGGCCCCATCACCTACGATACGATAATCGCCTATCGCAGCGATAGCGGCAATGAAAATGTGGCAGCTTGCATCGAGGCTCTCAAGGCACAGCTGTAGGTCGCAACTATTGTCGCGACCCCCGGACGATGCGGCCCGAACCGTAAGAGTGCCTGTTTGATGTCGGGCTGCGTAAGAAATCTTCTCAAGCTTAATGTCGAGCTGTGGAAGAAATCTTCTCAGGCCTACAAAATATGTCCGAGAAAATCTTTGGTGCGCGCTGATTGAGGATTATCAAACACCTGGTCAGGACTGCCTTCCTCGACAACGACACCCCCGTCCATAAAGATCACGCGATCGGCAACGTCGCGCGCAAAGCCCATTTCGTGTGTTACGACCATCATTGTCATACCTTGCTGGGCTAGGTCTTTCATAACATCAAGGACCCCGCGAACCAACTCGGGATCAAGCGCACTTGTCACCTCATCAAAAAGCATAACGGTGGGGTCCATCGCCAGAGCACGTGCTATCGCCACCCTTTGTTGTTGTCCGCCTGACAGCTGTGCGGGATAGAAATCGATCCGGTCACCAAGCCCTACCTTCTCAAGCTGCTCGATGGCGATTTCTTCAGCTTCTTTCTTTGAGCGATGCTTTACTTTGCGCTGCGCGAGCATGACATTTTTCTTAGCCGTAAGATGAGGAAAGAGATTGAAGCTTTGAAACACCATGCCGATATGCTCACGCGTTTTATTAATATTGTTCTTCTTATCGGTAATGTCACAATCTTGAAATAGAATGCGGCCGCCTGTTGGCGTCTCAAGAAGATTGACGCAGCGTAGCAAAGTTGACTTACCCGACCCTGAAGGCCCGAGGATAACAAGAGTTTCCCCACGCTTGACATCTAAATCTATACCGGCAAGCACTTGGTTGTCAGCGTAACTCTTCTTGAGCCCCTGGATGCTCACGATTATATCGTTGGGATTTTCAGCCCCCTCCCAGCGGGAAGACTCCTGAGAGTCAACTGCCGTATCGAGAGGTGGGAGGACAGTTTCCTGTATTGTGTTGCTCATCAATCCAGCCTCGCCTCCTCTTCTGGGGCCATAGGTTTCCTCGTTTTGTGCGGATTTTTTAACACAAGCGCTTCCTTATCATTGAGCGAGGCATCTCCGTCAGGAAAAGACATGGCCATACCGCTTTCATGAGAAGCAACTAGGATATCGCCACCGCTCCGCGAGTTTTTCTTTTTGTTCGTCTTGACAACCCCCGCATCCCTGTCGGCCATATGAGCCTCAAGGATACTGATAAGCTTTGTAAGGGGCAGAGTAACGATAAGGTAGAACCCTGCTGCCACAATGTAGGGTGTTACATTTCCAGTAGCAGCCGTCAGAGTTTTTGAGAAGAGCATAATCTCACCGAGACCAATAGCCGCAAGCAGAGAGGTGTCTTTGTACAGCAATATGAATTCGGATGTCATGGTTGGAATGACCCTCCGAATTGTTTGCGGGATGATTACATTGAGCATGGTTTGCGGCCCCGTCATGCCAAGCGAGCGCGAAGCCTCAAACTGGCCCTTGTTAATAGACTGAATACCTGCACGGAATATTTCTGCCAAATACGCTGAAGAGTTCATTACCATGACAAGTACACCAAGGGGGAATTCGTTAAGAGAAAGCCCCAGAAGCGGCAAGCCGAGAAAGGCGATGTATATCTGCAGGAATAAAGGTGTACCACGAATGACGTTTACGTAAAGGCTTCCAATGCCCTTCAGTATGCGATTGCCCGACATCCGGAGAAAAGACCAGAACAAACCTAGAGGGATGGCGAGAGGAAAACCTATCAAAACTAGGGCTAAGGCAACGATCCATCCCGAAAAGATAGAAGGGACGCTTACTACGATTATAGTAGGATCGAAAAAGAGGTGGAGGAATTTGACAGAATTCCAGCTTTGCACCCACGACTGACTAGCGAGCCATCTCGATAGACTTTCAGCGGGCGAAAGACCGACAACAACAATGGGGGAAACATCGTTGGCGGAAAGAGTTTTCTCTACCTCATCTTCTGTGGTGTAGCTTCCCTGGAGGCCATACGAGCCGCCCCCTGAGGGAAACTTTATCCCATTCACTTCAACCATAATAAGCGTACCCTCAGGCGTGCCCTGAGGAAATACTATCTTGACGCCGTTTGAGCCTCCGCCCTCGACGGTGCTCTCGCACTCTACCACGTCAAGACCTATAAGTGTTTTTACCTTTACGCTTTCAAGGGGAAACTTTGAACCTTCGGGCATCTCGAGCAAAAGCTCTACCACTGATTCACCTTCGTCAGTTTGCCCTTGAAAAGTAAGGCGCGTTTCGGTGCCTCCAAAAACATCACTGCCGCCATCTTGGTTTGATTGCGCAGTCCAGCGCTCTATTTCAAGAGCCTGCGCTTGTGATGGATAGGCTATTGACACCAGAATTGCCGCAATGCTTACAAGCATTGCGGCAATCCATATCTTGTTCTTTCTAAAAGAAGCTGTTCTCACAAGGCCTAGCCAAACCACTTCTGGTATACGGCATCATAATTGCCGTTTTCCTTGATGGCTTTCAATGCCTCGTTCAGGGCTTTGGTGAGCTCAGGGTTGTCCTGGCTTACCACGATGCCATACTGCTCGCCTGTTGGAATCTCTTGTACTACCTCTGCGTCGGTATAAGCGTCCTTAACGTAATACTGTGCTACAGGGAGATCGACTGCGATGCCGTCAATCTTTCCAGCTTGCAGAGCGGCAAAGACAGCCGTCATTTCATCAAAGGGCACAACCTCCGCACCATCGATGTTCTCAACGGCCCAATCGTAACCAGTTGTGCCTGACTGAGCACCAACCTTTTTACCCTCAAGATCGCTTGCGGTCTTATAGCCTGAATCCTTCATGACCACGATGCTCTGGTTTGAATCGAGATACGGATCGGTGAAATCGATCTCTTTTTTACGTGCCTCAGTGATGGTGATTGACGAGGCGCCTATGTCAGCCTTACCACCGGCAGCAACGAGAGGTGCAATGGTGTCAAACTTCACAGAAGAAAGAAATTCTGCCTCAAGCCCCATTTCCTCAGCGAGTGCTCCCAATAAATCAACGGTGAAGCCTACAGGTTGCCCGTTTTCAAGATTTTCGAATGGTGGAAAATCGAGAGAGGCCGCTACAGTAAGCTTCCCATCAGTTATAAGCGTATAGCTTCCATCAGAAGCCGCTTCGTCGGCAGACTCCTTGGAAGAATCCCCACCTCCGCTACATCCAACAAGTGCAAAACCTGCCACCAAGGCAAGCATGCACAGCAGCGCGAGTGCTTTCTTTTTCATTACATTCCCCTTTCATGCTTATACATATTTAAAATAGGTGTTGAACACAAAGCTCTATTTTAAGGTTTCCCTGCGCAATTATCAAACAAAGGAAGTATACCCTACCAGAAAAAACGGTAAGTATACCGATTTTTGTTTATTCTTTTTCCAGGAGCCGACTTTTTCTACCCGTTTTTCCCTGCCTTTTTCATGCGTGGAGGCTTAAGACTCCACGCTTTTCAGAGATCCATCAGAGGTAATTGTTGCCACCTGGAGAGGAATGTTTTTCCCGCTCGCTGCAATGGCAGCTCGTACGGCGCGCTCTAAGCCGCCGCAACAAGGGACTTCCATGCGAGCTAAAGTGACAGACGAGAGATCGTGCTCAGAGAAGATTTGACTGAGTTTCTGGGTGTAGTCGCCTTCGTCTAGTTTGGGGCATCCAATGATGGTTATCTTTCCTGTCATAAAATCTTTGTGGAAGTCACCGTAGGAAAAGGCCGTGCAGTCTGCAGCAACAAGAAGGTCTGCCTTGTCAAAATATGCCGCAGCTGTATTGACGAGCTTGATTTGAATGGGCCATTGGCCAAGCTGACTGGGACGTACATCTTGTGCATCGACGGCAGATACTCCCTGCGAAGAGGTCTTTTGAGTCCTGTCGTTAAAAAGCTTGCCGGCTAGCCCTGCGCAAGTGCGCGGTAGCTCAGCCTCGTCCGCTGCTGCCTGTTCCCGGCTTTGACCTGCCACTTTCTGCTTTGCTTCTTCTTGGGCAGCCAAAACAGCAGCTTCATCGTAGCTTGCTGCAAGCCGCTTTTCGAAATGTATGGCATCTCTGGGACATACGGGCAGGCAATCGCCTAGGCCGTCGCAGTAATCATCGCGGATGAGCCTTGCCTTGCCATCGATAAGAGCCAATGCCCCCTCGTGACAAGCTTCGATGCACAAACCGCATCCATCACAGGCCTCTTCGTCTATTTTGATTATGGTTCTCATTACATTTGTCATAAGGAACACCTTTCCTCAAGCCAAGGGCACAGCCTCCGGCGCTTCTTGATTATGCATACTGAAGGACAGCTTAGGGTATTAGGTGTCTATCTGTTGTTGCATTTGCAACATACCTTAAAGATACACGGCAGATCCTGTAAACCCCCTACGTGCTTTTGCTTACAGCGCCCCCCGATAGCGTGCAAGGCGCAAGGTGAGAGCGTGGTAATCACTCAGCGTGCTATTCACTTTCTAGGGCACGAGCTAAAACCTGCATGCGGCCTTCCACATCCTCAATAATACGGCTGCATTCTTTGAGCTCGTTAACCGAGTCGATCCCTGGAATTTCACGTAGGGCCTTGTATTTCAGATCGTGCTCAAGGCTGGCCCAAAAATCCATGGCGATAGTCCGGAGCTGAATCTCAACAGGTATCTCCTCTTTGCCGTCGAGAAAGTTCACGGAGATATGCGCAATGAGATGTAGGCTGCGATATCCATTTGTTTTCGGTTCGGCAATATAGTCCTTCACAGTATCGACGGATAGGTCGTCCTGCTTGTCGAGTGTTTCATAGAGGGTATAGACGTCTTGAATATAGGAACAGATGACTCGAACCCCTGCTATATCAAGAATATGGTTTTGAGCATTTTCAATAGTAGGTTCCTTACCGTATCGATCGAGCTTTTCTATGATGCTTCTCGGTGACTTCAGCCGCGACTCGATATGATGAATAGTTGAGCGCTTGTTTCTTTGCTTGAGGTTCTGATCGAGTATTTCAAGACGTATTTCCATTTCTTTCATGGCAGCGGTGTATTTGTACATAATCGCATGCGCTGCTTCGTCGATTAAACCTAAGCGATCCAAACCCTCTTTAGATAAAACTCGCTTCGTGTCAATATAGGCATCATCATCAAGATCCCCGGCCAAAAATATCCGCCTGTCCTGTGCTGATAGCGCAGGTGTCTTCGAATCGAGCGTCAAGAGCTCGCCCTCTTTTTCTTGCATCATCTGCTCCGATCTACACTGCCCCTCAAGCAGCTTACCTCTAAGCTCTGGGAAGAAGTTCTTCTCTCTTAGCTTGTGCCCAAAACTCTTCCATCTCTTCCATGCTAAGCTCGTCTACCTCGCGTCCCTGCTTTCGAGCCTGTCCTTCGATAAAGCTCCAGCGATTTCTGAACTTGCGGTTGCCTGCTCGTAGGGCAGACTCCGCATCGACACCCATTTTTCGAGCAATATTCACGAAGGAAAATAAGACGTCGCCCATCTCAAGCTCAACAGCCTCAAAAGCAGCTGCCTCGGTGGACGACGCGCTTCCTTTGCTCGTTTTTGGAGCAGCCGCGAATGCCTGTTTGAGCTCTTCAATTTCTGAATAGACCTGTTCCCAAACCTCGTCAATGCTATTCCACTCAAATCCTGCCGACACAGCTTTTTTGGATATTTTTTGAGCCTGCAAGAGGGCGGGTGCCGAAGTTGGTACTGAGTCTAAGAGGCTTTTTTGCTGAGAGGTTGCTGTATGCTGAGAACCTTCGTGTTGCGCCTCTCCATGCTGCTCCCTGTGTTCTTTCAGCTTCTCTTTTTCCCAAAGAGTAAGAACCTCCGCAGCGTCATTGGCCTGTTCATCCCCGAATACATGCGGATGTCTGCGTATTAGTTTCTTGTTGATGCCGCGGCACACGTCCTCAATGGTAAATTCATCGTTGTCGGCCGCAATCTGTGCATGCAGGACAACCTGAAGAAGAACATCTCCCAGCTCTTCCTGCAAATGCCTGATACTCTCGCTTTCGATGGCATCAAGGGCTTCATATGCTTCCTCAACCATATTTCGGGCTAAGCTTTGATGCGTTTGCTCGCGGTCCCAAGGACAGCCATCGGGGGCGCGCAAGGCCGCTACTATTTCAACAAGTTCCTCAAAAGGGGCGCTTGTATCACCCATAGAGTTTCCTCTCTAAAAAATATTCGGATTGGCGACACGAACAATCTTAGAACATATCCAAATTGGGATCAGGACTGGTTTCCAATATGAAAACTAGAAGGCACATTACATACCCTATTGCATCACAACAACCCATGGCGTGCTGTCAAGACGCCATGTCGGCCGTTGCAATGAATATAAATCTGTAGGTATTTCGTCCTAAGCCTCAATCACTAGAACAGGAACTTTCGATTGGTGGAGTATTCTATAGCTCACACTTCCCATATACTCGCGAATGCCCGAAAGACCCCTGCTTCCGACAATAACTAAGTCGTAAGGTCTGGAATCTACCATCTTAAGAAGTTCGGTCGAAGGGGTTGCACCCTTCAATAGGTAGGTGCTTATCTGCTCGCTCACATCCTCCATTAAATCTTGAGCCTCATGGAGCGTCTTAGCGGCCTCATCTTCCATGAGTTCAATTATCTCGGTCAGATGGCTTGTATCTATTCCGCTTAATACAGGGATGGGAACAACGTTAACGATATCAACATGAATTTCTTCGTTCAGCTCTGCTATGTCCTTTGCCATTTCAAGCGCCTTTTTCGCATGAACAGAACCATCGTAGGCTAGGAAAATATTTCTAAGTGCCATATCTCATCCCTTCTCTCGCAGTACATGAAGTCGCGTAATACTGACTATCTAGAGTATAGCCTCCTTGTAACAAATATGCTGCAAGATGTAGGACAATTTTGAGAATTATATACCTCTCTCCTTTGGGAATTTATTACATACATATATCCAAAACATCGTATACTATGAGCTTTGTGACAAAGGAGCAGGGCTCGGAGACGAGGCAAGGGAGTCGGAAATGAATATGCACAAAGATTGGTTTGAAGAAAGTACAGACAAGCCACCTGCATTAAAAACGCTTCCTGTTGCCTTTAAAATATTTGGCGCCCTCTGCTTTTTAATGGGCCTCTTAGCCTTGGCCATGATAGGTATCGTCATCCTCAGCACTATAGGCTCTCTTCAGGATGGGAGCCTGGGACGTAAGTCGACATCCGCCACCTCAACCATCATTGCATTTATCCTGGTCGCGCTCTTAGCCGCACTGAGCATGGGTGGCATTGCTTTGGGGGTACAGCTTCTTCGCAGCCGCCGCCGTTCTGCGGCAGCTACCATCGACCTCATGATAGTGGCTGTAATTGCTATATCGTTATGCAGCCTTATGCTGTATGGCCTGAACTCCGACCAAATCGTATACGGCATCATGCTTGGTATCTTGATTGCCCTTTCAAGTTATATCGACCCCTCGCTTTTCGAAGAGCGCGAGCTGCAACGAAAATTACGCAAAATGGAGGAGCGGAGCGCAGCCGAATCCGGCGAGCTTACGGGACTCGATCCTTCGGGTAAGGGCTATATTTCACTCAACTTCTTCAACCTGTTTTGGATATTCACCATCTGCTGTGTTATTGGCTTAATCCTTGAAACGATTTATCATGCCGTGGTCTTTGGGGGCTATGAAGATCGCAGCGGCATGCTCTTCGGCCCCTTCTCCCCCATCTACGGCTTCGGAGCGGTGCTGATGACTTTGGTTCTCAATCGATTCCATCATAAATCATGGATTATGATTTTTCTGGTCAGCGCTGTAATTGGCGGCGCTTTCGAATACTTAGTGAGCTGGTTTATGCAGTTTGCCTTTGGCGTCATCGCATGGGACTACTCTGGCACCTGGCTGTCTATTGATGGGAGGACTAACGGGCAGTTCATGATTTTTTGGGGCATCCTCGGCCTCGCCTGGATAAAGTTTTTGCTTCCCCAAGTTTTACGCATGGTCAAGCTCATCCCTTGGAACTGGCGTTATACCCTCACTGTCGTTTGCGCAAGCCTTTTAATCCTCGATGGCACCATGACGCTTATGTCTCTCGATTTCTGGTACGAACGAAGTTCAGGAAGTGTCCCTGAAAAACCGGTTGAACTTTTCTTCGCCGATCATTTCGATGA
>CAYFQW010000010.1:0-14721 GCA_964345475.1 uncultured Raoultibacter sp.
GGGCGTCTTGAGCTCGTGCGAGACATTGCCCACAAAATCATCCTTCAGAGTTTCGATGCTACTTAGTTCTTCAGTCATTGTGTTGAAATCATCGAACATTACATCGATGTAGTCCTTCTTTTTTCTATTCTTATGCAGCTTCGGCAAACGTACCTTGAAGTCACCTTGCGCTATGCAACGTGTTGCAACGCCAAGAAGTCTGATGGGGCGTTCGTACACAAGCCGTCTCCATAGAATGGTAAGAGATACAAATATGATGGCTATGAGCGCACAGTAACCAAGAGTGGAGAGTGCTGACACCAAATCGAACTGTATGCTGGGCATGTACGTCGAGAGAATAAGTATCGCTCCAGCTTCAACTACCATGACGGAAGCCCACATGATAAAGAATTCTTTCCACGAAAACCGACTTCTCGTTATCCGTTGATCTTTTTGTTCTCGGGCAATTTCCTCAAGATCCCAGGAAGGGATATCCCTAGTGGGGTCTTCCTTGAGCGCTCGTTCAGTTTTGGTGCGCCTCATTTGGTAACTGCCTTGTACCCCAGGCCGTGGACGGTAACTATTTCAACCGCAGTGCATCCGGAGATCTTATCCCTCAACTTTGCTATGTACACATCTATCGTCCTTGGCGTACTTTCGCTGTCAGGATCCCAGAACTCGTTCATCGGCTGATTTCTTGTAAAGGTTTTTTTCGGATACGAAAGCAGCTTGAGCAAGATATTGAACTCCCGAACGGTAAGATGTATCTCTTCACCATCTATCGATACGGATGTTTCCTCAGCGTTCATCTCAAGATTTCCGACGGTCAAGGATTTCTTAAGGGCAATGTTAGCCCGCCGTAGAAGCGCGTTTATTCTCATAATAAGCTCATCGAGATCAATGGGCTTGACCATGTAATCGTCTACCCCGACTCTGAACCCGCGCTGCTTCGATGAAATATCATCTCTTGTAGTCATGAAAAGAATAGGCAACATCTTGTCCTGCTTTCGCAACATCTCTGCGAACTCATACCCATCCATGCGAGGCATCATGATGTCGGAGACCACCAGATCGATGTTCGTCTCGGCCATCTTATCAAAGGCACTGTAGGGATCAGTGCAGCTTACGGCATGGTAGATGCCCGTATCTTCAATATGTTTACACACAATGCGGTTTAACTTCTCGTCGTCTTCCACAACCAGTATGTTAATCATAGATCCTCTTTCCTGGCGTCTCGATTCTTTCTCCGCAGTATAGATGACAGATGTTAGAGAATTGTTAAAGTGACAATATTTCTTTTTTCAAATTGCCTGCTCGATTATTGCCATACAAAATCTATGCGATTATGCGATCCTCCTATGCATCCGAATGCGCTCTTTTCGTTCGATCCATATTTTTTAGTCTGAATTAGCAAGCCATGAGAACATATGCGCTCTCACATGCGGTGTTCATGCCATCAAATGCCCATGGCCCGCTTTAACGACTACATAGGGGACTACGGTTAGAATAGAGAGTATGGCAAACCGTATCAAACCAAGCCCTTTGTGCTGTTTCTTGTGGCCTTTTGGAGTTTCTTCTAATTTAAAAGCTAATGTCTTATAATTCTCAATTGTCGCTTTTATTTGTTATTTTTATTGTTATTCATATTAGGAAAAAGTTGGGGGAGCGGATGGAAGAAAAAGCTGCTGGCAATACTGAGATGATCACAAACGAGGAAGGCAGCATGCGATCAAGCTGGTCGAGCAAGGGGGCCTTCGTCTTGGCTGCAGCCGCTTCGGCTGTTGGCTTGGGAAACCTGTGGCGTTTTCCCTATCTTGCAGCCAAATATGGAGGAGGCACCTTCCTTTTTACCTATATCATTCTCGTTTTTACCCTCGGGATATCACTTCTGCTCCTCGAAACGGCTCTCGGTCGAAAAACAGGAAAATCTGCTGTCGGTGCTTTCAAGAGTTTCGGTAAGAAATATGCTTTCATCGGAATAATCACCGCCTTCATCCCCTTCATTATTACTCCCTACTACTGCATCATCGGTGGTTGGGTCATGAAGTACGCGGCTGCTTATTTCACCGCAGGATCAGCGACTCTTGCCGATGGTGGTGCATACTTCAGCGCCTTTATCACGTCTAATTTCGAGAGCTATGTCTGGATGCTTCTGTTTATGGCTCTTACCTTTGTCATTGTTGCACGAGGAGTTAAGAGAGGTATTGAAAGGGTAAACCTGGTCCTTATGCCGGCTCTTATTCTCATGGCTGCGGGAATTGCAGTTTTCACACTTATGCAGCCTGGCGCCATAGAGGGGGCCCTCTATTACATCACGCCTGACTTCAGCAAGTTTTCGCCGGAATTGTTCATTGGTGCGCTTGGCCAAATGTTTTATAGCTTGTCGTTAGCCATGGCCATTATGATAACCTACGGCTCTTACCTAGATAAAAAAGAATGTCTTACAGGAAGCGTTGTTCGCATAGGAGGCTTTGATCTCATTGTCTCCTTGCTGGCCGGTCTCATGATCGTGCCTGCAGCTTTTGTAGCTTTAGGCTCAGGTGAAGCCGTGGCTGCCAATTCAGGGCCCTCCCTCATGCTTATCATCTTGCCCCAGCTATTCGATACAATGGGTGCTGCAGCTCCCTTTATTGGAGTCCTCTTTTTCCTCCTAGTACTTTTCGCTGCATTGACAAGCGCCATCTCCCTTGTGGAAGCCTGCACCTCCATCGTTCAAGATGGCACGGGCTGGACGAGAAATAAGGCCTTGGGTTCTGTAATTGCCGTTGTTGTTGCTGCAGGCCTCTTCATTAATGCTGGATATAACGGCCTTTCTTTTATACAGCCTTTAGGCGAAGGTTCTTCTTTGCTTGATTTCTTCGATTTCATTTCAAACTCCGTCATGATGCCTATCGCCGCCCTGCTGACGTGCATATTCGTTGGATGGATTATCAAGCCCGCCACGCTCGTTAAAGAAGTGAAACTTTCTAGTCCTTTCAAGTTAGAAAAGGCCTGGAGCTTCACGATTAAGTATATTGCCCCCGTTGTTATGACGGTAATCCTCGTCAGTTTCATTGCTCAACAATTCGGACTTATTGTGGTTTAGCCCACAATAAGTACTTTTTCTGCCTTCGGCATACCAAAACACTTGGCCCTTCGCATGAATTGCGGAGGGCCAAAATAATGTGTAATATTGCTTGACAGCTATTGGAGTGTGTCATATACTGTACGTGGTCTAAACACAGCAGAGATAGGAGTTGGAAACAACTCCTATTTTTGTTTTCACCTCATCGTTCTCAACGCATGTGTCTAACCTCTGGGAACATACATGCCCGTCTCGTCTTACTTTTTAGTTGCATAGAGCGCCACTGCCCGGAACGTAGCGTCGCCGATATCGTCGATGTTTGCTTCTTCCTTGTACTCCTTATGCGGCTCAACCTCATATTCTTCTTTGATTTCAGGCTCAGCAAAACCTGCTCCTTCGAGCCATGCCTCATTTTGCTCTTTCGTCCGGGCTGCAAGTATGCTGTTCCCAAGTGAGCGACCTTGCTCTACAAAGTCTTCGCCAAGGTCTTCGCTCGCATAGATTGTTTCCATAATAAGCAGCCCGCCCGGCTTGAGCACTCGATTAAATTCTTTAAGAGCGGCCTCTTGGTCATAGAAAAGCGTTATAACGTTGTTCACGTAAACGGCATCCAGGGTTTCCGTGCCGATGCCTGCAGTAATGAGGTTTTCAGGATAAGCAAGGTGAAATTCCATATTATTGTGCGAAAGGCCACTCTTTACCCGAGCGTGTTCCATCCATTCTTTAGCCTCTTCTATATAGGCAGGAACCCAATCGGTACCGGTTGCACGACCATGGTTTCCAACCATAGAGCTCAGTTTGTAAACACCCTTGCCTCTACGGCAGCAGACATCGAGAACTTTTTTGCCCTTAAGCCTATCGGCTGGTACGTGCATCTTGCACACGCCCGTAAAGCCACCTTCAAATTGCTTGCCCTCATAATACTCTCTCAACACCTCTTCAGGAATATTCCCCGACTCGGTTATGGTAGGCTTAGTTGAATGAAGTGGGATGGCCTTAGGCTCAAACTCTTCACGTATGCTTCCTCTACCCTGTTCTTGGGCCCGGCTTTCGGATTGTATGTTTTCACTCAGTTCCACTAGCATATCTGCACGCTCCTTCAGGCCCATCCGAGCAGAATCGGCTTGTAGCTCTCGGTTGTGCTCATAATACTTTTCATTTCCATAATGTGCAATAAAACGAGTTGTTGCCTGTCTTGTCGCAAGCTCGGCCATAAACACAAGGAGCTCGTGATCTCCGAAGCATTCGTCAACAAAATCAAAAGCATTATCTATACTGGTGTTTGCTTCAAGCAGACTGGGGTCAAGTTCTGCCACTGAAAGTTTGTACTCTTTCTCAACAAGAGAGAATGAAGGTTGTGCACCTTCCCTTATTCTATGCGAATAGCGAGAGACGTATTTCCTCAACTCCTCAACAACAAGGTGGTCCTTCCGAATAGATTCCCGGGAGAATGTTCCGAAGCTTTTCTTATGTGCTAAATTTTTCTCTAGACGAGAAAGTGATTTTTGCAAGGCGGCCTCTATTTCGCCACCTTCCTCAATCTTTGCTTTGACCTCGCGGAGCACGTCTCTAACCTCCAACAGCACAGCTTCATGGTCTAGAACTTTTGTACATTTTCGAGCAACCACATCAAGCAGTAATCCAATGAGGGCAAGACGTTCATCAAATGCAGCCTTCTTGCTTCTCTCTTTGATGGCATCACTTGATTGACCTGCGACGATGGTATCAACCTGATAATCTGAGCGATACTTCTCAAATAGTGAATAGTATACTGAGAACTGGTCGGCGATTTCATCATCATGAAGAAACTGAGCTATAAGCTCTCTATTTATGAGTTTTCCCATGTGCTCATATTGAGCGATGAGGCTAGCTAGATCCTCCCAGCCTCGCGCGGTTACGAAGGCCTTACCTCCACCTGGCTTTGCCTCCACCTTATAGAAGCTGTCGCGCTTAGTTTCTAAAAATGTGGTTACTGAGGGATGGAGACCCTTTGCCGAAGCATACTCTTTCCATGCTGCGTAGTCGGGCTCTATATGGATTTCACGCAGGCGATCGAGCGTGACAATATCGAACTCATGGACCGACCGATTATACTCAGGAGGATTGCCTGCACATACAACAATCCATCCGTCTGGCACTTTGTGCTTTCCAAACACCTTGAATTGCAAGAATTGAAGCATCGAGGGATAAAGCGTCTCAGAGACACTATTTATTTCATCAAGGAACAAGATGCCGCGATCCTGCCCCGTGTTTTTCATATACTCATATACAGAAGCTATAATTTCTGACATTGTATATTCAGAAGCCTCGTATTCAAAATCTCCATATGAATGATGAACTATCCGCGGCAGACCCAAGGCGCTCTGCCTTGTGTGATGAGTCATGGAGTAGGAGACAAGGCCTATCTCTAGCTCTTGCGCCACCTGCTCCATGATGGCCGTCTTCCCAATTCCAGGAGCACCTATTAAGAAGAGGGGCCGCTGATGCACGGGGGCTATAACATATATCCCAGCATCATCTTTGCTTAAATAGGCTTCAACCGTGTCTTTAATTTGATGCTTAGCTGTGGCGATATTCATGTATTGTATCCTCTCTGATCCTGCACTTGTTTAGTTCTTTACTATAAAGCTATCGATATCAGTTTCGTCTATGAGTATTTTGCAGGCCCAAGGAGGCACAGGTGGGGTTTGCTCCCCCTCTTCCCCTATGAATACAAAGGCTGTCTCATAGTCTGGCGCTTTTTCTGGGAACTGCCCTAATCCATCGGTAAAATAAATCAACCCCTTCATGTTTTCCAAGTCGCCATACTCACGCAGTGTGTCAATATAGCTAAAAGCAGGTCGGAAGTCTGTACCGCCGAAACCACAAATCGTAAAATTATCCATTATTTCATCGACTTCTTGAAGGTTGGTAATTCTTATATCCGACTGAACTTTTGCATCGCACTGAACGAGGTGGATATTAACTCTCGTTGCGTATTCTTCTGAGCTTTTAAGAATACTGAAGGTATGATCAATGAACTTTTTCACCAGATCACCGCTGACAGACTCAGATGTATCAATAACGATTGCGAAATCACGGATACGTTCGCTCTCTTTGTACTCGAGGGGTTCAATGAGGGGCATATTTCCGTAAAGTTCCAGGCCGTAGGTGTAGAAGAGATAATCAAACTCATCCATATTCAAGAGAATTTCTTCTGAGAAGGACATAAACTTTTTCAAAAATTCTGTATAGAGGTATTTTGTGCGGTTGACAACGGAGAGGTTAGCCATAAAACTAGCAGCCTCGTCCCCCCATTCTTTCGAGAAAGTTTTGAGGTCAACTTCAATTTGTTTTGCGATGTCTTCCCACTCTTTTTCCTCTTCTTGCGCACTTTCCTCGGTCATATGGAAAATGCCCTGCTCGTTGTCTGAGTCTATCGAGGCCTCGTCACTCCCCTCATCGTCTTCAAGGTAGTCACCCCCGAAGCTTTCGTCCTCGTCGTCGTCTTTAGATTCGTCTGGGCCCTCATCGTATTCATCCTTGTCGAGAGAGCTCTCCTCCGTCATGTCCCCGATTTGCGGTATGCGCTCACTCACATCTGAAGGATCGTTTGATACTTCGAAGCTGTCGAATGGATCGGGCTGCTCCTCACCCTCTCCTTTATTTCTCGCTGGCCACCCTCCATGATCATCTCGCTCAAATAGGTAGCGCCAATCGTTAAGCTTATTGTGACCAAGACCACGAAACTGCGCCCCTTCTGGCAGCTGCATGATATCGTTTATGAGGTTATATACCTTTCTTGGAAGCAAGCTTCCTACAACCATTCGTATCTCGCTGATTGCTTGACGCCTGTCAACATCTAGCGCACTTGAAAAACGCTCGCCACACATGTCCATCGCAGCGCTCTCAGTGATAATATCGCAGGCTATATCCCAGGCATCTATATTTTTGTGGCTCTCATCAAAGGGGTGTCGAAAAATACAATGTGTGACCAAATGAAGATAGTCCCGAATCGCCTCATCAAATGAATCCTGAAACCTAGAGATCACACGATTTGGCTCATAATAGACTTCCTTCGCGTTAGTTGCCAGAGGATAGCGCAAGCCAACCCGTAAAGAGTGCAGGGGCATGCGCCACAAGGCTAAGTCCAAGAACCTAAATCTAAACATAAGTTGCATGCGACATTCGTCGATGATGTCACGAGCTAAAGCATCTTCTTCGTTCCGGCGTTTAGTTTTTGTATCAATGTATCCAGGACTGTTCACCATCTACACCGCCTAAATATCAAAATCGATAGCAACCTGCTTGAAACGGGATCGTTTCGCTTCTAGCAGATGGCTCGTTATAACCGCATCTTGTAACACGCTAACGGCGTCGATAATATCGCAAAGATTACTCTCGTCTATATAGCCAAGATCGAATAGCACGTCGAAAGTCCGCCTATCATCTCTACGGGCAATTTCGACAGACACTTCGATAAGATTGCTCCGTAAAATATGATCAAACATACTTCGATTACCAGGCGTCATAAAAACAGGGTCAAGCATACGTGCAATAATTAACTTTGCCTGGTCATATACGTTTAAACTTCTGCCAGTCCCTGCATTAAAACTGCTCGCGTTGACAATCGCGCTGTCATAATGCTCGTGGTAGACCCTCACGTCAACGCTTCCTTGCTTGCTGAGTGCATACCTTTCTTGTTGCTCTCCCCGATCGGTCCTTGGGAACGAGAGGTCGAAACTATGGCGACCTTCAATCGCTTCACTCGTTTCTATTCGAATTCGGTCCAAGGAACTGCCCACTGCTAAACCCCGAATCCTGACATTTGAAATACGATCTGAAATATGAAGCTCTCGAATTCCCTTGACATTATTGAAGGCATAGTCTGAAATCTCATCTACCTCAAAGGGAACGCGGACGACATCAACAGACCCCGTACACAGGACAACACGAGATTTGCCATTACTTTTGCGTTCAAGCAAAAGCCCTGATTTCATATAGAATTGCTTGTTTCCTTTTGCAACCCGTACGTTACGCAATGATGGCTCTTCAGTACCATGATGGGCACCCTCTGTGATAAGAGCTCTTTCTCCTATATACGTAAGAGATGCCGGAATGAGCAGGTTTCGAAGGGCCGTGTCCATACATGCTTCGCTCTCAATACGTTCTATATCCAGAGGAAGCACGACCTCTTCTAAGCTTGTGCATCCCTTACAGGCAGCCTGACCTAGGACCTTAACTCCTCGTGGGATGCTTATTTTTTTGAGATACACTAAACCAGCAAATGCGGATTCAGCTATGTATACAGTACCTTCCTGTACTTCATAGTGAGTGGCATGCGGATCCATGAGACGTACGAGCTGTTTTCCGTGTTTATCCTTGCGGTATAAAGCCCCCCCATCATCAAGGCTCAATTTCGAAGAGCCTTCTGCCAGCCTAAAACTTGCTTCTTCTCCCCGATACAGCAAGTCGGTGCCTGTGGCAAGCGGGTACTCAAGACTCTCTATTGAAGCCGGAATAATAAGCTCATGAATGGCCGTGTCGGAAAATGCATGCTCTAAGATAGAAACAAGCCCTTCGTTCAGCGTAATCTTGCTTAGCTTTCTGCATTCATAAAATGCCTTTCTCCCAACATACCTCAAAGAAGATGGCGCCGTAAAAGAAGTAATGCCCGTACGCGCAAGCGCAAAATCGTCTAACTCTTCGAGACCTTCATTAAACTCTACGATCTCAAGGGCTGAAAAATTACTAAAGCCTTTAGCTGAAATTTTTTTACACGTTTTTATGACGGAATATTTTGTCGTCGGGACCGCGAGTGCCAGCAGCTCACTCCAGTCAAAGCTGTAAAGAGCCTTCCCATCTGTTGCAAAATAAGGATTGGCATCATCAACTTCCAAAGACATAAGTTTGCTTTTAGCAAACATGCCCTGCTGGATGCCTGCAGTTTCTCTGCCGATTACTAGCGTTTCTAAGTTGGGAATATCAAAGATGTTAGATTCTAAAACAGCAACTTGGCCAGGTAGCTCTACATGATTAAGCTTCGGACAGTTCCTGACCCAGCCGGAATCAAACGTACTGAGGTTTTGCGAAAATCGTATTTTCCGAAGAATATCGTTTCCTCGAAAGGCACTTAATCCGACTGAGGTAATTGAATCGGGGCACCGAATCTCTTGGACAGTCGGAAGATATGCACAAGCCTCTATCGCCAGGGCAAATACTGGTTTATCTCCAATTTGAGACGGTATTTCCAAATAGTCAGCCTGCGTTATGCAGCGCTCTATCTGAATTCCCCTCTCATGATACTCTACATATCGCCAAAGAGTGCCGTCTGCATCGACCCACTCCTTCGTATGTTTACTGTCTTGCACAAATGCACCGCTCTCTGCTTGCTTTAGAACAATCGTGAACACACCAAGTATTACTCTATAGACCAGTAGATGGTCTCAGCCATGTCTAACCTTGATGCGGTTTTTTACGCAGCGGCTTAGGCTCGCAGTTTTAAGTCTTAGCGGAGAGCTCCCGCAGAGTTGGTTCTTCTTCTGTCAGCAATCTCGTCGGCAAACACAATGCAATAACGTAAGCCTTTGAGCGTAACATAGAGGCTTGCTATTTCATGCTTGCCGCCATAGTTGAAAATTTCATACGTAAGATAACCCCGCTCAATCATCTCCGGGTACAAATCGCCTTCTTTTACTTTGCTTAAAAGCATGTTGCTCGATTCTCTCCCCAGTTCATCCTGTTTGAGAGAAATACTGTATAAGATATCTTCTTGCTCGGGTCTCAATCGGCCCATCTCTTCAACTTCGGCCAAGATTTTATCTTTGTCTTTCATAATATCCCTGTTTCTTTCTATCAAGACTTTGCTCAACAAATGAAATATTACATTTGAGAATTGCTTGGAACAGATATCACATGCTTATGTCGTTCCAAGGCGGAATACGGCGGTTCTACCAAATCTGAACCTGTGACAAAAACAGGATCGCTGTGAGTGTGAACCAAATAAAAGATAAGGCCTACCCAACTCGCTTGAGTAGGCCTTATGTAGGCAATTAGATACTAACTAAGACTACTTGTCTTCTATGCTCTCATTGCCTGTGGCTTTAGTAGAAGTATAACCGCCCCAAACGCGAGGAATAAATTTATCCTTCACAAAAAAGACGTTCAACTTCAAAAGATCTGCTTTGGCAAGGCCAAACTCAAGCAGTGCATCATCTTGGCTTTTGCCATCAGCAAGTAAAGCGTTAAGCTTCTCGGACGCTTCTTTGGCATCGAGCTGCATAAACTCGTCTCTTGTCATCGTGCCCTCCTAATCGGTCTTAAATGAATCATCATGGCCACCGCTTATTCAGACAGTGACCATGAAAATTATACTGACTTTAGAGCTGGAATAAAACCATTGGACGGTCAAATTCAGCCATCTTAGCAATCATGTCTTCTAGTGTACCATAATACATAGAAGATGACTCTTCAACCTGTACAGCTAAAGGACGTTGGCCCGCTCTATCTCCACCAGTTCCCCAGTGCTCAGAGAATATAGACGTTGGGCAAGGAATATAAAACCATTCCCAAGCGTCACCGTCATTTCCTTCGCCCTTTTTGAAAGGCCCAACCTCTACCTCTTTGATACCAAACTGGTCAAGGGGAAGTCCAAGCTCTTCTTTGCAGGCAATCTCTGCAGCATGGTTTCCAGAGAAGTAAGTATAGTCAACAAGCAAAGCGTATTTTTGATCTGCCATTATGCCACTTCCTTTCGATTTAGTCAGCATCAAGGCTGCGGACGCGGCGGATATTGCACATTACACCCTTGAAGGGGGCACCGAAGCCAAGTTTTCCAATGTTGAAGTGAGGTACAAGGCTGTTGAAGTTGGATTTCCATACGCCGAACAAGTTGGGTTCTTCGCCGTCTTGCTCAGGGAACCACCAACCGTGTGCACAGTTCAGGATTTTTGGTTTAATAATAGGAGTAATCTCAGCCTTAAAGCGAGCCTCACCGAGCATGTTGCGAACCTCGCACCAGTCGCCATCAGTAATGCCATACTCTGCAGCCGTCTCGGGGTTCATCTGTACCCAAGGCCATGGATCGATTTGGCGCAGTGATGCAACTTGACGGTGCTCAGAATGGAATGAGCTGTAACGGCGTGAACCAGATGTAGAGAACAGAGGATACTGCTCAGCATATTCAGGCTTGCTGATCTGGCTGTAGTTAGGCTCTTCGTAGTATGGCAGTGGATCTTCGTTCCATGATTCGTACATAATCGAGTAAGCTTCGATTTGTCCGGTAATGGTGTTGAATCCAGGCTCGCCGTCGAAACGCAGGAGGCCCTTCTCGTATTTCTCATATTCAAAGCCATGAGCACCTGGCTGATACAGACCGGCCTCGCGGAAGGAGTTCCAGTCATAGCCAATCTCTTTGAGCTGATCCGTATAGAAATCTTCAACAGCTGTTGCAAGGGCATCAAGATCAGGTGTCTTGCCTTCAGCTGGCTTATACCATGGCCACCAAGAAGGATTGAGCTTCTGACCAAACATGAGGCAGATCTCAAGATCTGATTTACATTCGCCAACCTGGAGCGCTTTATTCATGGGGCCCATGAATACGGTGTTACGGCCGTAGTGGGTGAGGACGATACCATTGTGCTCTGCCCATGTTGCCATGGGGAGGAAGTAGTCGCCAACAGCCATGGCGGTCGGAGTCATCGTCAAATCTTGGATAACGTTGAACTCGAGCTTCTGGAGTGCCTTGTGCCAACGCTTTGGCTGGGCTGAACAGGTAGGTGCCAAGAAGTTAGAGCTGTTGAACCAGCCCATCTTGAGGGCATAGGGCTCGTCAGACTCAAGTGTGTTCAATGTTTCATCTGGCTGGGTGGTTGCCATACCAGTTGACAGGCCTGGCCATGCAGCAGCACCGATGCGCTTGGACCATACTTCGTCTTCCATCGCTCCACGCTGTTCCATGCGCCATTTGCCAAGCAGTGCTGATGGGGGTCCGAGTGTCAATCCGCCAGGACGATCAATGGAGCCAGCAAGTGCGGCCAGAAGAATCATAGCCTGAGATAACTGAACACCGTTTTTGTTCTGGTCAAATGCCAATCCCCAAGCCCAACCGATTGGACGTTCGGTTCCAACGATATGAGCAACGCGCTTGATGTCCTCAGCAGGAACATCAGTAATCTCGGAAACTTTATCGACAGGATATTCTGCGGCACGAGCCTTCAGCTCATCAAGTCCATAAATCCATTTCTCGGCAAATTCTTTATCATATTCATCGTTTTCAAACATGAGGTTCATGATAGCCAAGGCGAGAGCGGTATCTGTCTGAGGGCGAACCTGCAGGTTGATATTGCCATCATGAGCGCCAGTCCAAGTAATACGTGGATCGATCGAAATGATCTTGGTACCAAGCTTCATCATGTCTACGATGCAGTGGCCAAAGAAGCCGTCACCGTTTGAAGGCAGAGGCTCTTTACCCCAAAGAACAACCCATTTTGAAAGGGTATAAGCTGGATCATGGTAGCTGCCGGGAAGATGTCCCGCATAGTCGAGCTCAGGATATCCAGCACCAAGCACATAGTCAGCAATTGAGCAACGTGGGCCGTAGCATGACCATCCAGATTGTGAATAGCAGCAGTTAGGCGACTGCAAAACTGAAAAAGTCAAAGCGTAGTAGAAAATGCAGGCCTCGCGACCGGTTCCACCAAAAACAACGATAGACTCGGGTCCGACCTCTTCTTGATAGTAACGTACTTTCTCACAAATCTCGTCGAGCGCTTGCTCCCAAGATATGCGCTCCCATTTGTCCTTGCCGCGATCTTTAGGATCACGCTTCATAGGATAAATGATACGCTCAGGTGCATAGGTATACTCGCGTAAAGCAAGGTTCATTGCATTTACTCGACCAGTGGTAATCGGATTATCATCGTCGCCCTCTACACGAATGAGCTCCCCGTCCTTGGTGACAACCTTGACACCATATCCTACAGGGTGACTCCCTGGAGGTGACCAGGTGTTACTACGGGTTACAACTGTACCGTCTTCCATTACGGTTTGCCATTGTTTTCCGTATGCCATGTTCTCCTTCTTTCTCTCAACTCGTCTCTTTCACATTACCGTTGCTAATTTTGCGCCTTTGGCGCGTTCAACCTATGTTCTCAGCTGATGAATCACCCTCCTCCTATATCCTTTATATAGCCACCTATACCCTAAATTATTCCAAAACGCTTAAGCACTTGGAGGCTTTGGGGCACCGGGGGCGCTAGGGGCACCAGGAGCTTTTGGTGCACCAGGAGCACCAGGGGCGCTAGGAGCACCAGGAGCTGCAGCACCAGGGATCGGTTTGGTTCCATCCAGATAAGGCGTCCAGTCTGCCTTACAGAAAGGGCACGACTTCAGTTGAATACCACCCATTGGTTGAATGGTTTTGCCACATTCTGGGCACTTGTTTGGCCCACTTCCGCCTGACGCCTCTGCTGGTCTAAAGCACATAGGCTCATCCTCCTTTTTCATGAATCCGGTTTTTTCAGAACAACACACCAGACCCTTTAGAGGTGCCTGGCGTTGTGTCTACGACCATAGTCTAGGTTCATTAAATCTTTTCTCATCGAATCATGGAGACGGTTTTAGTGTTTTCGACATCGTCCTTAAAGGATGATTTTAGTCATACTGTGCATAATCCGCGATATATTACCAGCTCAGACTCTAGTTTATAAACGTATCATACAAAAATACTTTTCCGAAGTAAATTCCTCTTATCAGATTTAGACCTTCTCATATGACGTACAAACCGTCTTTTATACCAGTGATCACTGCTTCGACGCACCGACTTTACTAGACAAAAATGAGAACACAAGTTATCTTATGAGAGTATTCTGACCCAAGAACTAACAACAACTATTTTAAGGGGAGACATTTGAGAACCAACATAGTCTATATGCCCAAAGACGCCATTTCAAAACATGAGGATTTCGATATCCTATATATTGATGGAAGTCCTTTTCTAAGCTTCAAAAGTGATTGGTCATCCGAGAAAGACAAAGTACTCATTTTTGGAAGAATGGGAGGCGAAATGGGACAGATCAGGCCCGATCATAAAGCCCTTACCTATTACCTCAAACTTGAGCGCTGGGAATACGTTCTTCATACTCTTTACCTTTTCAAACACTATTTCATCAATGGGATGAAGTGGCAGGTGGCTGGCAGCATGTCACGGCCTCCCTTCAATTTCGTCAACGAAGAAACTTTTTCTAAAGAGGTGACTGTCAGGACGGTAAAATTTAAAGAATATGGCGAATGCTATGAAATACGGGCCAAAGACCCAGCGAAGCTGCGGATAGCAGCGGCGGCGGCAGTCGCTATAGCCATTAAAGAGGAGTACAAGGGCTTAAGTGAGGGCTTTAAAGATCTACAAGTCTCGAAGGTAAAAAAATTGCTTGAATGGATCTCTACAGATAAGGGTATTGCTTATGAGGACCTGCCACCCTTAGACCCGTCTTTTGACCCGTTATCTGAAAAAGCCAAAAACTCGGAATAGCCCTTATTAGTATGTAATCGGACTGTCTCGCCGCACAGAGCGTCCTGTGCACACAGCTGCCTACACAGGACCGACCCCTACTTTCAGTCTCTAGGCTGAAGCGACCACAGAGCATGTATGTTTCCCTTGTGAGACCTGTGGCTGCAAGCATGCTACAAACGCCCTGTAG
>CAYFQW010000010.1:14821-18710 GCA_964345475.1 uncultured Raoultibacter sp.
TGTATGTTTCCCTTGTGAGACCTGTGGCTGCAAGCATGCTACAAACGCCCTGTAGACCTCTAAGGCAGCAAGCCAATATCTCCGCACACACATCGAATAAACCCCGCCCTTACTCCAAAGGACGGGGTTTATTTTGATAGACTCCGGTTCGTTTTTACCCTCGAACTTCTCTTCGAGGGTAAATGCCAGCGAGCCTCAGGTTGCAGATCTCATTATGCGTTGAGGGCTGCTTTCTTTCTTTTTGCAAGCTGAGCGCCACCAAAAACAAAGAAGTAAACAAAGGGAAGAAGCAGGCCGAAAGCCATAAGAGGCAGTGCATAGGGCTGCTTTGACCAACCTGTAACCACTAGTGGGGCTACGATGCAAAGGATTGCCAAGATGGCAACAATGACCAGCATGATGGCAAAGCGTACGCTTCCATCTTCTTCCGATTCGGCGCGCGCCTCTTCTTCAGCAGCAAGCTCATCCATAGATTTTCCTGCTGTCTCTGTAACGAAAAGGACAGTACAAATGAATCCAAGAGCAAATGGAACGATGAGTACGAGCACTACTAATGACCAGTTGGTCGCACCAGCTGCGGTCTGGAAGAGAGCCATACCAGCAATACCACCAAGTACGATAGAGGAAGCAGATCCGCCAAAGCGAGCAAATGCTTGACACCATGATGTACCAGTATTGCGAATGGCGGTTGGATAGCTTTCAGGCATAAGAGGCTGAACAGCTGTAATAGCATAGTTGAGTGCGAAGCCGAACAGAAGCATCAAGGCTATGCAAAGCAGCATCTTGTTGGGAGCAACGAAAATCGAGCAAAGGACAATGGCCACAACGCAGAAGAGCCAAGCACCTGCGAGATTTTTCTTACGTCCAATTTTGTCTGAAACAAAACCAACCGTAATGTTTGAAGCAATAGCAGCAACGTTGTTCCAGGTCTGAAGAGCAACTGCGTCAGAGGCAGAATATCCAAGACCCACAAACCACGTAGGAATCCATGCGTTCATACCATACACGCAGAATTGCCCTACAAAGTAAGCCGACCAAATAGCGCATGTTGCTACAATAAATTTGCTGGAGAACAAAACTGAAGGACCTGTTTTGGCAGGTTTTGGAGGAACGATCAACAGAGCAGGGTCATATTCATGAGTAGTGTGACGTGTAGCTTGCTCAATTTGGCTTAAGCGCCTGCAAGCCATTTCTTTGTTACCGGAGTTTGCATACCAGTGCGGCGTCTCGTGCATAGTAAATATGAGGAGAATACCGTAAAGCAGCGGTATGCCGCCAATCAAATAGGTCAAGCGCCAGTTGGCATACATAGTTGCCGTGCCACCATCGGCGAGCGTGTATGTAACCTGATTGGTGAAATCGCCAAGTAGCGGTGTAGCGGCATTACAGATAGGGTTAGCAATGAGCCCAGCTAAAACCCATCCTACAACCATGAATGCCATACCGAACGTCACGAATACTCCGCGCTGTTTCGACGGCATACTTTCTGAGAATATTGTCGTAACAACCGGAATACAGGATCCTACGCCGAATCCAGCAATTAAACGGAAAGCAGCGAAAAATCCGAGACTATTAGCGAATGCTTGCGGCAGAGTGAAAAATCCATAGAACATAACAGCCATGATAAGTGTCTTTTTACGGCCAATTCTATCAGAGATTATACCGCCAGCAGCACCGCCGAGAACCATGCCGAGCAGGCCCCAGGTAGTGAGCGAGCCCATAAGCGCTCCAGGGTTCGGATTGTCAGGCCAGAACGTGTGTGCAACAAATATGTTGGTAGAGTTGACGATCATAAAATCATAGCCGTCAAAGATCATAGCAAAGGCCAGAAGAACAAACACAGCCCAGGTATGTTTGCTGATTCCTATAGAATCAATAACCTCTGAGACCGTGAATTCTTTTTTTTCCATCAGTCCCTCCTTCGGGAATACTTGTTTTTTATAAAGGCATACGGGTTTGGAACTGCTCTTGAGCCCTATGCCTCTGTCCCCTTCTGTGTGGTAGCAAGACTAAAACTGTATGAGGCTTGGAAACAGCGTCTTTTAAAGGTGAGGCGAGAACGCTACGAATTAGTTCAGCGGTAACTGAAATCCCCCAAAGATCCCTCAACAGCTAGAAGAAACGACCGACACCTCCTCCTTCCACGATTCTCTTTTAATTCGGCTGCCTGCTCTCGTAAGCTGCCAGCCTTTACAAATGCAACCATGAGAAGCTGGTTCTTCTGCCTAGGATATGTGCATACGCTCTGAATGGGTCGGATCGTAAGGTTAGTTTTCGTAAAATAGACCTCAGACTGAGAGGGTGATTTTTGCGTTTATGCTGGAAGAATGCCCCATCGGTAGCATAAACGATGTCAGTGGTCACTTTTCTACACGAGGAAAAGGTTTTGTAGCGCGCACGTTGCAGGGAGCCGTACCGCCATCCGCCAACCCCTCTTTGCCTTTTCGACAAGGGTTGTAACAAATCTCATCGCAGATTTTACAAACTATCGGGTCGGGAATGGCCAAGTCGGTTAAGTCTAGTCCGCATTTAATGCAGGGATTTGGTTCGGAAAAATACTCAAGATCTATTGCGTTAAAGGTTCCACAGTCCGGACATTTGACCGGACGCTTGCGCGGTGGGCGACAACCTCCGCAAATAGGATTACACGACCAGCACATTTTGCTATCCTCCCGAAACTCTTAGTAAAAGCATTGTATCTTTTTAATGCCGTTCAATTATTTGCTCACTATATCATAGCGGAGAAATCTACAATAATCTCTGCTATGATTTTATTAGCATCCCCTATACTCTTGCAATGTTGTCTGAGTAAGGGCTAAAATGAACCGCATTGTATTCTAAGTATGGAGGGCATCCATGTCAAAACCCCGGTACACACTCACCTCATATGATCCCATTTACGTAGTAGCAGAAGAGCTTAGGATTCCTGAAGAAGCCATCCGGGACCAAGCTCTTCGCTGGCTGAAAAATACGCTCAAGGGTAAGGGTGGTGAGCCTCGGCTTACTGACGCATGGGTCTCTGACCACACAGAGGATTTTAACAACGTTGAAGAGCTCTTGATATTCATTCGCTACAATATGTACCGCGAAAACCGCGAAGCGCAGCAACTTGCCGATCAGGATGTAATTTGCAAAGAATTGTCTGAGAGGCTGGTAGAAGATATTCCGGAGGATCTTCTAGAGTCGGCAATTATGGACGCGACAATACGTCTCGAGGAGATGATCGGGCGGAGCGGATCGACAATCGAGAACTTCTGCAAGCAGCGTAAGATCTCCCAGGATCAGCTCTACGAAGACGTCAGGAAACGCACCATCCAAAGCCTTAAGGAAGACACTGCACTTGAAGCATACGCTCAGTATCGTGACTTCAGCCTTGAACCCGAAGATTTTTATGAAATTATTCCGGGCGATAACATTCAAGATAAAGCACGTAAGCGAAAGCAGATAGAACTAGAGGGACGACTTTCGCAGATGGAGCAGTATGCGCTTAAGACAAAGGCCCTCAAAGAAATCATGGAAAATGCTATGATCAAAAGAAAGCCTACAGACGCTGAGTGGATGCGCTACGGCGACACGAGCGTCGATGTCTTAGAGGCAAACAAACAGTTCCCTGATGGCTTTGTTTCTCTCTAGCATGAGGCTTACAACTAAAAGCTGCAAAAACGAAGGCTGCCCAAGGCAAGGAAAAGCTGCATGAGCAACAAAGATTATAGAAAAAAAATCAAAGCTCTTGAGCAAATAGATGAGCTGGCTTCTAAGAAGCGGAAGGCTCTGATTAAAATACCTATAGCAGTATTTGCAATGCTGGTTGCGATTATTGGAAAATCTTATATCGAGGTTGCCGGCCTTATTGAGGCTGGCAACGAATATGTGAGCGGATTGATGATGC
>CAYFQW010000010.1:18810-25464 GCA_964345475.1 uncultured Raoultibacter sp.
GAGGTTGCCGGCCTTATTGAGGCTGGCAACGAATATGTGAGCGGATTGATGATGCTTGTCGCCTTTGGCCTCGCTGCTTTTGCGGGTTTCTCCAGTATGGATTATTCTAAATACGGACGAGAGATCAAAGAGATCCGCCATCAAGCCGATATCAGCAAAGAGGATATTGAGGCATACAAAAGAATTAAGACGGATGTCTTTTCCAAATAGAGATGCTCTGCGAATAACTAAGAAGCACCGCAGCGATGACTGCCCTGAAGCTTTATCGTGAATGTTACCTAATAAAAATTGACACGAGGGCTGGCCGAGCTGAAATACGTGCTGAGCATGTTCCTCGTGTCAAAGTAAGCTAGTTCAGTCTATCGAAAATCAGACGCTTGTTCTCCACCTAGCATCTTGGACTGTTCTTTTAGGTTTCGTGCTTTTTCTGCAGCCGCAACAAAACCCTCAGGAGCATCCTCGATTTCAAGTATTTCCACTTCAAAATAAAGATTTTTTCCTGCAAGTGGATGATTGAGATCGAAGGTAACTATCCCCTTTTCAATCACTAAAACCTCGGCGGGCATCGGGGCGCCATCTTCACTGCTTGAGAGCCAAACTCGCTTGCCGACCTCCAAATCGTAAACAGGAATTTGCTCCATAGGAATATCAGCCGTATAGCCTTCAAGATACTCGCCGTAGCCATCCTTTTCTTCAACTACAAAGCTTTTCTTCTCTCCTGGCTCGTTCATCTCCAGAATTGCATTCTCGAGTCCATCAATTGCCATATCCATACCTGTTTGAAACTTCATGGGGTTCTCTTTGGTGGCATACCCAAAAACAGTACCATCGTCAAGCGTCCCTTTGTATGTAAGCGTTACTGTAGATCCAAGTTGCATCTTTTGATCTCCTTTTCTCAACACGTTTAACTGAATATCCTTGAGACCTGCTTCGTCTATTCCGTAATCTCTTCGACAACGGTAACTTTAGCAGTTTCAACAAGCCACTCACTTGCCTTTGCCTGTCGACACATTTTTTCAACATCTGCCATACGATGATTTTTTTGCCAGTCTTCTCTCGTCCCCTCAAGTGCTCCTTCCCCCTCGAACATATGATCAATGTCCTCGTCCGTCACCGCCCAGCCCTTTTCGGTAAAGAGGGCCTCGAGCGCACAGTCTACGGACGCACGGTGTAAGGCTTCGTGGGCGATATCATCCTTGACCTGATCTCCGTCAATTCGATTCTCTATCATCCATTGCTGCAAATTGGTTCCCTGCGATTCGAGAGAATGTATGAGTTCGCGCACGACATCTTGCCGAATGAAATCGAGATAATACTCGGGAACCTCCCCATCCAGACGCTGAGAAAGTTCTACAACCGCCCGTTGGACCATGAGGCCCGGAAGTTCTTTGCTTTTTTGTACGTTAATAGCAAGTTCAAGTTGCTTTCGTAAGTCCTCCACATCGGCACAGCCCGCTTTTATAGCAAGCTCGTCGTCGATATCTGGAACCTTGTATCTCCTAATAGTATTTATTACAACTTCGGCATGCAAATCGCCGTCGCCGTATTCAGACCCACCTTTCTCATCTTTTGCTTCGAAGTCAAACTCGAGTTCGTCTCCAAGCTTTGCCCCGATTACTTCTGCATCAAAAGATGAAGGCATATCACCCGTGCCGATGCCGATCATACGGCTTGTTTTCCCGAGACCGGAAACTGGTTTCCCATGGTTGGTGACAGAGAGCATCATTTCGACATGATCTCCCTCTTGAATCCTGTAACCATCCTCTTCGATAAGCTCAAAAGAGTGGTAGTGGTCTTGCAGCTCACGAATTTGGCTCTCTATTTCTTTTTCGGTTGCCTCGTCGGGCGGCATCTCTATGGATACTGGATCGTAGCTAGTGAGGGTCATGAGAGGGGCAACAGTTCCAGAGACAGTGAAGCAGAAAGGCTTTCCTTCTTCTACCGTTGTGTCGATGTTGAAATGAGGATCAGAAATAAAAATGACGCCCTCCGCATCTATTGCATGAGGAGCAAATTTATTGATGATTTCCTCAGCGACGCCAGCCATTGCATTAATGTGCCCGCCAACGCTTTGCTCTAGCATGTGCCTTGGCGCCCTGCCTTTACGAAACCCGGGTATATCTCTTTGAGATATACGGGCAAAATACGCACTGGCACTTGCATTGACTTCATCGATGTTGGCACACAGTGTGAGGACAAGTTTTTGACTGTCTTCGTCAAATACACGCTCTATTTCTTCAACTTTCACATTAACTCCCATACCTTAAGAATTACTCACGCACGATAGCATCTGATACCTAGTTTTTCATTCTTTCAGACAAAACAAGGGTTAGTATAGCATATGGATCTGAGGCTATTTTCAATATATAGAGGCGAGGCTTTTCATAAGGATATAGGTCTGTCATATGACCTACATTTTCAGCCTAGGAGGGCGAGGGCTGAATTTCTGGCATATGTCTTATTCGATCCCCTGGCCTGATCCTTGTAATCGGCCGACGCGGGAGTTTGACCGACTTACAACTAATAAAAATGCTCAGGGCAAGCAATTTGTGTGTGCAACACACCCACACACATGAACGTGTTTCCTCGGTAGTTGTGTTCGAATATCTAAAGACCTTTAGCAGTCAATCCAGATATACACGTACTGCTCCTCGGTCCGCTCAATACAACCACCTTTCGAAAGTGCGGTTTTGAGCGAGGCTATATTTTGAGGCTCTATGGTAAGGAGAATTTTTTCTATTTCAAGATGTCGAGCCTGCTCGATGAGCCCGTCCAAAAGAAGCTTCGCATATCCTTTGCCGCGGCTATCCGGACGAATGGTATAGCCGATATGCCCACCATCCTGCAGAAGCTCATCCGTTAAAAAATGCCGTAATTTACCCATGCCTACTGGCCGCCCCTCCACATAGAGCCAAAATATGCTCTTCGGAACGCCCCATCCGTCGTCGATCTCAGAATCGGAATCGCTATCGACCACCGCCTTGCCTGAGTCGTCATCACATTTCTTGAGCCATTTTTTGTACGTGTCAAAATCGCGGCCCTTCATCGGGTTTCTATATGCGTTTTCATTTTCTGGTATCTCTTGCAGCATGTTGTATATATCTACACCATCGTCGGCTGAAAGTTTTTGCAGATAATATTCCACAGCTTCCTCTTCCTTGCACTTGCGATATACATATCCTTCGCTAAGAGTAGCACATCGTATTGGTATCATGCTATTATTCCTAGTAAGCCTATTCGCCATGACTCTTGTTGGATGGTTTTCTCTTGGCGGCTCGTGAGGTGCTTGGGTTATGTATGGATATCTCATGAACTGCGGCCTATCGTCCCCTGAGTATGATTTTTTATTGTTTGCGCTGATTATTTACTTTAAGGCATATTTTGTTCTTCATTTGGATTGAGGCCCAGCCTCGTTATACGCGGACTAGCCTTTGTTCAGCTATAATAAAAATTGTGACATGTTTTCGAGACGAGAAGCTAAGGTGGTCTGATGAGGCTGAGTTTTCCCCGGATTATGATTACTGTTGCAGATAAAAAGGATGACTGCTCATCAACAGGGCGACTGAATTGTCTCTCTTTAGGCTTCGGAATCCATCAAGCCTGGATCTATTGTGCTATGTACGGTGGACCAGCCATATTTCGGGCTAGCAACCTCTCCCTCTCTATAGGAACCCTTGCCGTAAGCCTCCATCCAGCAACTTTCGTGTTTTACCTTTCAATCATCTTTTTTGCAGCTACCCTCCTCTTTACCTCTATCACGGATCAGAAATTCCTCACAATTTTTGTCTCTAAGAAGACTCTCGTTGCCTCGGCGGCATTAATGAGCATAGGGACGCTTGCTATGTTTACCCTAGATTCGGTAGGCTGGGTCGCTGTCATTTTTTCAGGCATCACGACAGGCATTGGTTCTGGCCTATTGATAGCCTATTGGGGAACGGCTTTCGCACGCCACAACACGATTACAATCATTATTAACACGGCAGTAGCTATTGCAATTGCGGTTGGGATCTATTCTGTAGTCATACATTATGCCCCTTACGGCATTTCAGGGGCGCTTATAACTCTGTTTCCTCTCATCGATCTCATATTTCTTTGGCAACTAACCCCCATTCCCTACTCAAAGCGGCATACGGTACCTATCTTTAACCCCCTGCCTATCAAAAAACGTCGCTTTGCCGCTCGCTTCGGTGTCCCTGTCTTCATATTCGGGTTTTCCCTTGGCGCCCTCAGGGCTGTCTCTATGCAAATAGCACTACCTTCACCCGATGTTCCCTCACAGCTCATGGCGTGGACGGCAGCAAGTCTCGCTACCATCATCATGCTGATAACCATCTTTGCAACGGGGAAGGAGCGCGAATGGGACTTCTTCTTCCGTGCCCTTATTCCCTTTATAGCCCTTGCTATTATGATGCTCCCTTTTATACAAAGGGGCGATACCCTCATTGTCAATCTTCTTCTCTTTACGGGGTTCATATGTTTTGAGGCTCTCATGTGGATATTCTTCGCAGAGCTGTCGCAAAGATTTCGTATTTCCCCTATTTTTGTTTTTGGACTCGGGCGCGGGTTTCTCGCCTTAGGAGCGCTCGCTGGCTCTCTCTTCATTTTTGGCGTACCTGGATACTCATTAATGAACCCCTTAGATGGAAAAGGCCTCGATCTTATTTTTCTTGTAGCCATGCTCGTCGCTTACGCATTCTTACCTCGCCAGCGCGAGATCGGAGAACTTATTAAACCTTCGGATGCGTTCAATGAAAATCTTCTTGTAAGAATTAACGAGGAAGATCCAGAAATTGAGGAGATGGAAGAGGACGAGGAACAGAGAGGTAATAAAACACGTTTCCGCCATCAGTGCGAAATTATCTCCAACCGATACCTTCTTTCGCGCAGGGAAACAGAAGTCCTGTTTCATCTTGCAAAAGGATACAATGCCGCCTACATCCAAGAAAAACTCTTTATATCAAAATCGACCGCGAAGACTCACATTGGAAATATTTACAAGAAACTTGATATTCATACACAGCAAGAACTTCTCAGAATGATCGATGACGTTAAAAACGAGCCAGAAAGCTAGTCTTCCTAAATCACGTTTCTTCAAGTCGAGAAAACATTATATCCCTGCCGAAGTTGTTCTCGAAGAAAAGGTCAAGGTAGTTGCATGCTGCAAGACATGCCTCTGGTTTCCCTTTGACTTTTATCGGGAGGTATACCTTATTCACTTGAAGAAACAAACGGAATGGGGCCACACTCTTCACTCATGTCGCAGTATAGGCATTCCGATGCTATCGTTTCGCCAATACAATCCCAGGAGGCCTCTTCGAACCCTATCTTTCTATAAAATTCTGCGCTATTCCCCCGAGCAACCAACCGCAAGCTTCCGTACAGATTTTCAGCAAACTCAATCAAGCCTCGGCCAACACCATATCCGCGCCAGGTAGAATATGTAACAACAGGGTTAACATGCCACTTCCCCTCGTCGCATGCGAGTCGTATGAACCCGACGATGTCTCCTGCTTCTTCACTGACGGCAACGTACACATGCTCAACGCCTCCGAGCGGGGGCATGCCCTCAAGTGCAGCGTAGGCATCAAGGGTAGGCGCATCCGCTTCCTCGGCTGGGCGAATAGAAAATAGTTCTGCTACCAAAACATACTCCTGTTTTCCTAATAGGGTGGAAGATAGACTTTATTACGTGATTGCGGAATAGTCTTTTTGCCCAACTCTTCAAGACCAGTGACTATATCTTCCATGAGAGCAAGGGGAATGCCCATCATCATGAGATCGTCGCCAACATCAGAGCTTGCCCGACATCCGTAGCATCCGAACGAAATGTTCACTTTCCCTGTAGTGTACGGCAAAAGGGTCGTTTCAACACACTGGGCATTGTAGCCGCTTGCATGGAATTCGTGACGATGCCCCGTATAGTAAGAAGTTGCCATACAGAGCCACATTATCTGCTCCGGCTGCGCAATGACAGCCACCACATCAGGCTCAACCTGTGCTTTAGCTAGAGGAGAGACCACGGTTGCCTCAACACTGCGAGGTTCAAGGCACGGTCTTTCATGGACCATACGCTTCGCAGCCTCAACAGAGTTTAGCTTGTTGAACAATATATAAAGCTCTCCACTTGCAAGTTTCTCCGGCATAGGGCTCAGTCCGAGAATGGAGGTTCCATCGGGACAAGCGTGCCGATTGACGGGCATCATGAATGATTTGCCGCGTCGGGCTCCCATGAGCGATTGGCAGAAGCGAAGCCTTGTTTCCGGCAGCGGCACGTCAGGCAGAGGATCCCCCGTCTTTATGAGGGAAATCGCGACAGGGTGCCATTTGAGGCCAAGAATGTCATGAAGAGTTTTTTCCCATCTCTCATACGTCGCACGCGCTGAGGGACTTAAAGGGGCTGCTTTTTCGAGACCGCTCAAATCTTGGTCCTTGGGTGCTATTGACTCAATATATATCGCGTTTTCAGGACACTGGCCCGCACAGGTTTCGCATCCCCAGCAAAGCTCAGAATGAACGGCTTGGGGGCCCTTATCCATAACAAACACGTTTACGGGACAAAAAGCCTCGCAAAGCCCGCATTCTGTGCAAATCTTCCGATCAATATGAATACGGTAGCTTACCTCTTTTTCTTCCAGGTCTTGTGTCATTTCATCT